>MEZG01000043.1:0-42769 GCA_001775965.1 Candidatus Bathyarchaeota archaeon RBG_13_60_20 | reverse complement strand
GATGCCCAGCCAGGTTGCTAAGGCCCTGAAGCGGCTCCTTTAATCCCCCAGCATCTCCAATATCTTCTCTAGCATCCTGTAGGTGAGGCCCCAGACCACTTCGCCGCCCACCCTGAACACTGGTTCTTTCCACCCCTTGACCGTGGCCTGGGTCCGTGAGCTCCGCAGCGCGGTCAGCGGGGCCCAGAGGTAGTTCGTTAGCTCGTCGTTGAGGAACACCTCGGGCGTCTCGTCCAGCCTGTAGATGATGGGCTGGACGCACAGGGTCTTGCGCATGTTTGAGAAGAGGGGCTCCATGAAGCCGACCGCACGGGACGCGTCAAGGTCTATACCCGTCTCCTCTCGGACCTCCCTCGCCACAGTGTCCATGAGGCTTCTGTCGCCTGGCGTCTTCTTGCCCCCTGGGAAGGCCATGTCGCCGCTCCAAGGATCGCCGAGGGCCTCGGCCCGTTTGACCAGGAAGAACTCCAGGTCGTCGGTTGTGGGTCTGACGAGGATGGCTACCGCTGCGTGAGCCGACTCGTCGGGGCTCAGCCTGAGCCTGCCCGCCAACCTGCTGAATCTGTCCTGGGGGCGCAAACAGTGTCCAGTCTGATTCGCGTGATTGCTAGTCTAAAACGTTTTGATTCCGGGTGGGTTAAGGAAGGTGTTCATCCGTGGGGCTGAGCGTTGAGGGGGGCCCTACTTCTTGAGGAAGTTGGGGTTTGTGGAGTCGTACTTGTCGGCGTCGCCCTTGTCACCGGTGACGGGGCCCAGCCACCTGTCGGCGCCGTCCCTCTTCCAGTCCCCTATCTTGGTGTGGGCCTTCAAGTAGTTGGCCGGCATGGGGTGGGTGCCCACCTTCACGGGGAGCCCCACCACGGTCTCGATGTAGTTCTTGTGGTCCTCAATGTAGGGGCAGATGGGGTAGCCGGCCAGGTAGCAGCTGGCCAGGTATATCTCCTCAGCCCCGTACTTCTTCATGTCGGCGGGCGCGTACTCCAGGCGCTCTCCAGGGCAGCCCCCACAGGCCATCCAGCCCACCACCTCGATGGGCTCGTCCTTCGGGTACTTGGCGAAGGCGCCGTCGCGCTCAAGGATGGACTTGAAGCACTTGTTGCCGGTGCACGTGCGGTTGCGGTCGCAAATCATCACACCTATTTTAACCATCAAGATCATATGATTGTGTTAGGCACGCCTAAATACGTTGCGAATTGTGTGCGCTGGGCATCATAGCGAGTTTGTCCATGGGGATAGGTTTATAATGGTTGGGGATAAAGAAATACGATTTAAGCTAGCCTAAAGTGAACTGATTTGGCCGAGAAAATGGATGTCCCCAACCCTTGGGAGCAGAAGAACAATGATGAGGAGCTCATCAAGCAGCGAATGAGCCGAGTAAAGCACAAGATAGCCATAATAAGCGGGAAGGGCGGCGTGGGTAAGAGCCTCGTCACAGTTAATTTGGCAGTAGCTTTAGCCCGAGACAAGAAGGTGGCTATCCTCGACTCCGATCTCACAGGCCCATGCGTCCCGAAGATGCTGGGACTTAAGGGTGCCAGACTGGACGCGGGGCCAGCCGGTATAGGGCCCGCCACGGGGCCCATGGGCATCAAGGTTGTGTCCATGGACTTTCTGCTTCCCAGCGACGACTCACCGGTCATCTGGAGGGGCCCCCTTAAGATGAGCGCCATACGCCAGTTCCTGGGTGAGGTGAACTGGGGCAACCTGGACTACCTGCTTGTGGACCTGCCCCCGGGGACGGGGGACGAGAGCCTCAGCATACTGCAGCTGCTACCTAACATGGACGGCGTCGTCATAGTAACTATACCAAGCGAGGTGAGCCAGTCTGTGGTAAAGAAGGCGATCACGTTCGCGAGGAAGATGGATGTGCCCATCTTCGGGTTGGTGGAGAACATGGGTGGCATGGTCTGCCCCCACTGCGGCCAGCTCATAGAGGTCTTCGGCGGCAACGGGGGTGCCAGGGTGGCGGAGGAGATGGGGGTTGAACTCCTAGGTAGCATACCCATGGACCCCCGGATATCGACGGACAGCGACGAGGGGACCCCCTTCGTGGTCATGCACCCCAACACTCCAGCCGCCAAGGCGTTCAAGAAGATAGTTGAGAGGATAGAGGAGAAGGTGAAACAGAGTTGAAAGTAGCTGTGAGCTCCACGGGGAATGGTTTAGACCTACCGGTGGACCCCCGGTTCGGACGGTGCAATGTCTTCGTCATTGTTGATACCGAGACCATGCAGGCCGAGACACTGCCCAACAGCGGCATCGGGGCGGCCCACGGCGCGGGCATAGGAGCATCCCAGGCAGTGGTAGGCGCAGGCGTCAAAGCCGTCCTCACCGGCCAGGTAGGCCCCAACGCCCACATGGCTCTAAGCCAGGCAGGTGTAAAGGTGTATACAGGGGCCTCAGGAACAGTCCGCCAGATAGTGGAGGCTTACAAGCGGGGAGAGCTGAGAGAGGTGTCCTCCCCCACGGTGGGCGGCCACTTCGGCCAGGGAGGACGAGGCATGGGTAAAGGCGGACGCCGAGGCATGGAGTGAGGAAAATGGTTAAGATAGTTATCCCGGCAGCAGAGGAGTCAGGTGAAACCCTTTCAGCCCACTTCGGGCGTGCGCCTTACTTCGCGTGGTACACCGTGGAGTCAGGCAAGATCATTGAAAGCGGCGTCGTGCCCAACGACAGCGATCACTTCGGGGGCACGGGCCACCCGCCTGAGAAGATTAAAAGCCTGGGCGGCGAGGTCGTGGTCTCCTCGGGGATGGGCATGAAGGCCATACAGATGTTCCAGGAGCTGGGGATAGCCGTGCTCCAGGGAACCCACCCCGGAAGCTTGGAGAACGTGGAGGCTTTCATCCGCGGCGAACTGCAGGAGCTCACCCAGGGCTGCCTCCACGAACACGAGCACTGAGCCGCCATGAAGCTCGTCGTGGCTAGCGGCAAAGGCGGCACCGGCAAAACCAGTATATCCGTCAACCTGGCGCTCAGCACGGGCGCTAAACAGGTTATAGACTGCGACGTCGAGGAGCCCAACGTCCACATATTCCTCAAGCCTGAGAACCCGAGGAGGAAGCCGGTGGAGCTGCTAGTCCCGCAGATCAATGAGAAAAAGTGCACCCACTGTCGAAGGTGCACAGAGTTCTGCCAGTACAACGCCCTGTTCGTGGTGGGAGAGACCGCCATGGTATTCCCCGAGCTGTGCCACAGCTGCGGAGGCTGCAGACTGGTCTGCCCGGAGGACGCTATAACCGAGAAGCCCAGACGGATAGGGACGATAACCGTCGCAGAGTCCCACGGGATGGAACTAGTCTACGGCGAACTCGATGTAGGTGAAGCGTTGGCGGTCCCCGTGATATCAGCCGTCAAGGAGCAGGCGGTAGACGACGGACTGGTCATCCTGGACGCGGCGCCGGGCGCCGCGTGCCTCCTCGTGGAGACCGTGCACGGGGCCGACTTCTGCCTCATGGTCACCGAGCCCACGCCCTTCGGGCTCCACGACCTCCAGGTCGCCACCGAGGTGGTGAAACAGCTAGGCGTCCCTCTGGGCGTCGTCGTGAACTTCGCCGGGGTCGGCGACCGAGGCGTGTACGGTTACTGTGAACGCGAGGAGATACCGGTGATCATGGAGATACCATACGATAGGCGCATAGCGGAGCTGTACAGCAGGGGGATACCCTTCACCGCTGAGATGACCGAGTGGCGCAGCAGGTTCCGCGAGCTCATGGAAACGGTGGAGGCGATGATCGCGTGAAGCAGGTAACGATCCTCAGCGGCAAGGGCGGGACAGGTAAGACCACCATCACGGGATGCTTCGCGGCCCTGGCGAATGAGCCCGTACTGGCCGACTGCGACGTGGACGCAAGCAACCTGCACCTGATACTCAACCCGAAGGTAAAGGAGACCATGGAGTTCAAGGGCCTGAACCTGGCCGAGATCGACCCGGAGAAGTGCACCAGGTGCGGATTATGCATGCAGCTGTGCCGGTTCAACGCCATCCACGATTACGCCGTGGACCCCATCTACTGCGAAGGCTGCAAAGTGTGCGTCGTGAACTGCCCCGCGGAGGCGATAAGCTTCAACGAACGCGTCTGCGGGCACGCCTACCTGAGCGAGACAGTGTACGGCCCCATGAGCCACGCGCGGCTCACCCCCGGCATGGAGAACAGCGGAAAACTCGTTACCCTCGTGCGCCAGAACGCGGTCAAGCTCGCCGATGAGACGGGCAGGGAGCTCGTTCTCGTGGACGGGCCGCCTGGCATCGGGTGCCCGGTAATCGCCAGCCTCAGCAACGTGGACGCAGCGGTCGCCGTCGTCGAGCCCACGCTGAGCGGCATACATGACCTGAAGAGGGCTCTTCAGCTTCTGGAGCACTTTGAGATCGTGCCCAGCGTCATCATCAACAAGTACGACCTCAACGTGGAGAACACGGCGTCCATCAGGGGCTTCTGCGAGGATCAGGGGATACCCGTGCTGGGCATGATCCCCTTCGACGAGAACGTCACGAAGGCTATGGTTCAGGCTCAGCCAGTGACAGTCTTCAGCCCCGACTCGCCGGCGTCCATAGCAATACAGGCGGCCTGGGGCGAGTTCAGCTCATTCCTCGGCCTATAGCTGGGCCAGGTACTTCTCTACGGCGTCCCTAACCTTCTCGTCCTTAGAGGCGTTGCCGATTCTTATCCTGAAGGCCTCTAGGATGCTGGTGGCGCCGGGGCCAATCTCCCCTGAGAGAAGCACGTCTACGCCGTTGTCCATGAGGGTGCGCGCGGCCATCGGACCGGCCCCCTGATTCATCTCTGACGCCTTGTTCTGGATAACCTTCTTATCGGTGATGCCCCCGTTCTCAACGGTTACTAAGGTGAAGTAAGGTGCACGTGAGAAGGTGTCGGCTACCCTGTCCCTCAGCCCTCTGTTTCCCCGGGTGGGCACCGCTATCTTCATCTTGATCACCAAAAAAAGGGGGTTTAGGGTACTAAGCTGTTTCCTCTGAACCCAGCTCGTCCAGACGCTTCCTGATGCCTGTGAGCTCCTGCTCCAGGTACTTCATCTGGTCCTTCAGGAACATTCACTCATCCGGAGCCACGGGTGCCGCGGGAGCGTCCCCTGTAACCGGAGCCATTGGCACTGTTCCCCTGTAGTCGGGGTTCGCCCACCACCAGCGGGGCAGCCACGGGAACCGGGCGCACTTGCTGGGATCACCGGCGTAGTATCCTCTACCGTAGCCTGGGTCGTATCCGCGGCCGTAGCCGTAGGTCCATCCTGGGCGCTGCCACGGGGGCAGGTCGCTGAAGGGCCCGTTTCCGGGGTTCCTTCCCATCCTTCTTCCTCTGTATCCCATGTTTCACACCTTTCTGTGCTTACGCACACTTTCGTTATGTGCATACGCACAGAAATATATAAATATTGTGCATGTGCACATAACCACCCATGATGCACGGGAGAAGAAGAAGGGGGAGACACGGAAGGCTTCCCATGCCAGTCAAGGTGGGCAAGCCGTCTGCTGCCACAGCCTTCCAGCCGGAGCCCATGAGGCCGGGCGACCCCGTACACCTGGAGTTCGCCGAGCTTGAGGCCATCCGCCTCGTAGACCTTGAGGGCATGTCACAGGAGGAGGCGGGCGCGGCCATGGGCGTGAGCCGAGGCACCATCTGGAGGCTCCTCAACGGTGGGAGGATGAAGGTGGCGCAGGCCCTCACCGAGGGGAAGAGGCTGGAGATACTCCAGCCGCGTGAGCCCTAAGCTTCAATAGACTTTAGAACGAATTTTTTAAACCGCTGATCAATCGATTGATCAGCTGTTTATAAATGAGCGATCAATGCATTGATCAGTCATTTATAAATGGATTAGAGAGCGACCTCGTCACTTGTCTCCCCGGGCTTCCATCCCTCGATGGAACCAATGGCGGCGTTCACCCCGTTCCGGATGTAGGCGGTGTCGCTGTTCACGGCGCAGAACAGGAAGCCCCGCTCTAGGGCCTCGTTTATGTTGGTGGGCCCCGGAGTCGTGAAGCAGTGCATGCCGGGGGCCACGCCCTGGTCGCGGCCCGCCTCCACGATCCTGTCCAGGGTCTTCAGGAACACAGGGTTCGTGTACTGCTGGTGGATTCCCATGTCCAGGCTCAGGTCGCTGGGCCCCACGAAGCACGCGTCCACGCCCTCCACGCTGAAGATGTCGCTGATGTTCTCCACGCCCTTCGCGGTCTCGATCATGACGACGCAGAGGGTCTCATCGTTGGCCGTCTTGAAGTAGTCTGGGTCCCTGAAGGCGGCGAGCCTTGGCCCGGCGCCGCGCTCGCCCCAGGGCGGGTACTTCATGAGCCTGACCATCTCCTCGGCCTGCTCCTTGGTCTCAATCCTAGGCGAGACGATGCCGGTGGCTCCGGCGTCCATCACCTTCTTGATCCAGATGAGGTCCGTCCACGGCACCCTGCACATGGGCATGCAGCGCTCACGGGCGTACAGCATCCCCTGAACCATGAAGTGGTAGGTCTCGGGCCCAAAGGCGCTGTGCTCCATGTCGCAGACCAGCCAGTCCCAGCCCATGTCGGCTAGGTACATGGTAACGTCGGGGTGGCCGATGGTCACCCAGGTGCCCAGTGCCGGCCTGCCGGCCTTGAGCTTGCGCTTGACAAGGTTCCTCATGGCTAGAGGAAGGGATTGAAGCCGGATAAAACCTTGGGGAGTCAGAGTCCCTTGATGCCGGCCCAGACGTGGCCTATGCCGAGCCTCTCCAGGGTCTCCCTCCTGGGGATGCCCCTCTCGTCCCAGCCCATGAGCGCGTAGTAGTTGCTGAGCATCTCGTCCCAGTGGGGCATGATGCTGACGCCGGCCGTGGGTCCGTTCACAGGTGTGGAGCCGTACCTGGTTGAGGGCCTGTCCAGCTCGGGGCCGATGCCCGACTCCAGGTTAAAGGCCCTGAGGAGGTTCACGGCCCGCCTGCCCACGTCCCACGCCTCCTCGGCTCCCATGTCCCAGCCCGTGGATGCGGAGACGGCCTCAGCCAGCTTCCCGGCGTTCATCCGGGTGTTGAAGCGGCAGGTGCCTACACTGTCCTCGAGCTGCATGAGCCCCTTGGTGCGGGCCACCTCTCCGCTCACCAACATCGGGTTGGCGGGGCCCTGGGACTGGGGGCTCATGGCGCCCATGTGGGTCTCGATGGTTGACGTGCTGCTTACGCAGGTGTCGAACATCTCGCTCCACCTGGTCCTGTGGTCGTGGCCCCTGGGCGTGTTGCCCTTCAATGTGTAGATGGCGCAATCTGCTGCATTGCCCCCCACCTTCTCCGAGGCCCGTTTGACGCCTTCGGCTAGGACGTCGCCGAAGCCCTCGCGGCTCGATACCATCCTGAGGATGCGCTCCGCACCCTCAACGTCGCCCCACCCCGTCTTGAAGCCCAGCTGGCTCTCCGCTAGGTACCCCTTCTCGGCGCACTCCATGACCCAGCCCACCAGCCAGCCCGCCTCGTTATTCTCCAGGCCAAGCCTGTCCGTCAAGCCGCTCAGCATCATGGCGGCCTCCACGTCCGAGTTGCCTATGACGGGGCCCCAGGCCGCCATCTGCTCGTACTCCGGCTCCTCAACGTGGCACTTGTACCTGCCTTCCCTGACCTCCATCATGGTGCTGTGGAGCAGCCTGCAGCCCCAGCACGGCATACGCTCCACCTGGTACCTGTCGCGGATGCTCTTCTCGGTGAAGGACTCCACCTCCTCCGGGGACGCGCCCCAGTCGTAGGTCATGTAGTTCTTTATGGGGAGGTCGCCCTTGGCGCCCCTGTACATGTTGGCGACGCCGCCGATGGTGCCCCTGAAGTACTCGACGTCCTTGTACATCTCCTGGGCCACCTCTGTCAGCTTCTTAGGGTCGTGGACGTCCACCCGGCCACCGCCCCTGAACGCGACTATGGCCTTCAGCTTCTTACTGCCCAGCACAGCGCCTGGGCCGTTGTGGCTGGCGCTGTGGCCGTGGTCCACGAATACGCCTGCGAACCTGGCGAGGTTCTCCCCTGAGGGCCCTATGCTAAGGACGCTTGCCTCGCGCCCCTTGGCGCCGTGCATCTCCCTGAGCCTGTCGGTAGTCTCGTAGGTGTCCAGCCCCAGGATGGGCGAGGCGTCCCTGAGCTCGGCTTTACCATCCTTGAGTACTAGGTACTTCCAGTCGCTTGAGGCGCCCCTGACTATGACGCCGTCGTACCCGCTGAACCTCATGTAGGCCCCGATGAGGCCGTTGGCCTGGACGCTTGTGGCGCCTCCGGTGAGGGCACCCTTGGTTACGATGCTTATGGTACCTGAGCCGCCCACCGCGGTGCCCCCCAGTGGCCCGCTGGCGATGGACACCATGTTCCTCGGGTCGTTCCACGCGGCGTCCCTGGGCACCTCCTCGTAGAGCAGCTTGGACCCGATGCCCGTGCCGCCCATGTAGAGCCTGAGGGTCTCCTCGTCGAAGACCCTGTCGGACAGGGTGGCCCCGGTGAGGTCCACGTCCAGGAACCTCCCCGCGTACCCCTTCAGTTTGCTTGACAATGAAATCAGGTATGATCAGGTCGCGGCGTCCAATAATGTTATCGAAAAGACCCATAAGCGGCCGAGGACCATTATCCGTCTGTGAGGGTCAGGGTCAGGTACTACGCTATGGCCCGGGAGGCGGCCGGAACAGGTGATGAGGCCGTCTCGCTGCCGGAGGGGTCTACGGTGCTCGACCTTGTTCGCGCCCTCGTGGGGCTCCACGGCCCTCTGGAGGAATACGCGTTTGACGGGAACGGCCGGCCCCTGGACTACCTGATGTTCAGCGTCAACGACGTTGATATATCTGGTCTCGGCGGGTTCGGAAAGGTTCTGGTTGACGGGGACACAGTGAGGGTGATGCCGCCCATCGGCGGAGGATAACTACTCCTCGTCGGGCGCGGGGTCCACCCAGCTGAACTTCTTGGCAAGGTTGTCGCTGTAGTAGCTCCTCCAGTCGTAGTCGACCCTGCGGCCCCACTCGTAGTAGACGCGGGGGTCCACGTAGCTCTTGAGACTGGTCCCCAGGTTGTAGTCGCGAGTCAGCTCCCTGGCTTCCAGCTGAAGCCTGAGCTTCTCCACCGTCTCCTCGTCCTTGGCTCGCCGCTCCTCCATCTGCATCCTCAGCTTCTCCGCGGCATCTCGGTGCTTGGACTTGGCCTGCTGTATGCTTTCACGTGTCGCCCGGACGCTCTTCTGCTTGGAGGATACCCGGCTCTTCAGGCTACCTGTGGGCTTACCCTGCTCCTCCCTCTGCCTTAGCTCCTCCTTGAGCCCCTGGAGCTTGACCTTGTCCTCCTCCAGCTTGGCCTCGAGTTTGGCTATCCGGCTTTCGTGTTTGCCTGTGGCTTCCTGGATGCGCTGCTTGGACTTGCGCAGGTTCTCGCGGGCCTTCCTCTTCGTCTGTTCCAGGCGCTCCCTCTGGCGCTGCAGGCCCTGCTCCCAGGTTTTGGGTATGGTGCGCTTGTGGTTGCACGTGACGGCCGCGTCCAAGTTGGCCAGGGTGGCGACGTGCCTCTTCCAGTATTCTGGCTCGTCTGGCTTCACCTCCGTCTCCCTGAGCCGCCTCTCCACGGCCTCCGTGGCGTGGCACGTCCTGAAGACCTTGGCGGTGACTCCGTCCATGACCTCGCCTAGGAACTCGCTAACGACGCTGCTGTTGACCTCCTCGAAGAGGGGGCCCCCGCTGTTCATCTCCGCGAACTCCTTGAGGTTCGCCGCGGCGCGGGGGTCCAGGGTGGCCGTGAGCTTGAGGGGGATGCTGTCCTTGCCCAGGAAGTCGAAGGTGACGGAGCCATCCGGGTTGAAGGCGATGTGCTCGGTGCGGAGGCTGCTGGCGCCCACCGTATCGGCCTCCTCCTCGTCGTCCTTCTCGTCGCCCACCCTGAACTTGAGGGCGTCTATGAGGTAGCTGACGGTGGCGGTCTTGCGGCGGCGCAGGTCCGGGCTGGCCAGGTTGTCCATGATGTGGCAACGGACTCTGCCCAGGTTCCTGCGGAGCTCAACAGCCTTATCGAACTTCTCAACCTCCTTCCGCTGCTTGATGGGGCTGCTGTCATGGGGCCACACATACTTCATCTTGTCGGTAAGCCTGTCCTTCCATCGGGCTATCCACATGCTCTCCGGGTCCCAGACGACGGCCTTCCAGTCGCCGGGCGGCTTGGGCGCATCGGGGCTCAGGTTCAGCTCGATGTCGCTGTGGCGCGGACCCTCCTTCCACTTGCCCCTGAAGGGGTGCTGGCCGCGGCCCATGAAGATGCCGCTGGGCTCAACGGTGTAGTTGCCCAGCTCGCAGCGCTCGCCGTTGATGACCGCGTACCCGTACCTCTCCTTGTTGGCCTCACGCTCCACCTTCCTCAGGTCCCTGAGCCTCTTCTTCTCCTCGTTGGGCAGGTTCTGGCGGTGCTCGCGCTCGGCCAGGACCATCCTGTGGATGTCCGTGTATTCCACGTCGCCGGGGAGCACCTTAAGGCCCAGCACCTCGCTGAAGTCGCTGTGGAAGTTCTCGGCGAAGACCGGGTCCTCCACGTATGGGGTGCCCATCTTCTTGGCCCACGCCACCGCCCGCTCCTCCTGGGCTAGGGTCAACCTGTGCTCCTCGCCCTTTATCCTAACCAAGAGCTCTTGGGCCTCGTACGGGGGCGGGACCATGACGCCGTTGTGGATCAGCTGCCTCATGTCTTGGTCTCCGAGTTAGGCTCCATACACAACACGTTTTCTTAAGCCTTTACCATGCTCCTCTCATGGGGATATGTATTTTCCCCTGTTCGCTGCCGCTCTGAGGCTCGCGTCCCTGTCGTAGGCGCCCAACGCCTTCTCGCCCACGGATATGTACCCCACTTTACCAGGGTCCACATCGATGAGGCCGCACGTGACCGCGTCTACATCGATCAGGTTGGGCCCGTGCACGGCGAACCCTTCCACCCCCCTGACGCCGTAGCAGCCCCACGAGGTCTTCACCTCGCCCTGCGGGTCGCTCACGGTCAGGTTCCTGAAGGCCTCGCAGACGCCGTAGAGGGTGAAGTAGGATGCGTACAGCTTCACCGCGTCCACGATGCTGTCGTTAAGCCTCTCGTCCTTGTGCCCGTGCCACCAGCTCCTCATGGGGTCTGGTATGAGCCCGAACATGTTCTTCACGGTGAGGCTCGGGTAGGTGCCGCCGTAGCCCTTCACTCGTCCCAGGCTGATGAGGGTTGAGCCTTCCATGTCGGCGAGCCTCCTAGGCATGAACCCGTAGACATCCCTGGACCTGGCTGGGGGGTAAATGGACTCGACCTTCTCCTGGACGATCCTCGGGTCGAGGACCCTGCCTCCCCATATCTCCTCGGTGACGTTGACGTACTCCGCGTCGTGGGTGTCCAGCAGGTCCGTGAACCCGTGTGTTTCCATGAACCACCTGTCCTGGGTCCTCAGCAGCTCCAGGTGGCCGCCCTCCATGATCCAGCCCCAGTCAGGGTGCCTCATGATCCACCTCCAGTCCACCTCCTCGCCGTTCACGGTGTACTTCAGGGACCCGTCCTGCCTGTCAAGGCTGTACCCCTCCACCACGGTGAAGCGGGCGTCCACGGCGTCCATGAGCAGCCCCAGGGCGTGGGCGTCCGTGAAGTTTGCCGGGTGGGGGCTATACCAGTTGGGCTTCACGATGACGGACTCGGCGACGGGGAGCCAGCCCCTGAGGCTTCTCCTGAGGTCGGCCGCGTCCCTGATCCTGTCCAGGGTTACCGTGCCCAGATTCATCTATACTACCAAATAATGCTCAGACGGGTCACTAAATAGGTTTCAGGTGCCCCTGCCGGTAACTACTTTACCCACGGTTACCCAGAAATCACAGGATGGCTGAAACCAAGCACACTCAGCGGGACGAGATCGTGGGAGCCCTGATGCTGGTCCTGCTGTTCGCCACCGTCATGATAGGCCGGGAGGCGGGCAACTTCTACGCCAGCTACGAGGAGATGAAGAGCCTCAAGGTCCTGTTCAAGATCGAGGAGGAGGAGCTCTCAGGGTACCTCCGAGGAATCCTCGGCGGGGAGACTCAGGAGCTCAGCGTCGGCATCACCGTGACGCTGCCCTCCGTGAGCGACGAGGCTGAGCTGGTCACGAGGATCCCCGACTACGCACGGCGCTGGCTTATCAGCGTCGCGCTGAGCCCCGTGGTGGTCAGGCAGCCCAGCGTATCAGACGTGGAGCTGCAGTTGTTCGTCGAAGGGGAGCTGGTGGCAGACGAGATGATGTCGTTCCCCAAGGCGAAGGTACCCTATTTAAGTTTCATCGACCGGGAGATCGAACTCCACGTCGACGACCCTTCGAGGATGGGGGAGCTCATCGAGATGGGCGCCCGGGCTCATGGCGGAGAGGTGGAGGTGAGCGCATCGGGCATGGTCAGGGCACACCTCTGGTTCCTCGAGGCCTGGCTCCCCTTCACTACCACACGGTACCCGCTTGTTGAGCCGCAGTCACCCGTGTATCTTTCCTCCGAGTGGAGGACTATGGAGGGCCAGCCAGCGGGGTCGGTCGAGGCCGGCGAGGCGGCTTACGTCTACGTGAGGCTGGGGAACCCGGCCAGGGTTCACAGCTTCAGGGACAACCTGACGCTGCTCGTCCTGCGGAACGGCGTCCAGGTGGCCGCGGTCATCAAGGAGACGCCCCTCGCGGCTCTGAGCGAGGGCAGCTATATCTTCCTGTTTACTCCGGCCGAGCCGGGGGTCTACAGCTACGCACTGATATCCAGGGACAAGGTGCTGGTTGACTCGACGGCAGCCCCATGGCTAACGGTCGGCTAGGTGGCCAGCTACTAGAGGAGGCGCAGAGCGCCACGTCCCCGTTAAATACGTAGAAGCCGGTATTCTACCGATTCTCATGCCAGCACCTGGTTATCTGTGCGCTGACCTGGCCCTCATCAACGGGAAGGTTATAACAGTCGACGGCGAGGACTCGTTGGCCGAGGCGGTGGCCATCAAGGGGGAGAGGTTCCAGCGGGTCGGCTCGACCGTGCAAGTCATGGAGACGGTAGGCGAATCCACGGAGGTCCACGACCTGGGCGGCCTCACGATGCTCCCCGGCCTGATCGACAGCCACATGCACCCCGGCGGCAGCTGGGGCGCCTACCTGATCCGGGGCGTCGAGTGCGGCCCAGACTTCACGTCCGTCGAGGTTATGCTGGAGGCTGTGAGGAGGAAGGCCTCTGAGACGCCGGGCGGCAACTGGATTCTCGGCTACAGGATGGACGACGTCAGGATGGGCAGGTACCCCACCCTGAAGGAGCTGGACGAGGCCGCCCCCAGGAACCCGCTCTACATTCAGCGCCGCGACGGCCACAACGGCGTCGCCAACAGCCTCGCCCTAAGGCTCTCCGGGGTGACGCGGGACACCCCCGACCCGCCCCACGGCAGGATCGAGCGCGACGCGGAGGGCAACCCCACGGGGCTACTCCGCGAGGCCGCCAAGGACCTGGTCTACCACAGGCTGCCGCCCTACACAGAGGACGAGCTCTACAGGGGCCTCCAGATGGTCTACGACGAGTGCGTCAGGCTGGGGCTGACCAGCATCCACGCATCCATGGTTAGCCCAGTCGAGTTTAGGGCCATGCAGCGCCTCAGGCGGGAGGGCGGGCTCAAGGTGAGGACGGCGGTGCACCTGAGCGGCAGGGACCCGGGCATGGTGGAGGGAGCCATAGCCATGGGCCTCACGACGCCCTTCGGGGACGAGTGGCTCAAGGTGACAGAGGCCGAGTGGGTCTTCGACACCAGCACTAGCGGACGGACCGCAGCCTACTACGAGCCCTACGTGGGGGAGCCTGGCAACACGGGCATGCTCCTCTACGACCAGGAGGACATCGAGCGAAGGGTCTGGGAGGCCCACGAGGCGGGCATCAGGGTGGGCCTGGACGGCGTTGGCGACAGGGGCATCGACAGGGCCCTGGACGCCATAGAGAAGGCGTTGAAGAGGAAGCCGCGGCCCGACCACCGTCACAGGATAGAGCACTGCTGCTACGTGACCCCCAGCATCCAGGACAGGCTCCTAGTGCTGGAGGTCATCGACGCCTCCGCCACCGGATTCCTCCACGACCTGGGGGACGCCTACCTGACCAACAGGGGCGCCGAGGCCATGAGGTACATGTGGCCCCACAGGACCCTCATCGACAGGGGCATACACGCCCCGGGCCACAGCGACGCCAGTATATGCACCCCCAACCCGTGGTACGGCATCTACGGCATGGTCACACGGAGGACCAGCGGCGGCCAGACGCTCTACCAACCCGAGACCGTGACGCCCCTGGAGGCCATAAGGGCTTATAGCATAGACGGCGCCTACGCCGCCTGGGAGGAGAGCATAAAGGGCAGCGTCGAGGAGGGGAAGCTCGCCGATCTAGTCGTGGTGGACAGGGACCCGCTGAGCATCGACCCCGAGGATCTGAAGAATGTCAAGACGCTGCTGACGGTCGTGGGCGGCAGGATCGCGTACAGGGCCTAGCACTCTCTTTTTCTAGGATTTTTTTGGCCCTCCATGGGCTTTCATGTCATTCAAGCTGTTGATGCTCAGGGTTTAAATGCCGCCGAGTTCCACCGAAGAAGAGTCTCCCTGGTTAAAGCAAACGGCTTCCTAAAGCCATTGTTTTTCCTTCCCCCCAGGGAGGCTCACATGCCACGCAGCGGCTTGACGGATGAGCGGTCCCAATAGTACTCGTACAGGTCGTGTGCCCACCCGCGAGCCTCAAGGTCGTCTGAGGCGAATCCCCTGTAGTCCATCTTTCCGCCCAGCCCCGGGAAGCATACGCCCGCCACCTCCTTCTCCGTCAGGGCCATGAAGACGTCCACCCTATCGGTCACGTTGTTCCTGAACTGGCCGCTGACCTGGGCGGCCGCGAGCACGGGGCCCTGGTTGAACTCCGGCGGGATTACTATATCCCTTGGCTCCAGGAGCCTGAACTCGACGCCGCGCCTTATTGCATCCTCCCACACAGGTATGGCCGTGATGATGTAGCGGTCGGTGAGCCTCCACACGTACTCCTCGGCCTCCCGTATCGCCTTCTCGATCCTGTGGAATATCACCATGACGTCGTCCACGTACGTGCACCGGTCGAGTTCCCCCAAGCGGGCCACGAACTGGGCGGGGAGCCTCGCCACGTCGTGGGCCGCGAAGTACGTGCTGTGACTGCAGGTGAAGTTGAAACCCCGTAGCTGGGCCAGGGACAGCTCCCCATAGGGGGTGAGGGCGTGGTTCCCGCTGGGGCCCTTCACGGTGAGGCCCATCTCCCCGAGCCGCGTGAGGTGGCGGCTAGCCTCCTGCGTGGTCAGGCCCAGGTCCTTCGATATGGTCGTCACTGTCGATGGCTTCTCGTTTAGCCTGTGCAGCATCCTGAGCCGGTCCTCGTTGCTGAACTCGAAGAACAGGTCGCATAGCTTCTCCAAGCTCATCCAGGTTACGCCGGATACTATTTTCCCATCATGGGTATTAAAAACCCATCAATCTTCGCTAACAGATTTTAAGGCGGCTCCACACGGATCATGGGCTCAGGTGAGGCGCGTTGAGCTCATTCTCCGTCGAGCTTCGGAGGTCCAGCCTCCACCAGGTGTCCATACCCCGGGGGCCGCGAGGCCAGGTGCTCCTCGAGGGCGAGCTGGGCCAGGTCACCGGGCTGGAGTTCGTGGAGGGCCGAGTGCTTGTGGTGAAGGGAGTCAACGGCTTGCTTAGGCTCGACCTGTGCGAGGCGTCGGTGAGGCGGCTGCTGGAGCCGCCGAACGATGATGGATGCTGTCCGCCCAGCATCTGACATGAACATTTCTTATCTAGTACACGAGTACCATGTGAAGGGCATGGCCTCAGCATCGGCGCAGGAGACTGTAGGTGGGACGGCCCACGGGGCGCACAGGCTTGAGTTTATAGACTTCACCCGGGGGATCGTCATGGCCATCATGGCGTGGGACCACGTCTCTGGGTTCTGGAACCAGTACCACCACGGCGGCGAGGGGATACTGGGGCGGGCCCCGCCCTTCGTGGACACGACCTGGTTCCTGCTCAGGTTCGTGAGCCACTACTGCGCCCCCACCTTCATCTTCCTCGCGGGGACCGTCCTCGCCCTCTCCTCCAAGAAGAGGCTGGAAGGCGGCGAGTCGCAGAGGGAGGTGACCCTCCACATCGCCAAGAGGGGGGTTATACTCCTGGTGCTGGCTGCGGCGATAGAGTCCCCCGCCTTCAGCAACCCGTGGACCTACTTCGGCGTCATCTCCTGCATAGGCGCGTGCCTCATAATCTTCAGCGTCGCCCGCAGATTGCCCACCAAGGTGATCCTGCTGGCCTCGCTGCTCATCATCCTAAACCACAGCTTCCTGGACCTGAGCTTCATCCCGACTGCGCCCAACTGGGGCTGGTACCTCCGCATAATACTCCATGAGCCCAACTACGACAGGTGGCCCTACATCGGGTTATACCCCATAATACCCTGGGTGGCCGTCATGGGCCTAGGCTGGAGCCTGGGCAACTACCTCTCAGGGAAGTCCGCCGAGGATGTCAAGGGGCTCAAGAGGCCCTTCGCCGTCCTGGGCGTGGCATCCATCGTGGCCTTCGTGGTTGTGCGGTGGCTGAACGGCTACGGTAACCTGGTGTCCCGCATGGGCAACACACTGGTGGACTGGCTGTACGTGTCCAAGTACCCGCCGGACCTCGCCTTCCTGCTGTGGACCCTGGGGGGGATGTGCCTCATGCTGGCCCTTGGCATCCACATCCAGGGCAGGCCGTGGTTCCACGGCGGCCTATCGGGCATCCTGCTAAGCTTCGGCAGGAACCCCCTCTTCTTCTACCTGGTCCACCTGTGGCTGTACCGGGCCCGGTTCCCCGACTTCGCCCCCGGGGCCTACAGGCCCCCCTTCTACCTGGGGCTCCCTGAGACGCTGCTGTTCTGGGCCGCCGGCCTGCTGGTCCTGTGGAGGCTGTGCCTCTGGTACGAGAAGCTGAAGCGCCAGTACCCTAAGCCTATACTGCAGTACATCTAGTGATCGACATGGCTACCACCTTTCTCAGGCGCCACCGTGACACGGCCGTAATCCTCCTCGTCGTCGTAGCCGTGACCGGGTTCAACATCTGGCAGCACAGGAACGACACGCCAGCCGGCTACCGACAGTTCAGCGGCAACGGCCTCAGCTTCATCTACCCCGCGGACTGCACCCTCCGGGAGGCCGTGGTGTTCTTCAGGTTTCCGTCATACTGGCTCGGCGACCTGCAGGGCGAGTCCTCAGGCGAGCAGGCCGCCATCGTGGGGGTCGTGTGGAGCGCTGGCGGACCTGAGGGGCTATCCGATTTCATGGACACGGTCATCGGTGAGGCGAGGAAGTACAACGAGATAACCGAAGTGAGCGCCGACACCGCCCAGGTCATCGGCGGAAAGGAGGCTCTGGTCCGCGGCTTCAAGGTCGACGTGGGCGGCGTAAGGGTCCCGGGCCTCGTGGCGGGCTGGGCCAGCCCGGAGGGGAGGACCTTCGCCGTGTACTGCCTAAGGCAGGGCGCGGGCGATGATTGGTGCGCATTCCAGTTGGACAAGGTGCTGCGGAGCCTGAGGACCGAGCCGCCTCCCCAGCCAAGGTAGGCGGACCACCGGTGGCGGGCGCCTACGAGGCTGCCGCCCGCCTTCTCGCGGCCTCCTCAAGCTCCTGGAATATCCTCTCCACCTGCGCCTCCTCCCGCCTCCTCCCAAGGATATCGTGCCAGTACATCTGGCTGCTGGATGCGAAGAGGGCGCCCATGACGGCCAGCTCAGATACGAAGACGCCCAGGTAACGCACAGCCTCCGTGCTGCTGGATGCGAAGAAAGGGTGGATGAGCGAGTAGGTGGTGAGGGTCAGGGCGAAGGCGAGCACCACATTTAGCAGTATCAGGCCGTCGAGGACGAAGGAGCCCCACCTGGTCTCATGGTAACTGGTCAGGTAGAGGGCTACGACCACGGCGGTGAGGATTAGATACATCAATCCGAATACTCCCCATGAGGCGGCTGGAACCCTGAGTAGGTTCACGGCCAGGAACAGCACCTGCGTGCCGCTGTTCCAGAGGGCGAGATACCTGAAGGGGTCCGGGCTGTCAGCCCAGAAGTATAGCCAACTGAAGCAGACGATGCCGGGCAGAACGCCAACCGACACAGCCTTGAGGAAAACCACGACTGTGCCGTCGCTCAGGTCAAGGTGGAACATTGCATAGTAGGTCGACGACATGATGAGCATCAGTAGCCCCGCGAAGTTGCGGAGCTTCACTTTGTCCACATGGAGAGGTTGACAGTGGAGGGTTTTATTGTTTTCCAACCCTCAACCCACGCTCACCCAGGATGCGAGGCCGCCTCAATCGGACGAGGCGAGCCGCCAACGACTGTTGTTATAAGCGTTGAGGCAAGTATGCAAGCATGGATGCCGTCGAGAAGGCTCTGGAGAAGTGGGTTGGGCTCTGGAACAGCTACGACCTGAACACGGTGGGTGATCTGTTCCTTACCGACGACAGGGTGACCTACTTCAGCTCCGAGAAGCGGGGTCTCATAAAAGGGTTCCACGCGTTGGTCGAGCACCACAGAGGCTTCGGCTTCGTGGAGGGCGGCAGGGACGCCGGCAACAAGCTGTGGCTCGAAGACGTGGCCGTCGAGAGACTCAGGGGATTCTCAGTGGTGAAAGCCGACTGGCTGTTCAGGCGCAAGGGCAGCGACAAGGACCAGAGGGGTCCCGTCACCCTCGTCTACGTCGACGAGGGCGAGGGACCTAGGATAGCCCACGCCCACTTCAGCAACTACTAGGGAACCCTTATCACCCTTCAGTCCCAATGGCGTGACATGAAGGCAAGGATCAGGGACACGGGGCTCACCGTCTCCAGACTCTGCTACGGCACCGAGCCCTTCACATTCAAGAAGGGCCCGGAAGGCGCCAAGACCCAGGGCGACGTGGACCCGCCGGAGGCCGGGAGAAGGCTGGCAGAGGCCCACAGGCTAGGCGTCGACTTCTGGGACACCAGCGACGACTATGGCACCCACCCCCACGTGGCAGAGGGCCTGAGGCTGGTCCCACGCAGCGAGGTGGTGGTCGCGGACAAGACCAACGCCCACACCTACGAGGAGGGGCTGAGGGCCCTGGACATGAGCCTGGGCGACCTGGGCACCGAGTACGTGGACATAATGTTCCTCCACATAGTGCCGCCGAGGCCCGTCGAGAGGCTGGACGCCTCCGACCGCCCCTACGTGTGCGGGCCGCTGAGCAGCCGGACAGGCGCCCTCAGGGCCTTCCTGGAGGCCAAGGAGGCGGGCCGGGTGAGGGCTACTGCCCTCTCCACCCACAGCACCGAGACCCTCCGCCAGGTCCTGGAGGTCCCTGAGATAGACGTGGTCTGCGCACCCCTGAATGTCGCCGGCGCGTATTTGGACGACGGCACCCAGCAGGACAGGCTCGACGCGCTGAGGGCCCTGCACGAGGACGGCAGGTTCGTCTACGTCATCAAGATACTGAACGCGGGAAGGCTCAGGGACAGGGCGGACGAGGCCATAAGGTACGCCTTCCGGTTCCACGAGTTCATAGACGCCTGGAACATCGGCATGTACGACGCCGCAGACGTGAGGAGCAACCTCAGGCTGCTCAACGAGATGCTCGGACTCCATAAAACCGCATCGCCGTAGCTTGACGCCTGGGGGGACCTCTGCATGTTCCCCTATGAGCGGCTACGATTCGGGGAACCAGCCTAAACGCTTCCATAGTGTAGCAGGAAAGTGCACCGCCTCCCCAGCCACGAGAGGGGAGGGGAGGTGAGCGATGCGAGCCGTTTTCAGCTGCTTCTCACGTGAAGGACCCCGGGAACGGTTCCGATGTTCCGCCATTCTAGTCAAAATCACGGGCCATTCTATACCAAATCACGGCACATTCTCTAGGTTTGAGGCGTCGGCCAGCGGCCTAAAAAAAACAATTATGACTACAGTAGTCATGAGCCGCTGAAAACGCTTATACCCAGTAGCAGGGTATCTCCGCCTCGTTTTTATGCCAGCCAACCAGACATATCCTAGGTTCTGGCAGCCATGGGGTCCATCAGCCGATTCCTCGCCCTCGAAGGCAACATACGAGTGCTAGCCGCCCAGACCCTCATCAGCCAGGTGGGCTTCGGCATGTTCTACGTGATCTGGCAGCCCTACCTCCTCAGCACAGGGATCACCCTAAGCCAGCTAGGCCTCGTCCAGACCATGATCAACGTCAGCACAGGCCTCGGCCTCTTCCTCTGGGGATACATCAGCGACAGGTACGGGCGCAAGCCCGTCGTCGTGGCCGCCGACGCGTGCAGGATCATGGCCATGATCGCGCTGATAGCATCCAAGAGCTTCCCGGCTCTCATCGCGTTCGCTTTCCTCATCGGTTTCACCGCCATGTTCCAGATGGGTAACCCGGGCCGCAACGCCTTGATAGCCGAGAGCGTGGACTCCACCAGGCGGGCCACCGCCCTCAGCACCCTCCTCGCACTTAGCCAGGGCATGAGCACCCTCATGGCATCGGCGGGCGGCTACATCGCCCTGACCATGGGGTACACGCCCATTCTATACGCCACACTGGTCTCTGACATACTGGGCTTCACCCTGCTCTTCTTCATTAAGGAGACGCACAAACCCGGCGTGGGATCAGCTTCCTCACCCATCGAGAAGCTGCGTAGGGCCCTCCTGCCCGAGCCTGGGAACCTGAACCTGTACGCGATAATGCTGGTCCAGGGCTTCGGGTACGCGGTGGCCTACAGCCTCTTCTATGGGGCCCTCACAGACTACCGCGGCTTCACCACCTTGGACCTCGGGTTAATGAGCACCAGCTTCAACCTCGTCTGGGCGCTTGGCAGCATACCGCTCGGAAAGCTGAGCGACAGGCTGGGCAGGAGGCGGATGCTATTCGGGAGCCTAGTCATGGGCATGGTCACCATACTCGGCTTCATACTGTTCAGGTCCCCCGCGGCCTACATACTGTTCAACGGGGTGAGCGCCATCGACATATGCTTCTGGATGCCCAGCTGGACCAGCCTTCTGGTCGAGATCGTGCCCCAGGACAAGCGTAGCACGATCATGGGTAAGCTGGACGCCTACGGCAGGATAGGGGCCGTGCCCGCCCCGTGGCTGGCGGGGGTGCTTCTGGAGGGTTACGGATTCAACGCCCCTCTCTACGTGCAGGTCGCGACGCTCACGTTGGGCATGGCGCTCATCCTCAGGATCAGAGACCCAGGTGCAGGCTCAGCTCCTCGTGGATGACCGTTGCGGCCAGTAGCCTTCTATGACTGTCCATCCCCCATTGAGGGCGAGGACCAGCGTCTTCTCCGGGCCTTCACAAACCTCAATAGGGTCTCAAACATCTCCTGTCGGCTCTGCCCTCAAGACGCTCGCATGCCTCCTCCGGGATCATGTCTATGAGAACATGTGTCTGTTCATGGGCACCACCCTGATGAAGAGGAGGTATGTGATCCTGTGGAGAGACGATGGAAGGTATGCTCATCACCGGAGGGTTCAGCCACAGGTCCAAGCCTTCTCCTCATCGTACTTGCGGAAAAAACCCTAGGGGCGCAGCCGCGTTCGTCGACTCCGCTGCCCACCACACGGTTCTCTCCATATGCCTACGAGGTATTCAACGATGCATAGGGCTAGAAGGTTAGGCCACTCTGCTCAGGCACCACGTTGGGCGGCCTGCGGCCCTCAAGGTACGCCTTAATGTTGCTGACGGCCATCTCAGCCATCTTACGCCTCGTCTCCCATGTCGCGGAGGCACTGTGGGGCGTCAGGACCACGTTATCCAGCTTCAGGAGGGGGTTGTCGAGAGGCGTCGGCTCCTGTTCGAACACGTCGAGGGCGGCTCCTCTGATCCTCTCCTCCGTAAGAGCCTTGTAGAGCGCCTTCTCTTCGATAACGGGGCCCCTGCTCGTGTTCACTACGATGGCCGAGGGCTTCATCATGGACAGGGCCTTCTCACCTATGATCCCCTTCGTGGACGGCAGCAGGGGCACGTGGAGGCTGAGTATGTCGCTAGACCTCATGAGATCATCGAAGCCCAGGTACCTCACCCCGTACCGCTTCTCCATGTCCGGCTTTCTGACCACATCGTTGTATACTAGCTCCACGTCGAATCCCTGAGCCCTCCGAACCACCTGTGAGCCAATCCTACCCAAGCCGAGTACCCCGAGGGTCTTGCCCTCCATGTCCCAGCCGAAGGGCATGCGCCTGTCCTTCTTGGCCCAGCTCTCACGGACGTTACGGTCGGCCTCAGGAATCCTCCTCATGAATCCGAGGATCAGGGCCCAGGTCTGGTCGGCCACGGCGCCTGAGAGCACGTCCGGCGTGTGGGTCGCGTAGACCCTCCTCTTCGAGCAGGCTTCCACGTCTACGGCGTCGTAGCCGACGCCGAATCTGGCGGCGATACCCAGCTTAGGTGCCCTCTCCAGGAACCCGCTGTCCACCTTCTCTCCGCCCACCAGGAGCGCAGAGGCCCTGGCTAGTAGGTCGTCGTAAGGAGCCTTAACATAAGTCACCTCAGCGAGGGGCTTGAGTGCACCAGCCACGTCCTCCGGGACGTTCAAGATGTCGGAGCTTATCAGCACAAGATGCTTCATGAGATAGACTCTGCTGGCTCCATATTTATTATCAACCCAATAGCAGGACCAGGAGCAGCGCCAGAGTGGTCACGGTGTCGGCCAGGCTGCTCTCTATCGGGATGAGGAAGTTATCGGGGTTCCACCCCCTGGAGTATGTGGCGTAGGTGATGACAAAGACCACCAGGATTATGATCGGGACCGAGATGAGGTTAAGCGCCAGGAGCCTTAGGGTGAGGGCGGCCAGTCCCGCCGGGGCGTAGATCAGCGAGGCGATGAGCGCGTACATCCCGAAGAGGATAACCGATGCACCCCATGCGCTCACAACCTCGCCGAGCTCGCCTTTGAGGTCGCTGAGCCGCCTCGGGTGGGACGGCACGGTCCCGAGGGCCAGCTTCGTGGTGAGCGTGCAGCCTATGATCGAGCCGACGTCGCCGATAGTGTCGATGAGCGCCGGGTATATTGCGTAGATCTCCCTGGCCCCCTGTATCCTCTCGGAGATGCGCTCCAGGGTGGTCCCCGTGATGCCCACAATAACGGAGACTATCACCAGCGTGATCAGGAACTCCCTGATGGTCTGGCTGAACTCGTCCTCTGCCATGTTCTCCCTAATGACAAGAGCCGACCAGGCCGTGAACCCGGTCGCTACTGCAGTGATCATGATCAATCCCGTCTGGCTCAGGGACAGCCAGACCATGGCGATGTACGTGATCGTGATCATGATGTCAGCGACCGTGGACACTATTGGATAGAGGACCACGTCAGGGTCGTAGCCCCTGTTGAACGATACTATTGACAAGCCGAACGTGATCGGTGATATCACCACGTTGGAGACAGCCATGGTAGCGATGGTGACAGCGATTATCTTCAATGACTCCACGGCGCTGAAGCCTGTGTATAGGCCGCTGAAGACCGAGCCCGTCAAGCCTATGAAGACACCGCTGAGCAGGGTCAAGGCGACG
This sequence comes from Candidatus Bathyarchaeota archaeon RBG_13_60_20, assembly GCA_001775965.1. Lineage (GTDB taxonomy): Archaea > Thermoproteota > Bathyarchaeia > TCS64 > TCS64 > RBG-16-57-9. The sequence goes on along the minus strand of MEZG01000043.1, from coordinate 19,264 downwards.
ATGGACTTCACAAGGATGCTGAGGTGCACGGTGTTGTCTCTGAGCTGCGGCTTCACCGTTCCAAGGTGCAGGGCCGTGCTCAGTCTCCCCGCGAAGAGACCGCCCAATGCGCCCCTGATGCTCAGAATCCCCGGGTAGATCAGGAACCCCCATGGCACAGTGGCTATGACACCTGAAAACGTCGCCACGAATACCCCGGCTACCAGCCCAGTCAGGTTAAACGACAGGGGCAGGAGGGACTCGTAGACCTTCGACACTGAAGCGTGCAGCTGGCCCCGGTTTATCTTCAGCATTTTCGTCCACCTCTATCCCTCCTCGCGCTGAACAGACTGTCCGTGTCTGACTTTTAAGTGTTTTTTGTATAAGGATTTAGGGGTGGCCCCCGATGATGCCTAGTGCTGGGCCTCCTCAGGCTCCTGGACGAAGAGGTACACCATCAGGGCGCAGACCAGCAGGGCCCCGCTCGTAATGATCCAGGGCAGGTTGGGGTCCAGCTGGTAGACCCACCCGCCAACGTACGCTCCCAGCGCGGCCGGTGGAAACAGGAGGAAGCCCCCGCCCCAAAAGTTCCCGAAGTTAATGGATATCCCCCGCTCGCCTATCAGGCTGTAGAGGCGGCCTCTGCGGCTCCTTGGGATCGTGTTTGCGATGATGGTGCTGAAGGCGGGGACCATGATGTTGTTGCATATCTGCACGCCGATAAGGACGGCTGCCACGCCCAGGAACCCACCCGAGTACTGGAAGCTGAAGATCATGAAGGGTACCAGGAACATCCCCAACATGATCATCCTCCTAGGGCCAACCCTGTCGGTCGCGCTGCCCAGGGGGAACGCAAGCATGATGCCGATGAGGCCGCTGATGAACATGCCCAGCCCCCACTGGGCCTCGGATAGCCCGATGAGCTTTGTGGCGTAGACCACGTAGAAGGGGGCGCTCATAGCTATGAAGAAGCTGGCCACCATCTCCAGGATCACGATGACGCGGAGGCTCCTGTTCATCCACTTGACGCTGTCCAGTATGCTCCTGTACGCGGGGATGACCATCCCCGGTATCTCCCTGAAACTGATCTTGTGGCTGCCCTCCTCCTCGGTGATGGTCTCCTTGAGGTTCCTCAGCCTTATCCAGGCCACAAGCAGGCCCGTGAGGAAAGCGATCCCCCAGCAGATGCGCACAGCCTGCGCCGTAGCCTCGTTCCCAGTCATGCCGCTGGAGGTCTTAAACCATTCAATGACGTAGCCGCCCACCAGCGGGGCAATGATCCTCACCGAGCCGGGCACAGCCATTATAATGGCGAACCCCTTGCCCCGGACACCCGGAGGGAGGCTGTCAGACTCCAGGGCGTTCATGGCGGGCATGTAGAAGAGCAGGAGCTGGCTGAAGAACTGGCCGATGGCTATCATCTGCCAGTTGGTGGCGAAGACGAAGAACAGGTGAGCGAAGGCGTACAGGAAAGTGCTGTAGCCTATGAGCTTGACGCGGCCGGCCCTGTCGGCGATGTAGCCGCCCAGGGGGTAGAGGACCATGCCCGCGATGAGCCCCAGGCTGCTGATGAGCCCGATCTCCGTGCTGCTGCCCCCCAGGGCAAGGATGTAGAGGCTGAAGAAGGGGTAGATGATGCTGGTGCTGAAGCTCCACAGGACGCGGCAGAACATCAGAACCTTGATGTTGCCCTGTATGAACCAGAACATGCCCCTTCCCTCTGCCGCCTCGCCCACAACATCCATCCTTTAAAATTCGTAGCACGTGACTCTGTACAACTAATAAACTTTTTTATAATGCGTCACATTGCTGTAGCTAACCTTTTAACATCTATGTTGAACGCCCATCGCTTGATATTAATTCAGTGAGGGTTGGGGCTTAAATGATAAAGGGCGAGTGTGAAAAACCAACAATTTAATGCGTTTAACTAATATTTTTCGTGTCCACCCTTGAAAATATTTATAGTAAATACGTGCACATCTTCTTGGGGAATGACAATTGGCACTAATTGTTGAGGGCCGAGTCATCGGCCTACTTTCCCTGTTAATCATAGCAGGATCGATAATCTACTACATGCAGAGAGCGTACTCAGGTAAACTACCTAAACTCAGACGACTGGCAGCGGTGAACCAGATCGACGAGATCCTCGGAAGGTGCGTTGAGATGGGGCGCCCCGCCTACTACCTCATGGACACTGTGACCATGGACAACCCGAGCGTGCTGGCCCCGACCGTCGCCGCCTTCCAGATACTGGCCTACACGGCGCGGAGCGCCGCCAGGCTGGGGGCCAGGTTCTTCGTCCCGGTGACCCAGGGCCTGGCCTACACTATCGCGAGCGAGATAGTTGACGAGGCGTACAAGGCCGAGAACAAGCAGGACGAGCTGAAGCTGGATGAGGCGGTGATGTACCTCCCCGACGGTGCGGACAGGATGTACATCATCAACCATATGTGGAGCGACGGGATGGCTGGGGCCTTCTTCCTCGGGAGCTGGTACCACAAGGCCGTTATATTCACCGAGAACGCGGCCCGCGTGGGGGCGATGATGCTCGGCGGAACAGACACCACACACAACATACCGTTCCTGGTGGCCATCTGCGACTACAGCATCATTGGCGAGGAGCTATACGCCCTCGGAGCCTACGTGTCGGAGGACCCCACCGTGTCCTCGTCCCTGGCAGGGCAAGACGTCGGCAAGTTCATCGCGGTGATACTGATCGTGCTCGGGTCCGTTCTCATAACCCTTGGTATGAGCATCAAGGGACTGTTGTCTATGTGAGGTGAGATGAAGTGTCAGATAGATTAGTTAAGATGCAGATCCCGATGATACTGACCGCAGTAATCGGGCTCCTGATGATCATCGAGTTCTTCTTCCCGATGCCCGCGTCCGTGACGAGCCTGAATGTCACGCTCCGCTCGTTCGTTACCATCATCTCGGCGACGGCGCTCATCCTGGGGACCATAGTGCTCACCATATTCCACACCAAAAAGGTCGGCACCAGGGGCAGCGAATGGTACTACAGCATCGTCTACGTTGTGGCCTTCGTGGTCACGGCGGGGCTGGGCGTCCTGAACGTCAGGGACACCACGTTCCTGTGGATCTACAACAACATGACGTCACCCATCGGCGCAGCCCTCTACTCGCTGACCGCCTTCTACATCACGTCGGCCGCGTACAGGGTCCTGAGAGCCAGGAACTGGAACGCCGCGGTCCTACTCGTGTGCGCACTGGTTGTGCTCCTGATGCTCATCCCTATAGGCGCAATACTGTTCCCGCCGGTCGTGCCGCTGGGCGAATGGATCAGGAGCTTCCCTAGTGGGGCCGGGTTCAGGGGCATGATCATCGGGACCAGCCTGGGGATCATGGGCCTGGGCGTCAGGGTGTTCATGGGCCGGCAGAAGGAGCACCTGGGGATCAGGGAGGAGAGGAGGGACTCGGAATGAGTCTGATGGATAAGATGCTGGCGCTTGACCAGAGGATCATCTTCGCGCTGATGTTCATAGCGCTGGCCTTCCCGATACTCAGCCCGGTAATACTCCCAATGAATATACAGCAGTACTCCAGGGATTCCTTTGAGTTCGCCGACTCCATACCCTCAGGCTCGGTCGTCCTCATCGAGGGCGGGCTCGGCGCAGCCACGTACCCGCAGGGCGGCCCAGGCCTCGAGGTGCAGATCGTGCACCTGCTGAGCAAGGACATCAAACTGGTCTTCTTCAGCATAGGCACGGAGACGGCTGCGTGGACCGTGACGGCCATCGATAACGCGCTAGCCAAGCTACCCTCCGGGGTCGCAGCAGAGAACGGCGTGAACTGGGTTCACATGGGCTACGTTCCGGGCGGAGAGTCCGGCGTGGCGGCCTTCGCGAACGACATTCGCAGCGTGAAGACTGAGGACCACTTCGGGACCCCCATAGGTCAGATACCCCTCATGAGTGACATCAACAAGGCATCCGACTTCGCGGCGCTCTTCTGGTGGGGTGGCTCAGAGGGCAGCATACCCTTCGGCATCAGGCAGATAGTCACGCCCTTCGGCGTGCCTATGACTGGTATGTGCACCACTAACGAGGTGCCCAACTACACGCCCTATATCAACTCGGGCCAGATGATAGGGATCATCGGCGGGGTCAGGGGCTCGGCCGAGTACGAGTACCTGATGGGCATGCCCGGGCTCGCCCTGGGTCAGGCTATGGCAACCAACTTCGGCGGCCTGCTCTGGGCGTTACTGGTGGTCCTTGGTAACGTGCTGTACTTCGTAGCTAGGAGAGAGGGGGGAGCTAAGTAGATGGACAGCTTCTTACTGGGACTCATAGCGGGCTCCTTCGTATCCATCGGCGCGTACTCCGTGCTGATAGGCGACAACCCGCTGAGCAAGTTCACCGAGAACCTGTATATGGGCATCCTGGGCGGCTTCATCTTCGCCACCAACTGGAACTACGTCAGGACCAGCGCCATCAACCCCGTGCTTCAGGGCAACTACATCTTCGTCGTCGCTGTTATCCTCTGCGTGATGCTGTTCTCCAGGCTTAAGATCGAGTGGCTTTGGCTCTCCAGGTACCCCGTGGCGGTGACCGTGGGCGCGGGCCTCGGCCTGGCCATCAGGACGAGCGTCATGGCGGACTTCCTCGGCCAGATCAACGCCACCGTTCTGCCTCTGAACAACATCAACAACCTCGTGATGATAGTGGGGACGGTCACGGCCGCCGCCTACTTCATCTTCACGGCCCAGATGGAGGGGCCCTACAAGTACGTCAACCAGACCGGGCGCATCTTCCTCCTGGCGGCCTTCGGCGTCACCTACGGGCAGACCGTCAGCTTCAGGTTCGAGCTGGTCATCGGGCGGCTCGTGGACATGCTGAGGCCGGAGGTGGCCTTATACACCTACGCCATGCTGCTGCTCGTGGCCCTGGGGCTGGGTTACGGGTACTACACGAAGAAGATCAAGTGGTACAGCGGCCGGTAGAAAACAATCCTATTTTTTTTCCGTGTTGCTCCCAGATGTTAGAAAGAGGGGCTACTTCCTTGTGACCTTGAAAGTGACCAGGTTGTAGCTGTCCGGGCACTCGTAATTGAACTCCTGGTTGTTCATCCAGGGTATCTGTCCCCCGTAGCACATGTTCATCATGGTGGGGAACAGCTCGTGGTAGCAGTAGCCGCAGATGCCACCCGTCTTATGGGTGTTTATCTCGAACCTGTCGCCCGCCTCGTGGCCTGCGCTGCAGCTCTTCTTGACGCTGACGACCTCGGCTATGTATACTGGCTCCTCGGGCATGTCCATCAACAGTGAATCAGCTTGACCCGTTATTAAGCTTCCAGTGCTGGGGCCCGGCGCCTGAGAGGCCAGTTATTGTTTTAGGTTGCGGCGAACCATTGATCACCCATGAGCCTACTGGAAGCTGTGAAGAAGCCTGCGGAGGGCTTCAAGGGGGTTCTGGGTGTATCCGTGAATCACCTGGGCACGGGAGAATCCGCCAGCCTGAACGGCGACAGGCTGTTCCCCACGGCCAGCGTATTTAAGGTCCCCGTCATCGTGGAGTTCTACAGGCAGGTGGAGAGAGGCGTCCTGAGCCTGGACGAGAGGGTCACCCTAAGAGAAGTGGATAAGGTTCCCGGGTCAGGCATACTCAGGGAGCTCACCGAGGGGTTGGAGGTGAGCCTCAGGGACCTCCTGAGCCTCATGATGATCGTCAGCGACAACACCGCCACGGACCTGGTGGCCGGGAGAGTGGGATTCGACAACGTGAACAGGACGCTGCGGGGGCTGGGCTTAACCAGGACAAGCATAAGCAGGTACTGCAGGGAGATACTCTTCGACCTGGTTGGGGTCAACGATGTGCCGAGGGGGGAGATGACCCTGAGCCTCTACGAGAAGGCCATGGAAGCGGGTGAGGGGGCGCCCTCCTGGAGCCTGGGGACCGAGAACAACGACGTAACCACCCCCAACGAGATGAACAGGCTCATCGCGCTCGTATCGGAAGGTAAAGCCGCGAGCCAGGAGAGCTGCGACCAGATACTAGGGATCATGGCCAAGTGCCAGACGGGTCCAGCCCGCATACCCAAATACCTGCCCGCGAGGGAGGTGAGGCTGGAGCGGAAGACCGGGAGCCTGCCAGGGATCAGGAACGATGTAGGCATAGTGACGCTGAGGGCCACGGGTGAGCGCTACGCGCTGAGCTGCTTCACTATGGGGGCCGAGGACGTCTACTCTGCGGAGGAGGTCATCGCCCAGGTCAGCCTCAACGTCTATACCCACTTTAAGGGCGGGTAGCCCGCCCGCCATTATCACCTTCCGACACACAGGCAGTTGCATGCCGGGCATCAAGGGACCTTTGAGCAGTCTTGGGAAACCGTGAGCTAGGAGGCGGAGGCGGATGCCTCAATCCGCATCATGGGACGTCTGGAGAGTGCAAGGCGCGTCACCGATGGGGATGTGGACTCACAGCTTCTTTAATATTTGAATCAAATACACGCTGAAACAATGACTGGTTTGACTTATACTCTTCAAAAATAAGTGCTATCTGTTCGATATCTAGGATATAAAGAAATTTATCCTTTAAATCAATTAAACATTGAGTGGCCAAGAGGTTTTGAGCCCAAGGCATAATGAGAGGGTTATGGTCATGGGTTCATGCAGCGATCATTCAGGTTAAACCACTATGGCGGCGGTTGCATGTTGGAGGAGTGCGAGATATGCGGGCAGAGCACGGGGAAGCTCTACACCTGCACGGGGTGCGGGAAAAGGTTCTGCCATTACTGCGGGAGCGTCGCAGAGAAGCTCTGCCTAGAATGTATCGGAGCCAGCGAGGACAGCCACCCCGCCGAGGGGGCGAAGCCCAGTAAAAAACGTAAAAAAGAATAGAAAAGCGGCTTGCCATCCACGAGCTTAGCCACTAGTTCAGTGGAACAGCGTCATTAAAAAATGGGGTTTAGCCTAGGAGGCTGTTGAAGAGCAGCTTGAAGGTTCCGTGGGTCTGGCACCTGTGCTGACACTTGAACCCTATGAGTACAGCCTTCCCCTCGCCGACCTCGGCCTGGAGCGCGGCAATCCTGTTGGCTATACGCTCCTCGCCCACAAGCCAGCCCGACTCCAGGATGTCGGAGTCGGGGTAGGAGGCTATCACACTGTACTTGTGGTTGTCGGCGCTGGGGATTATCTTGAAGGCCGGGTCCCCCCAGAAGAGGGCCAGAGCGTCCTCGGGCATCCCGTAGGCTATGGGGTGCTCTGTGTCCACATCAATGTGGAGGGTGCTGCCCGGACAGTGGAACTCCCTACTGGGCACCTTCTCAAGCACGTTGGCCACCTTCAGCTCAAGGGCGTCCACGGCGTACATGGACGACTCTCCGAGGCACAAGAGGGTACCACCCTTCTCCACGAACTCCCTGAGAGCCTTCTTCCCCTCGTCCCCTAGGCCGCTCCTGTACTCCGGCGGGTACTCGGGGAGCTCCCAGCCCTGCCTCTGCTCCTTCCACCACTTCTTCAGCTCGTCGCCGCCCGTGATCATGGCCGGCGCGTCGCTGGGCAGAATTATTACATCGTAGCTCTCCCTGAGGCCCCCCTTCTTGATCTCCTCGTCCATGAGGGTCGCGTAGGGGAAGCAGTACTGCTCCAGGCATAGGCGGGTCCAGCCCTCGTCCATGTTGCCGCCCCAGTAGCGCTGGTACATGCCGACCCGCAGCTGCTTAACCGGCGCAGTGTCGGCCTTCAGCTCGACGAGGGCGTGGAAGCTCACGCCCGTCTCCTCGGCGATGTCTGTGAGCTTCTCCTCGTGGCCAGGCTCCACTATGAAGCAGCCGGGGGGCAACTCGTAGTCCCCCGCCATCAAGGCTTCGGTGACGCGCATGACGGGGACTTCCTCGGCCAGCAGCATGTTCACGGCTTTGAATGCGTGGTTCTCCCTGGCGTCCAGGAGGAAGCCCACTTTGCTGGACTCGTCCACGGCGCCCACTGGCTGCTTGTAATCGTCCATGGGCTCCAGCTCGACCTCCGTGATGAACTCCACAGGGTCCACGGCCACGCCCATGAACTCGGCCATGGTGTCCGTGGCCGAGTCGTAGGGCCTGTGGGGTGAGCCGTCGGGCATCCTGGTGAAGCTGTCGTCCGGGAACCGGGTCCGGCCCAGCAGCGTCTTGATGAGCCCCATTTTTGGCTGGGCGAGGGGGATGACGTAGCTGCCCTCCTCGTAGACCACCCCGTCCCCAGTGAACGGGCTCTTGGCCCTGTATATCTCGACGTTCTGGACGAGGAGCTTCTCTATCATGAGCTCCATGGTGCGCGGGTCGTGCTGGGACAACGGCACCACGTAAGCCATAACGGGATCCTCGGCGCCCCTCTCCGTCTGCCTCACGGCCTTCTGGTACGCGTTCCACAGAATCGTCTCCTTGTTGCGGGCCATGTGGTCCAGTAGCGCCCAGGAGGCCACCTTCTGCTGCTCCACGATGTCGCGGAGCCTCCACCAGCCGCCGGGCCACGGGTTGGGGAAGTTGGTGGTGGGCTTGTAATGGGGCAGCATCCTCGTGCCAACGAGGGTGCTCATCTTAGTCTCCTCCTTCAGCTGCTCGGGGTGGATGAAGAGGGGGGTGGCCAGCTTGGCCGAGGCCGACTCGGTGAGCATGCTGGGTATATTGTGGTAGATGCCTAACCAGTGGAATCCCAGGTGGGCCCAACCGCTGAATATGGCAGCGTTGACGATGCCGCTCTTCCCCGCCTCCTCCAGTTTATAGGCCATGTGGGCCCCGTACCAGGCCAGCTCGCGCCAGACCAGGGGGTCGCCGTGGGGATGGATGGGGTCGCTGTAAGGCGCCACGTATAGGCGGGCGCCGTAGCTGCCCATGTGGTGGTGGTCCTGATAGGCCTGAGGCGGCCAGTCGTGGAACATGAGCCTGGCCATGTAGCGGCTCTCTACGATGTTGGTCATGAAGGCGTCCCTGTTGTTGTCGTGGCCCGTGTACTTGTGGTACAGGAACGGGGTGTTCACGCCCTCGTACTCGGTGCCCAGGTACTTGTTGTACCAGTCCGTGACCATTATCTGACCGTCTGGGTTGAAGCTGGGCACCATGATGCTGACTACGTTGTCCCTGATGCGTCTGGCTTCCTCGTCCTCCCGGGTTGCCAGCTCGTAGGCCAGCTCTGGGGACATCTGGGTGCCCCCGATCTCCGAGGCGTGGAGGCTCATGCTCTGGATGACGACTGCCTTGCCTTCGGCCACAAGGGGCCTCGCCTCCTCCTCTGTGAGCTCCCCCGGGTTGGTGAGGGTGACGTTGATGTCCTGGAGCCTATCCAGGTTCTTCATGTTCTCCTCGCTGGTGACTATGACGGTGAGGAAGGGGTGCCCCTCCGTGGAGGGCCCCATGTGAATGACTTTGATCCTCTTGGACTCCTTCTGGAGCCTGTGGAAGTACTCCACGATCCTGTCCCAACGGGCGATCTTCCTGTCGGCTCCCATCCGGTGTCCAAAGAATTCTTCAGGCGAGGTAACTTTCTTCGCCATATCTCAAACCGGTGATGATGTTGTCCCTCGACCTATATAATACATCACGGGCGTATGCTAGGGTCCTGCCAGCCTCTTAAAGGCGTCGGGACTCAGCCTGAAGGTGGTCCACCCGTCCATGGAGACGGCGCCCAGGCTGTAGTAGAACTGTCGGCTGGGCTCGTTCCAGTCCAGGACCGTCCACTCGACGCGTCCGCAGTCCCTCTCCACCGCTATCTGGCACAACCTCTTCAGCAGGGCTGTGCCTATGCCGTTGCCCCTGAGCTCCTCCGGCACGTACAGGTCCTCCAGCCACAGGGTGGGCTTGGACTCGAAGGTGCTGAAGGTGTAGTAGTGGAGAGCTATGCCTAAATACGGGGGGCCCACCTTGCCCGTGTTCTCCACCAGCAGGCAGTCGAATATCTTGTCCTCGCCGAACCCGTACCTCCTGTAGAGCTCGGGGGTGCCCTTGAACTCCAGTTTCTCGTAGACGCTGAGCTGGCGGCATAGGTCCATCACGACGGGGATGTCCTCCTCCTCCGCCATCCTTATCCTCCATTCGAGGCCAGGTGTCTTAGGCAAGTCTGATCGGGGCTATATGATGGTCCTCGTCGTTATATGTTTTCAGCCCTTGGTGAGGTGCTTGGCGAGCTCGTAGAGGTCCATGTGGCTGGACCTCCTGTTGTACCTTCCCAGCCTGAAGAACAGCTGGACGCTGTACCCCACGGTGAGGGCCGTCACCACGGTTCCTATGCCTACCGGGCCCCCAAGTAGGTACCCGAGCACAAGAACCGTGACCTCGATTGCCCCCCTCACGTGGGACACGGGCCTGTCCAGCTTCCTGACGAAGCCCAGCATGAGGCCGTCCCTGGGGCCGGCCCCCAGCTTGGGGTTCATGTAGAAGAAGCTGCCGATGCCCAGGGCGACTATGCCGCCGAGGAGGAGGGCAAGCTTCCCGGGGAGGTCCCCGTACCTGGGGACCAGTCCCCACTCCATAATGAGGTCGATGAACAGCCCGATGAAGTACATGTTCATGAAGGTGGCGAAGCCCGGCGCGAACCCCAGTAGCCACCCGATCACGAGGACGACGAGGCCCACCACCTGCGAGACCTGGCCCAGCGTCATGGGCACTTGGTACGTGATCCCCACCTGGAACACGCCCCAGGGGTTCATCCCCAGGTCCGAGTACAGGTTCATGACAGCGCCCAGGGCGAACAGGAAGAGGCCGAAGAAGAGGCTCGGCAGCTTCCCCAGGAAGCCGAGCCAGTTGTCCCTCAGGGTCAAATCGTCTTCTCCTAGGGTGTGAACTCCACCTTGCCGCCGGACCTGTCCAGGGCCACCCTGAAGGCCTCCTCGGCCCGGTCGAGGCTGAACCTATGGGTGAGGACGTCCAGGACGTTAACCTTGCCCTCTGTGATGAGATCGATGCTCTGGGGGAAGTTGTCTGGCCTGGCGTCGTAGGCCCCGGTGATGGTCACCTCGCGCCGGACGACCCGCGTCATGTCAACGGGCACGTCGCCCCCGAAGATGCCCACTACCGTGACGTGGCCTCGCTTCCTGACTATCTCTACGGCCTGCTTCACTGCCTGGGGCGCCCCCGTGGCCACTAAGGCGACGCCCGCCCCCGCCCCGCCTGTGAGCCCGTTCACCCTCTCCGCGAGGTTCTCCTCCTCGATGTTCAGGGTCTCTAGGCCGAGCCTCTCCGCGATCCTGAACCTGGCGGAGTCGGCTGTGAGCCCCGTGACCAGCACCCTGGCGCCTCCCAGCCTGAAGAGCTGTGCGCTGAAGAGGCCGATGGGGCCGCAGCCATGGACCACCACAAGGTCCCCGAACCTGAAGGGGGTGATGTCCCTGACGAAGTGGAAGGCGTTGCTTAGGGGCTCCACTAGGGCGGCCTCCTCGAAGCTCATGGAGTCGGGCACCCTGTGCAGTAGGGACACGGGGACCGCGGCGTACTCCGCGAACCCCCCGTCCGTGTGGATGCCGAACAGCGCTGAGGCGTCGCAGAGGTTGCTCATGCCGGCCTTGCAGAAGCCGCACTCGCCGCACGCCTTCACGGACTCAGCGAGGACCCTGTCGCCGGCGCTTAACCCCCGCGCCTCCGGGCCCGTCTCCACGACCTCGCCCGCGAACTCGTGGCCGAGGACCACAGGCAGCCTCATCCCGCTGTAGGCCGGCGTGTAGTTGTAGATTCCTAGGTCGCTGCCGCATATGGCGGCGGCTCTCACCCTGATGAGGGCCTCATCCCCAGCTACCTTGGGGACCGGTATGTTCACGACCTCGACCCCCGGCTCTGGCCTCGTCTTCATCACGGCCTTCATGCGGTATCCCAAAGGGTGTGATGCGCCGAGTCTTAATGTTTTCCAGCATCGCAACAGCCAATAATCCATGGGGCACAGTCCTATCATGGCTCCACTAGACTTCGGCGTCCAGATCGAGCCCCAGTACGGGTTCACCTACGACCAGATCAGGGCCGTGGCCCGAGCAGCTGAGGGGCTCGGCTACGAGTCAATTTGGGTCAGCGACCACCTCTTCCTCACCCCGCAGACAGTGGAAACCAACTGCCTGGAGTGCTACACGGTGCTCACGGCTCTGGCCCGGGACACGGGTCGGTTGCGCCTGGGCGCCATGGTGGCGTCGCAGAGCTACCGTAATCCGGCTCTGCTGGCTAAGGTCGTTGCGTCCCTTGACCACATCAGCGGCGGCCGCCTCAACTTCGGCATAGGGGCTGGGTGGAAAGATGTGGAATACAACGCCTACGGGTACCCATTCCCTGGGCCCGGCGTCAGGATAGGGCAGTTGGACGAGGCTCTTGAGATATGCAGGCGTATGTGGACCGATGACAGGGCTAGCTTCAAGGGCAAGTACTACAGCATCCAGGAGGCACTATGCTCACCGAAGCCCGTCCAGAGCCCCCTCCCCGTCTGGGTGGGCGGCACAGGAGACAGGACGCTGCGAGTATCGGCCAAGCACGCAGACGCAGTGAACTTCTCTTGGAGCCACCCGCCAGGCTTCATCGAGGAGCGGCTGGGCATGCTGAGGCGCCACTGCCGGAGGCTGGGGCGCGACCCCTCCGAGATACGGGTCTCGGTGGGCCTGATGGTGGTGCTTGACGAGACCCGTGAGGGCGTGGATGCCAGACTGGAGCAGCTGAGGCTAAGCCGGGACACCGAGTACATGAGGTACCTGAGCCGGCAGAAGCCCAACGTGTCGGCTACGCCTGATGAGTTGGCCGAGCTTCTCCGAGAGTACGTGTCCCTCGGGGTCGACCACTTCATCCTGCGGTGGCACTACGGGGACGAGCTCAGGTCCCTAAGGCTCTTCGCCGATAGGGTGATGGGCAGGGTCTGAGCCTAGCCGGTGAAGGTGATATAAACCTGAACCGTGCAGGTTCCAGCATGAACGCCGTGGAGAGGCGCGTCCTCGACTCCGTAAACCTGAAGGACATCACTCGCCTTGCTGGCGAGCTCGTGGCGATCCCGAGCCACGGTGGAAAGGAGTCGCGTGTCCAGAGGTTCATGGCCGAGAGGCTGCGCGGGCTCGGCTTCGAGGTGGACTCCTGGGCCTTGGACTTCGGGGAACTGAGGAGGCATCCCGACTTCAGCATGAGCATCCCCAGGGACGAGGGGCTGGGCGTAGTGGGGACCATGAGCGCCGGCGACAGGAGCCTGATCCTGTGTGGTCACATCGACACGGTTGACCCGGGCGATCCAAACAACTGGGCGATGGACCCTATGAAGGCCACAGTGAAGGATGGTCGGCTCTACGGTAGGGGCGTATGCGACATGAAGGGCGGCCTCGCCGCGGCCCTCGTCGCCGCCAAGGCCGTGATGGACGCCGGCGTGACGCTCAAGGGGCGCCTCATATACGAGAGTTGCATAGGCGAGGAGGACGGCGGCTGCGGCGCCCTAGCCACCTGCCTCCGTGGCTACAAGGCCGACGCCGGGATCATCATGGAGCCCAGCGAGACCAAGGTGGCGCCTGAGGTGGCCGGAGCCATGAGCTTCAAGGCCACCATCCCGGGCAGGAGCGCCCACGCCTGCGTGAGGGACGAAGGCGTCAGCGCCATAGAGAAGTTCGTGACCGTCCTCAACGGCCTCATGGAGCTTGAGGCCGAACGGAACAGCCGGGTGTCAAACCCCCTCTACAAGCGATACAAGACGCCCTACGCCCTGAACGTGGGGATGATCAGAGGCGGCCAGTGGCCCGGCACGGTCCCCGAGAGTGTGACCTTCGAGGGCAGGATAGGCGTGGCAGTGAGAGAGACGCAGCAGCACGCCAGAGACGAGCTGGAGCGGAAGGTGCGGGAGATCGCTGATGGCGACCCGTGGCTTAGGGACCACAGGCCCACCGTGGAGTGGTCGGGCTACAGCTTTGCTCCCAGCAGGGTGCCTGTGGACCACCCCATAGTGAAGACACTGGGCAGCGCCTACAAGGACGCCACGGGCCAGGAGCCCGTCTACGAGGGCATGACCTATGCCTCGGACGCTAGACTCCTCATTAACGTGGGGGGGACACCAACCGTCGTGTTCGGGCCCGGCGACGTGCGGACCGCCCACGGAGCCAACGAGAGCGTATCCCTCGGGGAACTAGAGGCCACGGCCAGGACCCTTGCCCTGACTGTCCTAAGGTTCCTGGGCTACGAGGGTTAGGCAGCATGCCCTAATCCACTGCTTATATACGGTCCCGGCCAAGGTTTATGAGTTGAACACCGTCGGTCTCGTAGTCAACCCCGTAGCGGGGATTGGCGGAGCCGTGGGGCTGAAGGGCAGCGACGGTGAGGAGACCCAGCGCAGGGCCCTGGAGCTGGGTGCGACACGCGTCTCTCCAGGCAGAGCCGTGGCCGCGTTAAAAGCCCTGAGGTCAGCCCTCCCCAGCGTCGCCGTCTACACCTACCCGGGGCCCATGGGCGAGGACGAGTGCCGTGAGGCGGGCGTAGACGCCAAGGTCATCGGAGAGACAGGTAAGGCGACCACGGCAGATGACACGCGGAGGGCGGCCAAGGATTTCAAGGAGCTGGTCGTCGACCTCATCCTCTTCGTGGGCGGCGACGGCACAGCACGGGACATATACAAGGCCGTGGGCGGCCAGGTGCCGGTCCTTGGGGTGCCATCCGGAGTCAAAGTCCACTCGGCCGTCTTCGCTGTGAACCCGCAGGCCGCAGGCAACCTGGCGGCATTATACCTGACGGGCAAGGCCCCCCTGAGAGACGCCGAGGTCATGGACATAGACAAGGACGCCTTCAGGCGTGGAAGCCTGTCGGCCAGCCTCTACGGCTACATGAGAGTCCCCAACTCGATACTGCACCTGCAGGGTGGCAAGGAGGGTGCGGGGCACCAGGACGAGTACACGCTGGAGGCCATAGCCGCCGACGTGGTGGAGAACATGGAGCCTGGGGTCCTCTACATCTTGGGGCCCGGCTCGACCACTGTACCCGTAGCCGAGAAGCTAGGCATTGAAAAAACGTTGCTTGGCGTGGACGCTGTGCTGGACGGCGAGCTGGTCGCGCGGGACGCCTCTGAGGGGACCCTCCTAGGGCTCCTTGAGGGGAGGAGAGGCGTCGCGGTACTGTCAGTGATCGGGGGTCAGGGCTTCATACTGGGCAGAGGCAACCAGCAGATAAGCCCCAGCATCATCAGGCGCGTCAGCAAAGAGAACATCATAGTCGTGGCGACACCGGAGAAGCTGGCGTCCCTCAGGGGCCGGCCCCTGAAGGTGGACACGGGGGACCAGGGCCTGGACGAGGAGCTGAGGGGCTACTACAGGGTGGTGACCGGGTACGGAAGGAGAACCATCGTCAAAGTCGATTAGGCTGGGCGGCGCCATCGACGAGCTCTTGGAGGGCTACAGGGCCTCCAGGCACCCCTACAGGGAGACGGCCGCCGAGGTGTACAGGCTCGTGCACGATGATAAGCCGCCTCTTTACCTTAAGGTCTTGAGGGGTGGCGGGTCAGGGCTCAGGAGGGAGTACGAGGTCCTCAAGTGGATCGGGGCCAGGCTGCCCTCGCCGGAGCCCCTCTACTACATGTCCTCGGGGGGCGCAGAGTACCTGCTGACCCGCGAGGTGCCTGGCACCCCCTCCTACCAGGTGCAGCCCGAGGAGAGAGAGGAGGCCGTGCGGGTACTAGCCTTCACCTTGAGGTGCATCCACGAGCTTGACACTGAAGCCTGCCCCTACACCAACACCATCAAGGATCGCGTCAATGCCCTCAAACCGACGCTGAGTCGGAGGGATAAGAGGAAACTAGACGATTTGATGGAGCGTGCCCCAGCCGAGACGCTAGTATTCACCCACGGCGACTACTGCCTCCCCAATGTAATAACCGTGGTCCCCCGGCTAAGCGGTGTCATAGACTGGGACCACGGTGGCCTCGCGGACCCCTACGTGGACCTCGCCTCCTGCCTCAGGAGCCTCAAGTACAACTATGGGGATCGGGAGTCCAAGGAGAGGTGGATACCTCTGTTCCTGGAGGTCTACGGGCTGGACGAGCTGGACGACGAGAAACTGGGCTTCTACACTGGGCTTATGGCCCTAGAGTAGCTACCTGGGCTTGTAGGGGCCTAAGTACTCCTCTTGGAGGATGTTGCCCCCGTCAATGACGATCTCGCTGCCCGTCAGGTAGCTGGACTCGTCTGAGGCCAGGAACAGGACCAAGTTGCCCACGTCCTCGGGGGTCCCCTGCCTACCAACGGGAATCTTGTAGCCGAACTCCCGCATCTTCTCCTCGGCGTCACTGTCGCCGGTGCTGCCTCTGAGCCCGTAGGCGCTGGGGCTGTGGATGTAGCCGGGGAGGATACAGTTCACGTTGATGCCGCTCTGGGCCGTCTCCAGGGCCAGTGCCTTTGTGAATCCTACGACGGCCGCCTTCGTCGAGCCGTAGGCCGTCTGGCCCCCGCTTGGGGCACCCACCAGTGGGCCCGTGACGCTGCTCATGTTGACGATCTTGCCGTACCCGCGCTCCGTCATGCCTGGGAGCACAGCCTTGGCGCACCTGAACATGCCGAAGACGTTGATCTCGAACATCCTGTGAAGGAACTCCTCGTCCATCTCGACGAGCCGTCGGCGCGGATAGATGCCCGCATTATTCACGAGGATGTCCACCCTGCCGTGCCTTCCCTCGATCTCGGACATGACCTCCACGACCTGTTCCGGTTTGGTCACGTCCATGACGGCGTGCTCGGCCCTGTGGCCCTCGGCGGTTATGGCCCGGGCCATCTCCTCGACCCTGGGGGACACGTCCGTGAGGACCACTGTGGCGCCGTTCCTGGCGAGCACCCGGCTGATGCCTGCGCCAATGCCCTGCATGGCGCCTGTAACAACGGCTACCCTGCCCTCAAGCGTCACCGCTCATCACCCCTCTTCCTCTGGTAGGCCCTCCAGCTCATGGCCCACCTCGCGGGGTCGTCGAAGCCCCCGTCCGCTACGTTGTGGTTGCTGCTCCTGTGGGGCGCCGCCTTCACCAGCTCGGGGTCCGCGTAGGCCTCCTCGATGACCGTCTCAAGCGCCTCGACCCAGTAGTCGATGTCCGCCTTGCTGTAGGTCTCGCAGGGCTCGGGGGTGAAGGGCTCGGGCACCAGCCACGGGTGGTGGCTTGTGAACATGCTCTGGACCCCGTAGTCCACCAACCTATTGTTCACCTCCTGTACGCCGACGCCGGTCTCATCCTTGAGCTTGGCCAGGCTCCATCTGGCCTGGTCGAGGCGCCTGCCCCCGAAGGGCAGCGAGACGCCCCTGATCCGCCTCAGCTTCTCGGAGAGGTACTGGTTGTTGATCATGCTTACCTCGGCGGCCTCCCTGATGCCCTCGGCACCCAGGGCCATGCACCAGGCGTAGCTGCGGACCACGGCCTGGACGTTACCCATGAAGTCCCTGACCCTGCCGATGCTCAGCGGCCTCTCATAGTCCAGGTGGTACCTTCGGCGCCGTTTCACGATGACGGGCACGGGCAGGTAGGGCTCCAGCTCCTCGGTGACGCCGATGGCCGCGGAGCCTGGGCCGCTGCTGCCGTGGGGGCTGCTGAAGGTCTTGTGGAGGTTGAAGAAGCACATGTCGAACCCGGCCTCCCTGGCCCGGGTGACTCCCATGATGGCGTTGGCGTTGGCCTGGTCGTATGAGCACAGGCCGCCCGCGTCGTGGACGATGCCGGTCCACTCGTCTATCTGCTTGTTGAAGATGCCGGTGTCCTCGGGGTTGGTGATGAAGCAGCCGGCCGTCCTCGGGCCGACCGCCTCTTTAAGCGCCTCAGTGTCGGGTAACCCAGTCTCCGAGTCTGGGTACAGGGTCAGCACCTTGTAGCCGGCAGTGGCGGGGCACGCTGCGTCGCAGGGGTGGCTGAATATGGTGGTCACTATCTCGTCCCTCCACGGCTCGCCGTGGACCTGGTGGTACCTGCGCATCATTAGGGCGTTGTTGTAGGCGCCGGCCGATCCGCCTGGTGGTTGGAAGTTGAAGGCGTTCATGCCGCTTATCTCCCTGAGGAACACGTCCCCGAACTCGTACAGTATCTGCAGGAGGCCCTGGATAGTCTCCTCGGGCTGCTCTGGGTGGACCTCCGCTATCATCTGGGCCAGGTCCTCGTTCACCTTGGGGCTGTACTTCATGGTACACGTGCCCACCCCCACGTCTATGCCTAGCTCCATGCCCAGGGTCATCTGGCTGAGGCGCAGATAGTGGCGCAGCACCTGAGCCTGGCTGAGCTCGGGCAGCCCAGGCTTCTCCCTCCTCCTCATGGAGGCCGGCACCAGCTCTGAGGCTTCTCCGACCCTGGCCCTGATCTTCTCCTCGGCCTCCGGGGGTATGAAGCCGCGCTCGCCCGGGCTCGTGAGCTCGTGGATGATGGGCTCGCTCCAACGGGCCGCGTGGTACTCCCTCACCCTCATGCCAGCGCCTCCCTCAGCGCCTCGCCCAGCGCATCTATCTGCTCCAGGGTGTGGACCTCCGTGACGCAGTAGAGGGCCGACTGGCCCAGGGCCGGGAACTCCCCAGACAGGTCCTTGCCGCCCAGCATCCTGCGCCTGAGAAGCCACTTGTTGACGTCTTTCACCGTCGTTCCTGTGAACGTGACAGGGAACTCTTTGAAGAAACCCTTGAACGGCACCTTCACACCGGGTATCTCGGCCATAAGCCCGGCGGCGTAGTGGCTCTTCTGGAGGATGGTCTCTCCCACCTCCCTAATGCCCTCGGGGCCCAGGAGGCTCATGTAGACGGCCGCGGTTATCCCCCAGAGGGCCGTGGTGGTGCCCACCCAGTCCTTGGCGTTCTCCCTGGCCATGTAGCTGGTCCGCTCGTACAGGGCCTGGCCGAACCCATACTCACCGGGCTCGGAGGTCCCGGCGACGCTCACCAGCCTCAGGGGGTACTCGGCCACGTACCTCACCTCGTCGCGGCTGGCGATGAACCCGCATGAGCCGCCGCCCGCGTGCATGTGGACTCCCAGGGGCTGAGCCTCCCCGCAGGCGATGTCTACCCCGTAGTCGCTGGGCGGCGCCAGCACCCCCAGGCTTATGGGGTCCACACCGCATACGCTCTCGGCGCCCGCGCTGTGGGCCAGGGCGCTGATCTCGGCTCCCCCTGCCTCTATGACGCCTAGGTAGTTGGGGTTCTCGAAGTATACGCAGGCTGCGTCCTCACCTAACCTGGACTCCAGGTCAGCTATGTCCACCATGCCGGTCTCAGGGTCCATCCCGACCTCCTCGACTTCCAGGCCCGCGCTCTGCTGGGCCGAGGCGCAGAAGTTGCGCATGATGCTGAGCCGCGCCGGGCTCACGTTTCGTGGGACCAGTACCCTGCGGCGGCCTGTGAGCCTGGCCGCCATCCTGAC
>MEZG01000042.1 GCA_001775965.1 Candidatus Bathyarchaeota archaeon RBG_13_60_20 | reverse complement strand
TATTCTTATCCGCCTGGCGAGGGTATCATAGTGGGCAGGGTCAGGCTCCTTCCTGAGGTAATCGTTCACGCCATAGTCTTTGGACATGGAGGCGAGCTCCTCGCTGCCATGGCCAGTGTACAGTATTATCGGGGTGTTGCTTATCTCCCGTATCTTTTTGGCTAGTTCGAGGCCTGAGCCCTCGGGCATGGATTGGTCCAAGACGATGCAGTCGTATGCGTGTTTCCTGATGTTTTCGAAGGCCTCCCTGTGTGTCGTGACTTTCGTTATCTTGAGGTCAGGGTCGATGTTGGCTATGTACTGGGTAGCCAACTCGAGCTGGATCGGATCATCGTCCACGAAGAGTACATCCCAGGAAGGCATCAAGAGGTCATAAAAGTATCCTCGGGGGATTTGAAACTTGTGAGTCGGCTTAAACCTGACGCGTCAACTTTTGAACAATGTAGTTACGTTCGCGAGGCTCGCATTCTCCCTTTTCGACTCGACGCCCGTGGATCATGTTGTGACTTGGTATTCTAGAGCAGAAATAGAGGAACCTCTTTACATGACTAGTGAGCCGGACTCATCTGGTGGGGAGCCTGACAGTGAACGTGGTCCCCTCACCCAGTTTAGAGGTGAAGCCTATTGTACCGTTGTGGGCCTCGACCGCCCGCTTACAGAAGGAGAGGCCGAGGCCTATACCCTTCGACTTCGTCGTATATAGATGAGTGAAGATTTTTTTCGCGGCATCCTCACGTATCCCGACACCTGAATCGGCCACCGAGATGAGTACCTCGTCGCCTTCTCTGCGGGCGCTTAGCTTGAGGGATCCGCCGTCAGGCATGGCCTCGAGGGCGTTCGACAGAAGATTTTCGAGGACCCTGCGAATCAGTGTCGGGTCGATCCAGACAGGGTTGAGGTTGTCTCCGAAATCGTGCTCACAACTCACGCCTTCACGCATAGGCATGTCCTTCACCGTCTCCTCCACCAGACCGGGGAGGTCCACGGGAACCCTGTTCGGCTTGATCAGTCTGGAATTCTCTCTGAGGTCCTCTATCATGTCGACGGCCCTGCTGAGGCTCTTCTCTACCAAGTCTAGCATGTGATCGGTTTTCGCGGGGTCATTCTTTACCATCTGTAACGCCTGGTTGGCGGTGTTCAGCGGGTTCCGGATGTCGTGTGCTACCAGGGCTGAGAGGCGCTCCACTGTTTCGTATTGCTGCGCTTCCCTCAGCTTCTCCTCTAGCCTCTTCTGGTATGTAACGTCTCTTGCGGCTGCGAAGACGCCTTGCACCTCGCCTGCCTGGTTCCTGTAGACAGTGGCGTTGTAGAGTACGTCGGTGACTCTGCCATCCGTGTGGAGGAGGGCTAGGGGGTAGTCCCTGACCGACCCTTCTTTTAACACCTTCTGGTAGCCCCTCTCCGCCTCCTCGGGGTCGGTGAAGTAGCTGGAGAACTCGCTTCCGATCAGCTTCTCCCTGGGGGCGCCGGTCACCTCCTCGGTTGCCCTGTTGACATCCATGATCTTACCTTCGGGACTGATGGTAACGAGAGGGTCGAGGCTCGTCTCGATCAGGCTCCTAGTGTAGAGGGACGATTCACGCAGTCTCTCCTCGGCGTCTTTTCGCTCCGTGATGTCGTAGTTTATGACCCCGATCCCATCTCTCAACCTGAATATTTTGACGTCGTAATGACGATCACCTCGCCCTGTCAGCGAGGGGACGTTCTTGAGGAAGAAGGGTCCGCCGCCCTTCAGAATATTTAGGAATGCGGGGTACCTCATGTTCTTCTCGACATCGGGTGCAAGCTCCTCGATATTCTTACCGATAATGTCCGACTTCCTCGTCCCGGGTGGGAACCAGCTCAGCATAGCCTCGTTGGCGTTTACGAGGTTGAGGTCACCGTCCCAGATGACGAAGGGGTCCGTCACGGACTCCATTAAGGAGCGCAGTTTATCCTCCAACTCTTTAGTCTCCGTGACGTCTGTGGTGGTCATCCCTAGCCCAGTTCCGACCCTGAAGACGTAGCCCGAGAAGATCCTGTTATTCACAGGATACCCGGCGAGTACATCCTCGAACGAGAAGGGTTCCCCTGTCTCCAGAACCTTGAGGTACTCTCTGTATCTCGGCAATTTCTCGACCCCATGGAAAAGCTCCGTCATTTTCCTACCGATGAGGTCCGCCTTTTTGGTGCCCTCCGGCCGACGCCTCATCCAGGCTTCGTTGACGTCGAGTAGCCTGAGCTCCGAATCCCAGATGCTGAAGCCGTTTGTAGCCGACTCCATGAAGGCCTTCAGCCTCTCAGACACGACCTTGATCTCGTGCATCCGCTCATCTACGAGTCTCTCCAATTGCTCAGCGTAGCCCTGTACCCTCTCCCTTGCCGCTGACAGCTCCTCGTTGGCTGCGGCTAATTCGATGTACGACTTATGCAACTCATCGTTAGATACGCGGAGTTCCTCGTTGGAAGCGGTAATCTCCTCCTCTGATCTGGCTAGCTGCTCGTTGGCGGTCCTAAGCTCCTCGACTGATGACGCCAGCTCCTTCTCAGAGAATTTCAGCGCCTCGTTCGTCTCCCTCAGTTCCTCGTTCGAGGCGAGGAGCTCATCGTTAAGAGCCTCGATCTCAACAGTCTTCTCTTCTAGGCTTTCGTTGTTCGCCCTGAGCTCCTCGTTGGCCACGGCGATCATCTCCTCAGCCAGCTTGCGCTCAG
Source organism: Candidatus Bathyarchaeota archaeon RBG_13_60_20 (assembly GCA_001775965.1). Classification (GTDB taxonomy): domain Archaea; phylum Thermoproteota; class Bathyarchaeia; order TCS64; family TCS64; genus RBG-16-57-9. The sequence goes on along the minus strand of MEZG01000042.1, from coordinate 8,354 downwards.
TGATGTTGCGCGCCACATGCACCGAGCCCGTGACCTGACCCTGATTATCCTTCAAAGGGGTGGTGCTGACGATGAAGTAGCCGCCGAGCCGCGGCTCATACACCTCAGCTGCGTGCTCGTAGCCATCAGCTAAGGTCTTTGTGTGTGGGCAGACCTCAGGAGGCGTGTCCGTACCGTGGACGCATTCGTAGCAGGCTAAGCCCACGCATTTTTCAGGGGAGATGCCAAGCGTATCCGAGAAAGCCCTGTTGGCGCGAGTGATGCGGTGGTTTGCGTCGAGAACTGATATCAGGTCAGGAACATGGTCGAAGGTTCTCTCCCACTCAAGTTTAGCCTGTAGGAGAGCCTGCTCGTCAAGCTTCCTCTGGGTGATGTCGCTGTGCATCGTGAGATCCCCCACGTGCCTGCCATCGGCGTCGTAGAGGGGCGAAGTGCTAGCCAGCGTCCAGAGGGTGGAGCCGTCTCTACGCGTGAACCGGTACTCGACCTGGGAGGATACCCCCTTTCCGGGGTACTCCCCGCCTCTCAACGCCTCTGCTTTCTCGTACTCGGGCATGAAATCCAGCGCGCTCTTACCGATCACCTCTTCCCTATTGTAACCGAGCATGTCCGCGAAACCCTGGTTGACGAAGGTGAACGCGCCATCGGGCGAGCAGATAACGATGCCCTCCTGGGCGGTCTCAACGATCCTCCGGTACCTCTCCTCGCTGACCCTGAGCGCCGCCTCGGCCTTTCTCTGTTCTCCGCTCTCGATGAGCTCCCATTTACCATCCCGCTTGATGAGGGCGAACTGGTGGTTCTTCACGACATCGATGATCTCGTTCGCGTCACACTTGTCGAGGGAGTAGGTGCAAAGGGCCAACATCTTGTACTTGCCTAAGATATTGTTCACACCCTCCTCGTAGTTGGTGAACGCGCTCCACATCTCCTTCTCGAGCCAGAAGGTGTTACCAGATAACCGAAGGCCGGAGAAACCCTTCTTGAGGGCAGGATCCAGCTTATCGACCCACCCCTGGAGCACCCTGTCGGAGTCGAAACCGCCGTCCCTTAGGTACCAGTCCTTGTAGGAGATGATCTCTATCTGGTCGCTCTCCACGTACTTTGAGAAGCCGGGAATGGCCCCCTCCATCGCCTCTCTGGCCTCGTCCTCAAGGAGGGGCTCCGCCGTGACCCACATGCAGAACTCGTTCCCCTCCAAGCCGGCCTTGAAGTAGGGGACAAGCGTGTCGAGTAGGTCACTCTTTTTGTTGTAGAACTGGCAGAAGTGCGTCCCCCACGGGACGTCGCCGATGAGCTCTATCCCGCTTCGCCGTAAGTCGGTTCTCCTCGCGAGCTCATTCTCGCCGACATGCTGATAGGTGGTGTCGCTCCATATGACCGAGATCCCTTCCGAGGAGGGGTACACAGCGACATCGTAGGACGCTTCTGTGGACGGGTCTTTGATGCGGAGTCTACGCTTCTCCCTCTTCTCCATGGCCTCACGGTACTGGGCCGCATGATCGGTTCCCAGAATGCTCGGGATCTTCCAGATGTTCTTGCCGATGAGATCGCCTGGTCTGTACCCTAGATTTCTGGCGGCCCGTTCGTTTGTGTATGTGAAGCGCCATTCTCGGTCCAGGGCGAAGAAGCCGTCGCTGATGCTGTCGAGGAGGTCTCTGTTCCTCTGCTCGGCGGCCTCCAAATCACGGAATGCCTTTTTGGACCTGTCCTCGCTCTCTCTCAGCTTCTGCCCCGCCCGCCGCTTCTCAACGGCGTGCATCACCCTCCTCGATAGCAACTGATAGTGGGCGACCTCCTTCTCCTTCCTCACGTAGTCGTCCACGCCAGCCGCGAACGCCTTGGAGGCAACCTCCTCGTTCCCACGTCCAGTGTAGATGATGAATGGGACATCGCTCGTCTTCCGGATCTCGATGCAAAGCTCTATGCCGTCCATCTCGGGCATCTGGTAATCCGAGACCACGCAGTCGTACGCCCCTGAACCTAGAGCGGCGATGGCCCTGGATGTGGAGATGACCGAGTCGACTACGAATGAGTGGTTAAAGTCCTCCAGGTTAAGCCTAGTCAACTCAAGGTGGTCCACCTCGTCATCGACGTGAAGGATGCGGATAAGACCAGTCTCGTCAATCGGGCCAGTTCCAGCCATTACATCACCATGCTCGCCCTATAAGCGAAATAACTGTGTTTCATACCTTACATAACGGAATAAAAGGCTTTCAAGACAGATGCGGAAACCAGGATTTGTTTATACGCCTGAGTTCAACCCTCGAGTACCTCAGCCACAGGCGCACCTTAACGATGATGAGGAGAGCTCCACCTGCATAGATGGGTTCCCCCGTAAAGGAAAGGGCGAGCGAGGCGAACCCAAGCGGCCTCTAGCCAAAGGGTCGTGAGGGCACGCGTGGGCCCTAGCAGGTTGTTAATGCAACAGAAATAAGCGTTCCTGGGAGCCGCCCCCGGCTAGTTTTTTTTCGCCTTATACCAAGTAGCTTGATATAAGGGATTTCACAGTAGCACTTATTTCAGGTTCCACCGTGGCCCCCCCGGAGCCTTTGCTCGCCGAGGCCCAGGCTCGACCGAAAAAAAGGGGAATAACAAGCCACCTGTTATTCCTGGTAAACACGTTATTCAATAATGGCAGAATAATGGGCGCCGGATTACAGCTGTAGTTATATGTGTTTTCGGGCCTTCTGACCATGATCACATCATGGACCGCTCCCGCAGAGACGCGTATGCTGGGCGCAGGCAGGGGTCCGATGCGTAAAGGGTAGTGGGTACTACTTATGGCGGTTTCCTTCATCATAAGAAGGGTACACGACACCGAGGGGGACGGCCGCCTCGGCGCTGAACCCAAGACCGTCAGAGCCTCCCCTCAATAGATCCTTTGAACTTGAAAACATTTTTTGGTAGATACAGATATAGTTGCGGACGCATACTACGATCGCAAAATCATCAAGCCCCGCAGATATCATGTGAGAGAAAGATGGGAGAGCGCTACGAGTCAATCATGAAGGTGGGTATAGGAGTCTCCTTGGGAGGGCTCGAAGCCCTATGGAAGCTGACACGTAACCTTGACGCCAACAACGGCTTCGCGTACATAGTAGCAGCCCAATCCGCGCCCCACAACACTAAAATCGCTGAAATCCTCAAGAGGTCAACCCAGATCCCCGTAGCCCAAGCCGAGGACACCGTCGAGATAATGAAGGACCGCATCTACGTCATCCCGCCCGAGAGGGGCCTATCCCTAAGCGGCAACTCTCTGCGAATAGAGCCCTACACCGGCCAGCACCCTCCCCCGTCGAGCATCGACCTCCTCCTAGAGTCTATAGCCAGGGAGGCTCAGGGAAAAGCCATAGGGATACTGCTTCCAGGCACCGATACAAACGGCTCTCCAGGCATGAGAGCGATCAAGAGACACGGAGGCGTCACCTTCACCCAATCGCAGGAACCGGGCCAGCATTCACAGACGCCCCAGGCGGAGCTTACGGTTGACGCGGACTTCGTCTTGTCGCCCGAAGAAATCGCTGCCGAGCTCAATAGGCTTGGCGGAAAAGACATCATACCGCCTATGGGGCATGTGGATGGTGGATGCACCGGAAACGAGGGGATCATCGACCTCCTGGAGAAAGAGTACCAGGTAGACTTCACTAAGTACAAGGCGAGCACATTCAACAGGCGAACCCAGAGGAGAATGCTCCTAAGGGGCTTCGCAGACACCGAGAAATACTGCAGGCACCTGGACTCAGACCCGGAGGAGCTGAAGGAGCTTTTCTACAACCTCCTGATAAACGTGACCCAGTTCTTCAGAGACGAGGAGGCCTTCGAAGCACTGAAGGAAGCCGTCTACCCGATGGTGTTCGATATCCTGAGGGGATCCGAGGAGATGAGGGTCTGGGTCGCAGGGTGCTCGACCGGGGAAGAGGTGTATTCCATAGCCATCACTATCGCGGAGTACCTGGACGATAAACGGCTAGACACCCTCGTCAGGATAATCGGGACAGACCTGAACCCTGAATCGATCACCATAGCCGCAGCCGGGCACTACCCCCAATCCATAGAAGAAAACCTGTCCGAGGACCGCCTGAGGAAATTCTTCACGAAGCAGCAAGCCGGCTACCATGTGAGCAGAAGGATACGGGAGATGTGCACATTCTCGCAACACGATATACTCGCCGACTCCCCCTTCGCAAACCTGGACCTGATAGGCTGTAGGAACCTCCTGATATACCTCAACCCCGACATACAGGCTGGTATAATCTCCACCTTTCACCATGCCCTTAAGCCCTCAGGCTTCCTGTTTCTAGGCAAATCGGAGACCGTCGGACCCCGCACACTATTTAAGGTCGAGAGCCCCAAGCACAAGATCTATTCCAAAAAAAACTGCCTACAACACTGAAAGTCAGCCACTATACCACGTAACTGTGGCTTTCAGACTTGTAAGCGAGTTAAGTAGACTGAACAAATTGTAGCCCGCTCACCCGCGACCACACCCCACGCCACCAATCTTAATTACATTCAAACAAACATATACATTTGACTAAGGAGGGCGCAGCCACGTTGCGGGAGCTCGCGGTAAACGGCGGTGAACCCGTCTCGCAGAGGAGGATCCCCCTGGCCAAACCCGTCATCGACGCGGATGTGATGGACGAGATAAGGGAGATACTGGAGAGCGGGCAGCTCAGGCAGGGGAGCCGGGTGAGAGAGTTCGAGGCCCTCTTCGCCGAGAGGACGGGGGCCAGGTACACCTACGCGGTGTGCAACGGGACGGCGGCGCTTCACGCCGCTTACCTGTCCACCGTGGGTCCGGGGGACGAGGTGATAGTCCCCAGCTTCACATTCATAGCCACGGCGAGCATGGTCCACCACAGCGCCGCGAGGCCCGTCTTCGCGGACATAGACCCCGACACCTACCTCATCGACCCCGAGGACGTGGCGGAGAAGATCACCCCCAGGACCAGGGCCGTCGTGCCCGTTCACCTGTTTGGGAACGCCGCTGACCTTGACGGGCTCAGGGACCTCTGCGAGGACCACGGCCTCCTCATGATCCACGACGCGGCCCAGGCCCACGGCACCAGGTACGGCGGCAGAGACATCGGGGCCCACGACGACCTGGGCTGCTACAGCTTCTACCCGTCCAAGACCATTACCACCGGCGAGGGCGGGATGGTCACAACCAACGACGAGGGCCTGCACAGGAGGGGCCTCCTCCTGAGGGCCCACGGCGACGAGGGCAGGTACAGGCACGTGCTGCTGGGCTTCAACTACCGCCTCACCGAGGTAGCCGCGGCCATCGGCATCAGCCAGCTGGGGCGCCTCGACGAGTTCATCAGGCGCAGGAAGGCCTGCGGCATGTACCTGAAGAAGCATGTATCCCGCATCGAGGGGCTGCACCCCCAGGAGGCTACGCCAAAGGCGGACCACAGCTACAGCTACTTCAGCCTCACACTGGACCCCGAGAGGCTCAGGTGCACCAGGGACCAGTTCACGGAGGCGCTGACAGCCGAGAACATAGACTGCGCGGTGCACTACCCTGCGCCCCTCACGCAGCAGCCGGCGATGAAGGGGCTCTACGGCGGGTGGTGCCCCGTCTCGGAGGACGTCTCGCGGAGGATACTCAGCCTCCCAATGCACCCCGCCCTGACGGATGAGGACTTGAAGCTCATCGTGGCCGGGGTGGAGAAGGTGGCAGGCTACTTCCTGAGGTGACGCGCCAAACGCTGCCAAGTACCTTGCACCTCAGCCTTTCCTGAGGAGCGCATCCCGTTTCGCCAGGTACGCTTCCTTCGTGTACCTCACCTTGGCGGGGTTGCCGAACACCACTGAGTCGGGGGGCACGTCCCGGGTCACCACGGAGCCCATCCCCACCACTGAGCGCGCCCCAACGGTCACCCCAGGCATCAGGACGGCCCCGGCGCAAATGACGGCGTCGTCCTCCACAACCACGCCCACCATCCTGTCGGACATGGGGTAAGGGTCATTGGTGAACACGGCGCCGGGGCCGATGAAGACCCTGTCACCCACCCGGGTCAGGGGAGGAAGGTAGGCCATGCCCTCGATCTTGCAATCTGACCCGATCTTCACGTCGTAGTCTATGTGGACCAGCGACCCCACCTTGGTGTTGTCGCCTATCTCCGCCCCGTCGCCTATATACGTGAAGTGCCAGACGCGGACGTTGCTCCCGAGCCTGACGTTCTCCCCTATGTGCTGAGCTATGGTCGACATGGATGAGCAGTGTGTCCAAAAAATATAACAGTAACCCCGTCGTCGCGGCCACGGTGCCGGAAGCCTTTCAGCGGGCTGGGCTCCACGCCCATTGTACGCCCCATGGACGGGTCCAAGCAGTGCAGGTTTGAGCCCAATGTGCTGTGCGACGCGGAGCACGGCTGCGTAGAGTCCTGAGGCGGGAGAGGCGCTGGGCAGCCCACTGGGTCAGCCACCCGCTTGGGATAGGAGGAAGAAAGGTTCCGTGTGGGCGCGGATCAAGAGCCTGGATGGTGCACCTCCCGTACCCCATGTTCGATAGCGATTAAAGCCCTTCAAAGGGAGGCATAAGTGTTAGATTTTTTTTAGCTAATAACATTCCATTTTGCATTTAAACGCCCGAAGCGACGGTCCACCGGCATGAGCGTCTCGGACAGCAAGAAGAGGATCATCACGGAGCTGGACTGTCTGAGAGAGTTCTACACGAGCCTTGACGAGAAGCAGCGCGCCCTAAACAAATGGCGCCTGCGGAACCTGGACAAGCACAGGTAGCTCAAGGGGGCCTCAAACCTGTGAGACGTCCGCCTTCCTCAGCGCGACCCTCAGAAGGTTCTCCAGGTGCGACTGGTCTCCGCCAAGGTCCGCGTGGAGAGCCGCGTACTCCCTCATGAGTTCGTCTATGCCTGGCACGGGCCTCGGGGGGATGTTGAGCCTGAGCTGGTTCCTGAGCGCGTCAAAGATGGCCGGGTCGCGTAGGGCCGCCCTGCCTATCATGGCGCCGGCCAATCCCATCTCACGGAGGGCCTCGGCCTTCTCCGCGGAGTCGATGCCGCCGTTGGCTATGACGGGCCTGCCGCTTGCGGCCTCGACGCACTCCGGGTAAACGGAGGGGTCATCGGGTTCAACTGATCCCTGGGCGGCGGTCTTGGCGTGGACGATGTAGAGGTCGGCTTCCACCCGGCCGAGGGCGTTCAGGTAGACCTTGCCCGCCTTCTCGTGGGCATTGGTGCCCAGCCGCAGCTTCAGGGAGACTTGGTACCCATGGCCACGGATGATGGAGGCGAGCCTCCCGGTCTTCGCGGCACGCTTCACCATGGCAGCCCCCTTCCCCTTCCGTATCACATCCGGGCTGGGGCAGCTCAGGTTTAGGTTGAAGCCCTCGAACCCGGGGAACGGCTTGAAGCCTGATACGAACCTGTCCAGATGGTCGTCCCGCCCCGTTAACAGCTGTATCTGGACCGGCGTCGAGTCGTGTGCCGCTACCTTAGAGAGGGACGACCTGTTACCGTGGAGGAGGCTCTCGACGTGGGCCATCTCGGTGAAGGTGAGGTCGGCACCGTGGCGGAAGCACAGGGTGCGCAGCGCGGCGTCCGTGTAGCCCTCCATGGGGGCCAGCATCAGGCGGAACATGGACTCGTATAGGCAGCGTCTCCGAGGTATATCTGGGTTCTTCGCGGCCGGGGTGGCTGTGGCAAGGTAGAATTTGGACGTTATCCGGGGGTGCTTTACGGCCGAACTGTCTTTCTGGGCGTGTGGATCACTCATGCATCCATCTATATGGATAATGATATCTCCTCGGGCGCGTATCATAGGTTAAAGCGGTTTGTGAAAGATGCGGCATAAGAGGGAGCTGCCCAAGGGCGCCGAGGAAGTGACCAGGGAGGGAGAGTACATCCTGGTGAAGTACATGCTGAACGGCGTTCCCTGGTACAGCATCTACGGCTTCTACGAGTCGGGGGACGGGGTTCGATACGTCCCTCGAGGAGGCGGCGGCAGAGACCTGGAGCAGGTGAAGCGGCAGCTTGAGCGCATCACCGGCGTAAAATGCGTGTAAGCTCCTAAATAATTGGCTGAAAAACTGTTGTGGCCGCCACATTGAGCAGCGCGCGCTGGCACGTTGTGGTGCCTAGTATCTAGTACCTAGCTGGCCTATGCTTACGGTAGCAATCCTTGCAGTATACTGGCCGGCCCTCGGTCGGCTTGAACGGGACCTCGCACTCGCTGCCGCAGTCATGGCAGACAGCGTCATACATGCTGGGGGACGCTTCCTGCATTGAATGTCCGCTTTTTAGCTCCTGAATCTTTGTCTTGGTCATAGCCTTGATCTGCCGCAGATCGGCCATCTGTTCCTCGCTCACAAGAGTTATGGCTGTCCC
>MEZG01000041.1 GCA_001775965.1 Candidatus Bathyarchaeota archaeon RBG_13_60_20 | reverse complement strand
AGATACTCCCGCCAGTCGAGGCCCAGCGCGTACCTCCACTTGGGGTATGCAGTCTCTAGGTCGTTGTAGGCCCTGAGGTGCCTGGGGCAGTAGACCGAGCCTGCATCGGCCTCCCTCTCGCATACCTTACACTTAGCCGTCTCTTCTCCCTCCCTTAGACGGGCACTCCGGGTTGACGCATAGCTCCAGCGGCTTCCTGTGGAAGTACATCTTTATGACAGGGGCCCCGCACTCGGCGCAGCTTTTACCGGTCGAGTAGAACCTATTTTTCTGGGGTAGGCCGTAGCTCTGCCCGCACGCCCTGTTGGAGCATGACGCGTAGACGGCACCCGTCTTGGAGTTGCGGCCCAGTGTTATATCGCCGGCGCCGCATGAGGGACAGGAGCCTAGGTACCCCTCCTTGCGCGCTGCGCCCCTCAGGGTCCCGGCGATCTCTTCGCCGATCCGGTCCTCGTTCTCCCTGAATCTGGCGAGTATCGGGCCTAGCGTCTCCTGGGCCTTCTCCAGCACCCTCTCGACCTCCACACCTCCCGTCTGGATGGCCTCCAGGTCCGACTCCAGACCACGGGTCAGCCCCACCGACAGTATGTCGGGGCAGTGCCTTTCCAGCGTCTCCACGACGCCGTAGCCCAAGTCGGTGATCCTTATGCTCTGGCCCTCGGTGTACCCGCGCTTGGAGAGGGTGTCTATTATCTCGGTCCTCGTGGCCTTGGTCCCAATGTCCACGGACTCCATGAGCCCCAGGAGGCTGCTAGCGTTGAGCCTCTGAGGAGGTTTTGTATAAGCTCTGCCTGTGGACAGCTTGGTGACGGGCACGCTTGATCCTACTGCGAGTTTGGGGAACCGCCTCTCGCCCTCCTTCACGTATGGATAGTATTCGAGCCAGCCCCTCTCCCTGATGAGGCTGCCCCTGAGGAAGAAGAGGTGGCCGTTCACATCCACGTCCGCACGGGCCCTCTCTGTCACGAGGGGTCCTGCCAGGCACGCCATGAACCTTCTCACCGCCAGGTCGTAGACCTTACTCTCGGGGTCTCCCAGCCTCCTAGGCGAGGCCCCCGTGGGGTGGATAGCCGGGTGGGCCGGGTCGTCCTTCTTCCCCTGCCTCGGCCTGGGGGTCTTTCTGGATAGAAGCTTCTCGGCGTAGGCCGCGTATGTGGGGCTCCTGCTAAGTTTACCAAGAATGTCCTTGATGTCGATTGATGAGGGAAGCCTCTGGCTGCTGGTCCTGGGGTAGCTTATGTAGGCGCCCAAGTAGAGCTTCTCGGCGGTCGCCAGCGTAGCCGAGGGACTTAGCTTATGTACTCTGTAGGCTTCTCTCTGGAGGTCGCCCAAGTTGAAGGGGGGCGGAGGTGGCCTGCGGTCCGTCTCCTCGTGGACGCCCGTGACCCTTCCCACCTGGCCTCTGCAGGCCCGGGCCAGCTCCTTGGCATTGGTCTCCCGCTCCAACCGGGGCTCGCTATACTCCAGCGGGTACCTCTCCCCATCTATCTCCGTCTCGGCATGCGCCCTCCAGTAGGGCACTGGAACGAAGCTGCAAATCTCGTCTTCGCGCGCCTTCACGAACCCGAGGGTGGGCCCCTGGACCCTGCCTACGCTCAGCGTCCTTGAGAGCCCCGATGCGTTTCTGACTGCCAGGGTCAGGGCCCTGCTGAGATTTATGCCAAAGAGCCAGTCGACCTCGTGGCGAGCCTTCCCAGCCGCTATCACGGGGTAGTCGAGGGCCCTGCTCCTCGCCTCCCACGACCTGTTCAGGTCCTCCCTGGTTAGGGTGCTGTACCGCATCCTGCCGGCTCTCGGCAGGGAGTGCTCGCCCACCGCGTATCTGAGCACGTTATAGGCGATGAGGCTGCCCTCCATGTCGTAGTCGCAGGCGCTCACGAAGCCCTGGGCACCCTCGGCGAGGCTCCTAATGGCCCGTATATGGGCTCCCGCCTTTCCGTGCCCCTTGCCTGCCTGGGTGACCGGCACCCACGCCGTGTCGTATACGGGGTAGGTCCAGCCCTCTCCTCGTTGTACTAGCGTGTATAGGTGCCCAAGCGCTGACACGACGACAAGCTCGTTCCCGCAGCGCGCCGCAAGGTAGTATGTGACGTCGCCCGCCCTGCGGGTCTCCGGCCGGCCCCCTTCGTCCAGTGCCTCGGCTATGCGTCTGGCCGAGCTCGGCTTCTCGGTGACTAAAAGCAGTCTGTCGGGCAACCCAGTATAGGGTTGGCAGGCCTCTGATAATCCTTTACTAGGGTTTGTCTCAGAAAACTGACGCAAAAACCCGTTTACGGATAACTTTTTTCAAGTAAATAGGTTAGGGTAACAAGTGATAAATCTCCCTGAAAAAGGGGGACGGGGCGGCCTCACAACATATTTCAGAGCCCTGCCACCATTGGGAGGTGATGCAACCCGTAACAGTGGTCCTGAGCGGCGGCAGAGTCGTTGTGCCTGCCCAGAGCGACGCAGACAGCCTCATGAACGACGGCTACGGCTCCAGGGAGGGGGGCCTATACATGCTTGAGCCCGTCGAGGCGCTGTTCAACGTGGAGCGCGGAAGGGTCGAGGTCATCGACGAGGAGGACAACAAGCACCTGGGCTTGAAGGAGCTGCTGCCATTATTCCAAGAGAGAGACGGGAAGGTGTGGACCAGGTACCTCGTCTACAGGGACCTGAGGACACGGGGGTTCACGGCTAGGCGCGACCCGGAGGGACCGGCCGACCTGGTGGTCTATGAAAGGGGCATGTTCAAGCAGGGCCCGCCCACCATACGCATCGCAATAATCTCGGAGGGGTTGCCTGAGAGCCTGAAGGGGCTGCTGGGGATGGCCAGGGGCTACGAGGAGCTGGGGCTGCAGTTGAAGCTGGCCGTTGTGGACAGGAGGGGGGACATGGTGTACTACAGCCTATCCGAGCGTAGCTTCGTCGAGGAAGCTTAGAAGTTCGCCTACCTTGACCTTGGACTGGTTCCCCGTCTTCATGTCCCTCACGGTGACCTCGCCGCCGGCCAGGTCCTTCTCGCCGACCACCACCACGGTGGGTATCCCTTTCTTGTCGGCGTACTCGAACTGCTTGCTGAGCCGCCTGCCCATCATGTCCACGACTGCGGACTTGCCTGCCCTCCTGAGTATCTGGGTGATCCTGATGGCCTCTATCTTCACGAACTCGCCGACGGGAGCCACGTAGATCTCTGCTCCGAGGGTCAGTCCATCGAAGGCCCCCTTGGACTCCAGGATGGGTGTGAGGCGGTCGACGCCGAAAGCGATGCCCGTGGCCGGCGTCGGCTGGCCCCCGAATAGCTCCACGATCTCGTCATACCTTCCTCCGCCCGCTATGCTGCCATAGTCCTCATAGCCTTTGGCGAGAACCTCGAAGACGGGCCCAGTGTAATAGTCAAGGCCTCTAGCTAGGCTCAAGTCAACAACAATGTATTGAGCATACCCGAACCCCTCAGCGTACTCGTAGAGGCTGCTCAGAGCCTCGCACCCCTTGAGCCCTTCAGGGTAGTCCTTCAGCGTCGAGTTGGCTGATTTGAGGACTTCCCCTGGCTCTCCCACCATTCCCAGGAGGTCCAGCAGCTTGTTAGACTCTTCATCGCTTGGGGATATCCCTCTGAGCTCCTCTACCACGCCGTCTCTGCCGATCTTCGCCAGCTTGTCCACGGCCCTGAAGGCGTCCAGGCTCCTCTCCTCAGGAATACCGGACAGGGCCGCCATGGCCCTCAGTACCCTCCGGTCGTTGACCCTGATGGTGAAACCTTCGAAACCCAGCCTCTCAAGGGCGTCCACGGCCGCGGCAAGCACCTCGGCGTCGGCTATGCTGTCGGCCACGCCGAACACGTCCACGTCGGCCTGCCAAAACTCTCTGAACCGATACTCCGTGGGCCTCTCGTAGCGCCAGACGGGCCCCAGGGCGTAGCGCTTGAAGGGCATGACCAGCTCCCTGTGAGCCGCCACCACCCGGACGGTGCTGGCCGTGTGCTCGAAGCGTAGAGCCAGCTCCCTATCTGACTTGTCCTTGAATGCGTATATTTGGTCGTTGATGTCCTCCCCGCTCTTGATCTGGAGCATCTCCAGGTACTCGAAGGCGGGCGTGCCCAGGGGCTCGTATCCGTAGGCCTCGAAGACCCTTCTCACCTGGTCCAAGACCCAGTTCTTCCTGAGCTGGTCGTCGGGAAGGTAGTCCCGGGTTCCGCGTGGCGGCTGGAACATGAGCGAGTAATTGATCAAGGGGTTATGTATAGGTTACTCTGCGAGGCTGGTTTCCACACGCTCGACGCCCCTGCCCGGGTTCTTTCTCTTAAGCTTGATTGCCCCGATCTCCCTGGTGTCCATGACGTGGGTTCCGGCGCAGTGCATCTCCACGGGGCCGCAGCTCCAGTGGCGTATGCCGTCATCGTCAACCTGTATGGTGACAGGGTGCCCCTCCGAGAGGAACCTGTTGGTATCCTCCTCCACCCTCCTCAGCTTTTCCTGGTCCAGCCTCTCCTCATACATGTAGTCAGCCCTGTCCTTGCGCTCGTCCACGAAGCTGCCCGTCCTCTGGGCGTACCCCAGGTGCATCCAGAGGTAATACTCCATGATGTGGCTGGCGGTGTGGAGCTTCATGATCCTGTACCTCCTGTCCCAGTCGATTATGCCGTGGACACGGTCCCCCTGCCTAAAGACTGGAGGCAACTTCATGATGTGCACTATTCTGCCGCCGTCGAACCGGGTGTCGACGACCCTGGCTCCGTTGAGGGTGCCCGTGTCCCCAGCTTGGCCGCCCGCCTCAGCGTAGAAGGCCGTCTGGTAGAGTTCCACGGTGTCGCCCTCGACGCTCACCACCTCGGCGTCGAACTCCCTAAGGTAATGGTCCCTGTCGTACAGCTTCACAGTCATGGGTTAAGGGTCGCCCGTTGGTGAATAAAATGTTGTTACGATTGAAAAAGGGTGGTAGAGGGATTTAGTAGTTCTCGGCACGCAGCTCGTAGTAGCTCTGCGGATGCTTACACGCCGGACACACCTTGGGCGCCTCCTTTCCGTGGTGCACATAACCGCAGTTCCTGCATTTCCAGTCGACCTCCTTGTCCCGCTTGAACACGGCGCCCTTCTCCACGTTGCCCAGAAGCTTCCTGTACCTCTTCTCGTGCTTCTCCTCCACCTCGCTTATCTCGGTGAAGGACTCCGCCACCTTGTCGAAACCCTCCTTCCTAGCCGTCTCGGCGAAGTCAGGGTAAAGGGTCCCCCACTCCAGCTTCTCGCCTTCCGCGGCCGCCAACAGGTTCTCTGCCGTGGTCCCGATCTTCCCGGCGGGGTAGGTGGCCGTAATCTCTACATCACCACCCTCCAGGTGCTTGAAGAACACCTTGGCGTGCTCCATCTCATTCTCAGCCGTCTCTATGAAGATGGCCGCGATCTGCTCGAAGCCTGCGCTCCTCGCCGCGCTGGCGAAGTACGTGTACCTGTTCCTCGCCTGGCTCTCCCCGGCGAAAGCCTTCAGCAGGTTCCCCTCAGTCTTTGAACCCTTCAAAGTGACCATACCATCACTGATGGATCATTCAGGCGTAGGACAATAAAAACATGCATGAGGTGCCCACGGGAGACACAACACTATTAATGGACAGCTAAATGCGGCCAGAGAAAAGTCCATGTTCTACCCTCCCACCAGTCAGAAAGGGGGAGGGCTAGCCGAGGGCACCCCTGAGGAAGGGGTATAGGTCCTCAACTTGCTCCTGCACCATGGTCTGGTAGTACTGGTATAGTATGCTCACCGCCAGCAGGGCGCCCATGCCTGACCCGAAGACCCCGAAGAACTCGCTGGTAGCCGCTAGGAGCCCCACGATCATACCACCTATCAAGGTGATAGTGGGAATGTACCTGTTCAGCAGCTTCTCTAGGGGCTTCTTGCTCCGCCTGAACCCAGCCACCTGCATCCCTGACTGGAGCAGCTGATCGGCCATCTGGTCAGCCCCCAGGCCGCCTATCTCCAGCCAGGTCAGGCTGAAGAGCACGCAGAACCCGACGACTATCAGCAGGTAGAGCATGGCCCTGATGGGGTCAGCCGCTACCCCGCTGAGGCTCCCCGGAGACGTCGTGTAGTAGGCGAGGCCGCCGATGGCGTCCATGCCTCCACTCTCGGTCCTGTTGTACATGCCCAGCATGTTGAACACGAAGTTGGTGTTATCCGCATTCCACCTGCTCCACACGAACTGGCCCACGAGCTGTATGTTGGCGAACATGGCGTACGCGAGGATGACGGGGATGTTGCTGACGTACAGTAGCTTGATGGGCATCCTGCTCCTGTATCCCCGGTAGCTGCTGTGGCTTATGGGTATCTCCACCCTCATCCCCTCCACGTAGACCACAAACGCGAAGACGACCAGAGTCATGAGGAACCCGATCATGTCGGGCCACCCGGACCTGTATATCCACTCGAGGGGCGCCAGCCCGCCCATAATCCCCTGGAAGAGGGCAACGATGGCGCCGTAGCTGCGGCCGTCCCCCCCCGGGGGGGGAGCTATGCTAAAGCTCATCCACCAGATGTTCTGGGTGATGCCGGCCACGATGAACAGGCTTATGCCGCTGCCTATGCCCCACCCCTTCTGCACGAGCTCGTCCAGCATCATGATCACCATGCCGGCGGCCAGAAGCTGGACAAAGATGAGCACGGACTGGGTCGTCGATATCACCCCGTAGACCCCGCTCACAATGTAGAGGCTGGCCTGCACGATGACCATGACGAAGCTGAACACCTTGCTAGCCGTGGTGAAGAGCCCCCTGTCCTCGGGGTCCGATCTGTCGAAGCTTATTATGTTCGAGCCTGCTAGGAGCTGGATGATGAGCCCCGCGGTCACTATGGGGCCGATGCCAAGCTCCAAGAGCGTCCCCCTGTTAGACGCAAATATTATCCTCAGCGTGGCGTAGGGGTCTGTCGTCCCGCCGGTGGTTACCCCATACAGCGGGATCTCCGACATGATCAAGTAGACTATGAGGGCTGCCAGGGTCCACATGAGGCGCGCGTTGAAGGGCACCTTCTTCTGGGGCGCCCTCACCTCCGGTATGAAACGCGAGACCGGTTTGAACAGGTCCAGGAAGCGAACCAACGCCGTTCCCTCTACGGCTCCACCAGTGAGCCGCCGGCTTCTTCTACCTTTTCCTTGGCGCTAGCAGTGGCGTAGGCTACCTTGACTTTAAGGGGCACGGAAACGCTGCCTCTGCCTAGGAGCCTGGCGATGCCGAGGGCCGTGAGGTCCAGCTCGTTGCCGCCCTTGACGCCGTAGTCTCCTATGACCTTGGCCGCCAGGTCCTGAAGCTCGCCCACGTTTATAGTGGCCGGCTCAGGCTCCTTCGCTGAGGGCGGCTTGAACCCTTCCTTGTGGAACCGCCATGGCTCGTACTTGACCGTCCTGATCCAGAAATGCTTGCTGCCGCCCGCCCTGCCCTTGCCTCCGCGGCTCCCGCTCTTCCTGTGTTGGCCGACCTGGCCGAACCCCATGGTCCTGCTGCCGCGCTGCCGCCTAACCTTCCTTAGCTTGTGGGGCATGTCTAGCACATCCTTCTAGCCAACTCGTTTATGGCTTCACCCCTGTAGCCGAGCTCGCCCTTGTCGCGGAAGGGCCTCTTCACGGTCCTCTTGAACCCCTTCTTGGGGGGGTGGAGCCTGAAGAAGGGCTTAACGCCCTCCAGCTTGTTGATGTCGAGCTCGCAGCTGTGAAGCTTCTCGGCCAGTTGAGCGAACCCCCCGTAGCCGATTTCATTCAAGTGCTCCTCGGACAGCCTGACTCCCCCCGGGGCCTCGCCGCGCTTCTCTAGCACGACTCTAATGGTCTCCACGTCGGGCTCCCCCCACGTGACGTAGTCCTTGGCCTTCTGGAGCATCCCCCGGTAGTCGGGCCTGTCGTCCAGGATGGTGGCGTAGTTGTTCCTGTCTACCCTGAGCATCCTGAGGGTGTCCTCCACGCGCTTGGTGCAGTTCACCCCGCCGCGTATGCGTATCGCTAATAGGCTCTTCATCTGCATCACGCCCAGTCCTGGGGGGTCATTACGCTGGTCGTCTGCTTCAGGGCCTCAAAGGTGGCGAACGCGAAGCTCGTCCGTGTGGCGGTCTGCCCTATGCTCTTGCTCCAGCAGTCCTTGACGCCGGCGAGCCTGAGCACTACCTTGGCGGTGTCGCCCACGACCAGCCCCAGGCCCCTGGGTGCGGGGAGCAGGGTGACGACGACGCTTCCGGCCTTTCCCCGCACCTTGAATGGCAGTGTGTGGCCCTCGCCGCAGTCGCACTCCCAGCTGCCGCACCCCATCCTAACCGGGTGGAGGTTGAGCTTGGCGAGCCTGATGCCCTTCTCTATGGCGTTTCTCACTCGCTGGGCCTTGCCCAAGCCAACGCCTATGAGGCCGCTCCCGTTGCCCACGGCCACCAGGGCCGTGAACCTGCTCGACTCGCCCGAGTCTGTCTGCTTCTGGACGAGGCTGATGTGAATCACCTCGTCTTTAAGGTCCGGTACGAGGAGATCAACGATCTCCACTTCCTTGATCCTCTGCCCCTCTGAGAATACCTCGTGTATCGAGGATATCTGGCCCTCGAACACTCTTCTCCCGAGTTGGGTCTTGGGGACCCAGTTCTCCAGTGGGCTAGGCTCCCGTCTTCTACTCAACGCTTCTCTCCTCTATGCGTGCTTTGACCTCCTCGAAGTGGGCGGGTAGCTCCTCCGGTCTCAGTCCACGACGGAGATAGATTGAGAACCGCTTCTCGTACTCGAGGGGGTCTGCCATATTCTCGGCGTACTCTGCCACTGCACCGCCGTTCATCCTCTCCGGCGAGGGCATGATGTCGCTGTCGCATGGTATCTCCAGCCCGGCGTCCATGGCCCCCTTGGCCACCGCGAACGCCTTGTTTCCCGTGGTGGACCTGTTGAGGCCCATGTCCAGGTTGGCTCGCGCGACGCCTGCCTCAAGGGCTTTCCGGCCTGCCAGGTAGCCTACGAGGTACGCTGCGGGGGTGTTCTTGCCGCTGGCCTTCCAACCGTACTGCTTCAGCTCCCGGCTGGCGGCCTGGGCCACCACGTAGTCTCCCTCGATCTCCGCGTTGGTCACCTGGACCAGTATGCCCTTGTTGGACACCCTGACCACGAATCGGGGCGCTTCCGCCGTGGCGAGGGCTCTCCTCAGAACGTAGTCGGTCTTGTTCTCCCTTCTACGCCTGTACTTTACACGGTACCGTGGTCCTTTAACCAAAGGTGCGCCTCCTTAGGTTTCTGTCGTTTATAAAGCGCTCCATCTCAGCTATGCTTCTGAACTCTCCGCCCTTGGCTTTCCTGTATAGTCTCCGGTACGTGTTGACCGCTATGATGCGCCTCTCCCTGAGCTCCCTCAGCTTGCGCCTCTGGGCGCGTATCCTGTTCATCCACCGGGTCTTCCTCGGGACAACGCTGTTGATCTTCCCCTTCTTTGTCCCTGGCCCTATGCGTCTACCCTTCTTCTTCTTCTCCGCCAGGACGCGGGTCCGCCCTCTGCTGTGGCTGTTCTCGGGTAGGGCCTTTATCGCTTTCTCGTGGACGAGCTTCCTGATCTCCTCCCTCGTGATGGCCATGCTCACATCGTCGGACTTCTCGGGGTCTATCCACACCCTGTTCGCCCCGCACCCCAGGACCTCGGCGGCTAGTCTTCTCTGGCTTCTCAGGTTCATTCCTCGTCCTCCTCCTCAGCGTCCCCCTCAGCCTCTGGGGACTCCTCCTCGAGGCCCTCGTCTTCAAGCTCCTCGAACTCGTCCTTAGACTCCACCAAGCCGGGGTTGAGGATGCGGACGCCTAGCTCGGCGGCCTTCGTTCTTATGGCCTCCCTCTTTCTGGCGCCCACAGTCCCGCCGATCCTGGCCACCTGTATCTGGGGGTTAACCTTATCCAGGTCGGCCGTGTTCCAGACCGCAACCTCCTCCATCCCGGATGAGTGGAGCCCCCTGACCTCGGCGGGGCCCCTCCAGCCCACAGTGACCGACCTTGGCCAGCCCTTCAGGTTGAACCTCATCTTATTGTCGATTCCTGTGGGCCTCCTCCAGTGGTCCTTGACCCTTACGTACCTCCAGGACTCGAATTGCCTGAACTTCGGCCTGCGTTTATTAATCCTGCTGCGGATCTTTAGTAGTCTCTTCCTCTGTGCGTCGCTCAACTGTCATCACTCCTTCTTGTACACGTAGATGCCGTCGAGGAACTTGCGCAGGTCCTTGTTACGTATCTTCGTGGCTTCCTGTATGTTGGCGGCTGTCTGCCCCACGAACTCCACGTCGTTGCCGGTGACGACTATATCGTCCCCCTCGATGGTGACCTTGACTCCGGGAAGGATCGCGGCGTATCGTGCCCTTCTCTCGCCTACGAAGTTATTGATCGACACCCGATCTGCCCCGACCTGGATGTTCATCGGGAAGTGGATGAAAACCACCTTCAGCCTGTAGGTGAATCCCTGCGTCACGCCCGCGATCATGTTCTTCACGTGGCTCGTTATCGTGTTGACGAGAGACGCCTGCTTCTTCCTGGGGTTCTCCGCCCAGACGCGGAGCACCCTGTCCCGGTAGTCCAGGTTAAGCTTCGCGTGTGCGAAATCCCGGCTCACCTTTCCCTTGGCGCCTGTGACTGCGACCTTACTTCCATCTAGGGTCAGGTCTACGTCTTCGGGTACCGTCACATGGTTCTCAGCTGTATGGACAGTCACATTCATTCACCTTTAGTATATGTAGGCTAGTATTACACCGCCCACATTCTCATCTTTAGCCTGGTTGTGATCCATGACCCCCTTGGGGGTGCTGAGGATCACGGTTCCAAGGTTTCTGCTCGGCAGGAACCGCTTCTCCCACTTCTCCATCTCGGCCACCCTGGTCTTGAATCGGGGAGACACCGCCTGGCACTCGTTTATCCTTCCGAACAGCTGGACCCTGAACTTGCCCTGTCTGCCGTCATCGATGAACTCGATCTCGCCCACGTAGCCCTTACTCTGGATGAGGCGGAGCACCCTCCCTACAAGCCCTGAGGCTGGGGTGATGATGCACTCATTTTTACGCCTATGCTCGTGGGCCTTGATGGTGTTAAGTGCGTTCACAAGTGGATCCATAACATTCACCTATACTTTTTGAACCCCATCTTTCCAGCCACTTCGCGGAAGCACTGGCGGCACAGGTTGATGCCGTAGCGTCTTACTAGGCCCTGTTTGGTGCCGCACCTGGTGCAGCCTCTGCTCCCCTTGCCGTAGTGTCTTTCTTTACCCTGCTTCTGGACGCTCATTGGTTTACACCTACCTCCACCCCGTAGGCCTCGGCCATGTACCTCATGGAATCCTCGGGGGTCACCCTGTGGCTACTCCCCACCTTGGCCTGGCGCCTCTTCTTACGTGTGATGCCGTATCCGGGCCTCTCAACGGTCACCATGACGTCCATGCCCGTTATGCCGAGCCGAGGGTCGTACCTGGTGCCCGGGATGTCTATGTGCTCCTTTATCCCGAAGGCGAAGTTGCCGTGCCTGTCGAAACTCTTGGAATTGAGGGTCCTGCCCATCGCCTGCAGCGCCTTCCTCAGGAACTCGTCGGCTGCGGCGCCTCTCAGGGTAACCAGGCAGGCCATAGGCTCCTTCTTCCTCAGGTTGAATGACCTTATGGTCTGCTTGGCCATCCGTTGGCAGGGTTGCTGCCCCGTCAGCTGCTTAACTATGGTCATGGCGTTGTCGAGAGGCTCCCCGGATGTACCTACGGAGATGTTTATTACGACCTTCCCTATTCTTAATTCTCTCATGGGGTTCTCGGTCATTGCCCTTCACCTGCGTTGAGCGTTATCACTGGTTGCTTGGAGCCTACGACGAATACGTACCCCAGCAGGGTTCTGATGTCTTCGCCCTGGGGCGTCCTAATGGTGCAGGTCTTCTTCCAACCGGGCTCAGGCCCGAGCCCTATGATCATTCCCTGCGCTCCTTGGCTTCTGCCGCCTGTTATTACGATATGCTGCATCTCTTTGAACTCGATGTGTTCGAGTATCTCCTTCTCCGGGACCTTCAGCTTTACGACGTCGTTAACCTTGTAGCTGTCCGCCTCGGCTGAGATAATCAGGTTCTGGCCGTCGTGGAGATTCAGCTGAGTTCTTCTGCCTTGCAGCGTTTTCTTGCCCGTGATCCTTGCGAGCTTGAACTTGGCCTCTTCCACGGACACCGGCTGGAGCCTAAGCTTGCCGTTGTGGTCTGGTAGTACCCTAAAGTGCTCGTCGGTGTCGGGTATGGTTACAACGTCCATCAGCCCGATGGGGAACCTATGGTCCACCCTCGGCTTCCCGTCTACGAGTATCTTCCCCTGCTTGACCAGATACTTGGACTCCCTGGCCGTCTTAGCGTACTTCAGCTCGTCCCTAATGAGTACATTGAGGGGCATGGCGTTGCCTTGGGAGTGAGGCCCCGGCTTTGGTTTGGTAGCCCACACGCCTGCCTTCCTCTCGATGGGCCAGAACATTGGGCTCTGGTGCCTCTTCAAGTGCTTGTCTGGGCCTTTCCTACCCATCTCTACTCCTCCTCCGCACTGAAGCCCTTGCGCTCCAGTATTTTCCTCCTCCACTGGTCGTCAAGGTTCAGCTTAGTGATCATCACGTTGGCTGGACTTATCGGCATCTGAACGGTGGACCCGTCCTGCCTGCTCCTCGTGATTCCTTCAACGTATAACCGCGTGTTCTTCACGTCGACCCTCAGTATCTTTCCCTCGGAGAGCTTCCTGTCTCCCTTTGTTATTGTCACGGTGTCGTCTACTATGATGGGCATGGACCTTACGCCATGCTCGGCCTTGAGGCTTGGTGATAGGGGGGCCGAGACGTACTTCCTGCGAATGTGCACAGGGGCACCATACCTCCGCTTCCTGGCTGTGGATGGTTTCCTGGTGCCTTCCTTCACTTAGACCACCATCCTCGCTATGTTGCCTAGCCTCGCCCACCTGTTGGCGGCCTCGCGTGCTACCGGGCCCTTGACGTCGGAGCCTCTAAGGGTGCCTTCCGGGGTCAGGATTACGGCGGCGTTGTCCTCGAACTGTATCCTTGTCCCGTCTGCCCTCAGGTACGGCCTCCTCTGCCTGACTATGACCGCGTTGAATAGCTGCTTCCTCATCTCTGGGGTTCCCTCGCGGCAGGACACCATCACCAGGTCCCCTATGCCTATGGCTGGGAGTCTCCTCCTCCTGCCCTTGTAGCCCATCATCTGGATTATCCTGAGGCTTCTCGCTCCTGTGTTGTCCGCGCAGTTGATCACGCTGCCTATGGTCAAGCCTCCGGCTACGTAGCTCCTAGGCAGTATCCTCCTCTTAATCCTCTTGGACAACCATCTAAGCCTCCTTCACTAGCTCCACTACGACGAACGACTTTGTCTTGCTGAGGGGTCTGCACTCGGCTATTCTGACCAAGTCGCCGACCTTGACAGGTACGCAGGGCGTGCTGTGGGCAGTGATCTTGCTGCTCATCCTGGCGTAGCGCTCATACTTCTTGTTGTACTTGGTGTACTCGAGCCTTACAACGACTGTCCTCTGCATCCGTGTGCTTACGACGGTCCCCTCGAAGACGCGCCCGCGGACCTTGAGGTTGCCGTGGAACGGGCAGTCTGGCTCGCTGCAGTCCTGTTCAGGTTTCTTAAGTGAAATCATTTTTCTCTCGCCCTACCATCTCCGTTTGATAGTCTTCTTCACTCTGTCCTCGGGTCTACTCTGAAGGGCTTGGCCCTCCACTTTTACGACTTCGCCGTTGAGCGCGAATTTAAACACTGCGTCTTTCTTAGCGACGCGTCTTGGCTTTCCCTGCCCGATGACGAGCATGTTCAGGCTCTCGTCTATCACGGTGCCTTTGATGCCGATGTTTCTGGGGTTGCTGTCCTCGAGAACCTCTACTTCTAGCCCGATCAGTTCATGGTGAAGTATCTCGTGAGCCTGCGGGACCGCCATCTACTCACCCTCGTTCTTGACCGTCATAATCCTGGCGATGGTTCTGCGGATCGCCCTGACTCTCCCCGGGTTCTCCACCGCCCCACCGGCCTTGATCATGGTTTTCATCTTGGTGAGTTCCGTCGTGAGCTCGACTAGTTTATCCTCCCTCTCCTCGGGGCTCATATCCCGTATCTCAGCCACCCTGAGTATAGGCAAGGCTACTCTTCCTCCTCCTCGTCGAGGTCTTCGTCTTCCGGCTCAGGCTCGGGCTCAGAGTCTACCTTGACTTGGCTCTCCGCTGAGGGCTCCTCGGAGGATTCTTCTGATTCCTCTTCAGCTATCTCACCGCTTTCCTCAGCCCCAGGCTCCAGGGTCTCGACGACGGGCTGCGGCTCCGTCAGCTCTTGGCCCTCTGAGGGTTCGCCCACGGCCACGGCTTCCTCCACCGACACCTCGGCTTCAGGCTCTAGGCCTGGGATGGGCTGCTGGTACTCTATTTCGGGGAGGTTATCAAGCGAGACCTTGTCTGGGAACTTGGCGTCCGGGGGAACAATGTGGACGGTGACCCCCAGGACGCCTCTCTTCATCTTTATGTGGATCGTGGCTTTCTTAACGTATCTTAAGGCGGGCTCACCGGCCTTAGGGACGTACCCCTCCACGACTTTCTCGAAGCGCGCCCTCGCGCTCCTGAGGGGACCCTTCAGTACGATCTCGCATCCCAGTGCCCCGCTGTCCATGATGCGTCTGAGGCTCCAGAAAATAGCCCGCCTAAAGTGAACCCCGCGCTCTAACGCGTTCGCGACTCTTGAGGCCATGATGAGGGGGTTCATCTCGGGTACCTCGACCTCTACGACGGTGATCTGAGGGTTGGGTAACCCCAGCTCGGTCTCAAGCCGCTCCGAGGCGTCCTTGATGGCCTTCCCTCTTTTACCGATTACTCGCCCTGGTCTCATGGCGAACAGGTTGATCTGGGTGCCGAGGGGGGTCTTTGTGAGTGTGATTCCGCCGTATCCAGCCTGCTCGTACTCGTTGTACAGAAGCTCATCGACTTTAACGCGCTCGATACTATCCTTAATGATGCGCTTTACAACCGACATTAATATTCCTCTACCGCGACCTCGATGTGGGTCAGGTGTTTATAGTAGGGTGACGCCCTGCCAAACGCTCTGGGGATGAACTTCCTGATGACCCTGCCCCTGTGAGCGGCCATGTGAACAATCCTTAATCTCTCCGCGTATAGCCCCTTGAACCCCGCGTTAGCCTCCACGGACTCAAGGACCTTCAGTATCTCCCCGGCTGTCTTCTCCGGGAACCTTCCCGCATCGTGCCCCTGAAGCTCCTTCCTGTGGGGTATCTTTCCACGGTACCTATAGTACGGCACGGCTATCTTCTTGTCGATGACCTTTCCCAGGTAGACTTTCGCCGCCTCTAGTTTCATGCCTTTGAGCTGGTGACAGATCTCTCTAGCTTGTTTAGGCTTAATCCTCAGATCCCTGCCGCTGGCTATCGCGGTCTTATCTGGGTCTAGCCCTTGCACCGAGTATTTCCAGGATGGCATATACGCACCGTTCGCCTACATTGAATCGGTGCTTAATATAAAAAGGTTGATGTGGGGAGGTGATTTCGGTGTCACGTTCTTAGATTACATTGTTTGTAGTGAACATACGGGCAAGACGAGCGGGTTTAACGGCCTCGTGCCCGAGTAGG
>MEZG01000040.1:4877-8965 GCA_001775965.1 Candidatus Bathyarchaeota archaeon RBG_13_60_20 | reverse complement strand
AAGCCCTTCGGCTCCATAGGCAGGGACGCCACGCTCCGCGTCGTGGACGAGCTCCGCCCCGGGAAGTCTGAGACCGACTGCCTGAGCCTTCTGGTCACAGGGGACGAGGAGGCCGTGAGGCAGGTGAAGGACAGCCTGTGCATAGCCGTGGACGGGTGCCCCCTAGAGTGCGCCCGCAAGAACATTGAGATGGCCGGCGGCGTGGTCGCCGCCCACGTGCGCGTCATGGACCTACTCAGGGAGAACCGGGGGCTGAAGCCGCGGGAGGTCACGTTCCTGGACGGTGACGGCGAGAAGCTGTCGGCGATCCTGGCGGACAGGATAGCCGCCAAGGTGGACGAGCTCGCGGAGGGCCAGCGATGAAGATCAGGCCCAAGGTGGGCGTGGTCAGCTGCAGCGGCGAGTGTTGCAGCCTGGGGACCCTGAGCAGGGTCGCCACGCGGCTCATCCTGGAGGGGGTCAGGCCGGAGACGGTGACCCTGTGTCTGCCCCTCTTCCTGGCCGGGGACAGTGGCGAACGCGAGTTCGCCCAGCGGTTTCCCACCATCCCCGTGGACGGCTGCCACAAGCAGTGCGCCAAGAAGGCCATAGAGAAGTACAGCGGGCCCACGGCGGCGGACGTGGACGTGGAGGCCCTACTGGAGGAGTGGGACGAGAAGGCGCCGGAGGACAGACGGGTCCTGGGAGAAGCCGACGTGGAGCTGGCCGAACGCGTAGCCGCGGAGATCGCGAAGAGGATCGACTGGGTTCAGGGTGGGCAGGATGCCTGAGTACTCCACGAGCCTAGAGTGGACGGGCGGCCACAGGGGCCTCCTAAGGTGCAGCAACGGCGCAGAGATGCCCTTCAGCGCCCCCGAGTCCCTCCACGGCGAGGGCGGCGTCCTGACGCCGGAGGACGCCTTTGTCGGGGCTCTCAACACCTGCTACGCGCTCATGTTCATCTGGGCCGCGGAGAAGCTGAAGATCGACCTGGTGAGCTACACCTGCGAGGCCGCGGGCCGCGTCGAGGAGTACTTGGACAGGACCAGCACCTTCAGCGAGGTGACCATGAGGCCCAGGGTCGTGGCTAGGGGCGCCTCGGAGGACAGGGTGCGGAGGGCCCTCCAGATGGCCGAGAAGTACAGCCTCGTGTGGCAGAGCGTGAAAGCGAGGGTAAGCCTGGAACCCGTCATAATTATAGCTGCTTGAGAGCGGCCTCGGCTGCCTGTATGCAGCTGAGAAGGTCGTCCAGCGTGGACACGAGGCTGCCCAGGCCACGGTTGCTGCGTACACTGATCCTGAGCGTGCCCCTGTCCACGTGGGCCTCTATGTTTGTGCCTTCGGGGGTCCCCGCGTTGTCCGGGGCTATGGCCCTGAGTATCGATTGGGCCGCCTCGGGGCTCCCGTACTCTATGGTGATGCTGGTCTCACTCGGCGTGCTGCTCCGGGACAAGGCCGTTCACCTTAGCTATGAACTCCTCCTCCTTATCAACGGGTATGTAGGCCCCCGCCGCCACGTCGTGGCCTCCTCCTCCCCCGCCCAGCGCCTCGGCCGCGGCCTGCATGACGCGGCCCATGTGGAGGCCCCTGGCCACCAGCTCCTCGGTGCCTCGGGCTGAGACCTTGACCTGGCCGTCATCGCTCAGGGCCGTGGCGACGATGGGCTTGGTGTTCTTCAGGATGCCCTGGCCGAGGAGTATGCCCGAGACGACGCCTATGACGGTGTCGTCTATCTGGTCTCCGGCCCGTATCACGTAGATATGGTCCAGCTCTTGCACCATGCCCTCCGTCTGGACCAGGTCCAGGGCCGAGCCTATCCTGCGGCGGTACTCGTCCAGGGTCAGCTGGGCCTCGACCATGGCCTCGCCCCTGTCGCCCAGGCAGATGCTGAGGCCAACGCCGGCTCTTCCCATCCTGCCGCAGGCGTTAAGGAGGCTGGCGTACTCGCGGCCGCTCCTGAGGGCGGTGCCGGGGTCCTCCAGCCTGAAGGTGTATATGGTGCCTATGAGCTGGTGGACCGAGGAGGGGTCGCAGCCTGTGCTCACCATGTGGCTGCTTAGGGCGCTGAACAGGGTGCGCTTCTCGTCCTCTGAGAGGTCGGCCAGGGCCCGCGGCCGCTCCTTGCCCAGCTCGATGCCTATCTGCTTGAGGAACGCGACGCAGTTGCCCTCGTTGCCGCTGAGCCCCGGGATGTAAGGCGTAGTCGTGTATGCTATGGCCTTGGGCACCGGCCGGGTCTCGTAGCCGTAGAAGATGAGCCCCACGTGCTTCTCCAGGAGCCCGGCCTTGACGGCGTCCTCCTCGATGACTGTGTTGAGGCCGGCGAGGGACTTACGATCGCCCTTGTCCTGCTGGTCCCCCAGGGCCCCGACCAGTGCCAGGCAGCTCAGGTCCACGTTCCTGGGGTCCGTGGCCTTGGCGAACAGGTAGCTGATGCCGCTGGCCGCTATGTCCCTGGCGCCGTCGATGCCGTGGAGCATGGGGTTCACGTGGACCACGTTGGGCGCCTCGGCGTCCTTGCAGATGTGGTGGTCCAGCACGATGACGGGCTGCCTGAGGGTCTCCGCTATGATGTTCAGGTAGCCGCTGCCGAAGTCGGTGAACACCACGAGGGCGGGGTTCTCCTCCCGGAGCGCGTTGACGAGCCTCTCGTCCAGCTTCTTCTCGCTGGACACCTTGAAACAGGCGTCCGCCCTGTACGCGGCGACGCCCATGATGCCGCCACTGCTGAGGCCGTCGGCGTCGTTGTGGGTCACGACGCGTATACTGCTGCCCTTCTTGGCGTGTTCGAGGAAAAGGTCAACCGCCGGCTTGAAGGATTGAAGGAAGGCGTCCCGCTGGTCCATGTGGACCCGGCTAGACGGTGACTATCTCCTGCCTGTAGCCCCAGTCCTTGGGCAGAAGTCCTCTCTTCTTGTAGAACCTTGTGAGCCTGTAGATGTTGCTCTCGGTCAACTGGAGCCTCCTCTTGTTGCCGAAGTCCTTGGGGTTGCGCTCCAGGTGCCTCCGGAGCCGGGTGGCCGCCACCATAAGGTTGTAGAGGTCCTCAGGTATCTGTGGGGCCAGGCCCGCGTCCTCCAAGGTCTTCCTGACGCCGTGGCCCACTATGGGCTTCACCAGCGGCACGCCGTGGACGTCCCTGAGGATGTTTCCTATCTGGCTCTGGCTCTTGCCCTCCCTGGCCAGGTTGATGATGAGCGCCTGGACCTCGTCGGGCTGGTAGACCACCCAGTTGGGGGGCCGCTTGCTCACCGGCCTGGTGCTGCGGCTTCCGCCCCGCATCGTTGAGAGTTTCCCTACCATGGTGTGTTTTCACCGGGTGCTCTAAGGTTAGACTCTGCTGCCTATAAAAAGGTTTATCCCCTCTGTTTCAGGGGGCCTCGTGCATGTTTTTTTCAGCCCCCAGTGAATTAAGGATCGTAAAACTCTTTTAGGGCTCCAGTATTATACTCCATTACCATCAATAGGCGTACACCTGAAGGAGAATCGCTATGAGGTCACAAGCGTGCGCCCTCAAGGTCAAAGACCTCATGACCCCCAGCGTGGTATCCGTCTCACCGAAAGAGTCGGTGGAGGACGCCGCTCGTCTTATGACCCGCTTCGGGATAAGCAGCCTCCTCGTCACGGACAGCTTGGGCGTGGACGGCATCTCACGGAGAAGGATGTGCTGCAGCGGGTGGTGGCTAGCGGCAGGGACCCCAAGGCCACCAAGGTGGTGGAGGTCATGACCAAGCCCGTGATCTCAGCCGACCCCGAGATGAGCCTCGAGGAGGCGGGCCACCTGATGCTCAACAACAGGATCAAGAAGCTCCCAGTCCTCCACCCCAGGATGGCGGCACGATCCTGGGCATCTTCAGCCTCACGGACATAGCCGCCCTCCAGCCGGAGATCATGAAGGAGTACAAGAAGAGCAGCTGGAAGCTGAACAGCCCCCAGGAGGTCGAGGAGCTCATCAACCTTGATGAGGGCCCACACCTGGAGTTCAAGGCCAGTCTCAGGTACAACACCCGGGGCAAGTGCGTGGACCCCGAGCTGGAGGTCAACTGCCTCAAGACCCTGTGCGCCTTCATGAACGCCGACGGCGGCGACCTGGTCATAGGGGTCAGCGA
>MEZG01000040.1:0-4775 GCA_001775965.1 Candidatus Bathyarchaeota archaeon RBG_13_60_20 | reverse complement strand
CTGAGTGCTAGACCTCTACGCCCGGGTTCTCCTTCACGGTCTTGAAGGCCACGATGGTGGACATCTTGTTTATTCCGGATATCTCCAGGCTCCTGGTCAGGTCGTACAGTCCGAGGTTGTTCTCAGCCTTGACCTTAGCCAGGGTGTCCCACTCCCCGGCCACCTCGTGGACCTCTGAGACCCGTGACTGGGCGCTGGAGAGGATACGGTCAAGGCGAGCCTGACATGCACGGATATAGTCAGGGCATTGCGACATCGCGAACGCGTGAGTACAGAATAAGAGGTGGCTGAACGCGATGTCTCACAGTTGCTTCACGGGTTTAATACTGTCGTATTCCTTATTCCACCTGTGGAGACTGTATTCTGGGCGGCTGCCCTCGTCGCGGCCCTGATCGGCACGATAGCGGGCTTCGGCTTCAGCAGCATACTTCTCCCCGTCGCATTGAGCGTCTTCCAGTACGAGACCGCCCTGGCACTGGTCTCCATCTTCCACTTGTTCGGGAACCTGGGCAGAGTCGGCTTCTACCGGGGCAACCTGGACAGGAGGCTGATGTTCCTATTTGGCTTACCCGCGGTCGCCATGACCTTCGCGGGCGCCATGCTGGTCAGTGTACTCCCCAAGGACCCCCTCAGGCTCGCCGTCGGGCTCATCCTCGTCGCCTACTCTGCGCTCGGCTTGATGGGGAGACAGGTAACAGTAAGTCCCACGGCCAGCAGAAGCGTCCTGGGCGGGGGTGTGTACGGCTTCTCCTCGGGCCTCGTGGGCACGGGAGGCCCCATCAGGGGAGCCTTTCTCTCAGCCTTCGGCCTCGACTCTGGTACCTACATCGCCACCTCAGGCGCCATCTCCCTACTCGTAGACCTGACCAGGGTCCCTGTATACCTTCTGAGCGGCTTCCTGACGCCCGACTACTACCTGTATGTTCCGGCTCTCCTCGCCGTGGCTCTAGTCGGGTCTTCATTGAGCAGTGTGCTGGTCGGTAGGATACCTGCCCCCAGGTTCAGGGTGATCATTAACGTGGCCATCATGCTGGTCAGCCTGAGGCTGGTCGCGGAGGCCCTTGGCCTGCTCAAGGTCGGCTAGACCTGCTTGGTAAGCCACTCGCCCAGCTTCCTGAAGGCCCGGGCCCTGTGGCTTATCCTGGCCTTCTCCTCGGGCGTCATCTCGCCGAATGTGCGCCCGTCGCCCTCATCTGGTACGAAGATGGGGTCGAAGCCGAAGCCTCCGGTGCCGCGGCACTCGTGGGCTATGACGCCACCGACCTCCCCTGTGAAGGTGACCGAGGTTTTGCCGTCCCTGTAGGCGACGGCCGAGATGTAGCGGGCGCCCCGGTCCGCCTCGCCTTCCATGAGCTTCAGTATACCCTCGTTGCTGATGGTGCGCAGCGTGTAGCTGCTGTAGGGGCCGGGGAATCCGTAGTACTTGTCGATGTAGAGGCCCGCGTCCTCGATGAGTATTGGTACGTCCACGTCGAGCTGCCTGAGGCTGAACTCGGCGATGACCTCCGGGTCGTCGGCCTGTATCTCGACGCGGTCGATGCCTAGCCGCTCCAGCTCGACGCCGTATTCGGCGAGCACCTCCCGCGCCTCCTGGTACTTGTGGTCGCTGCTGGTGCCCATCCATATCCTAGTTCTTCTCAATGTAGCGCCCCCTCCGCGCGACCTCCTCCATCCGCTGGAGGGCCTCCTCCGCCTCCGGGTTGGTTTCCCTGTACCCCACCTTGAACGCCTCCAGGAGCTGCTCCTGGTGCCTGTAGTGGGTGCTCGTGAGCATCCTGTTCATGAGGTTCAGGTCTACGCCCCGCTTCTCCACCTCGTTGCTCACCTCGCTTAGCCCGAAGTCGATGAACACGATCCTGTCCCCGCTCTTTATGATGTTGCTGGTGGTGAGGTCGCCGTGGATTACGCCTGCCCTGTGCAGCGTGCCCGCGTATCCCCCGATCCTGTGGAACAGGGTCGTCCTCTCCTCGTCGCCCAGCTTGTCCACCAGGTCCCTGACCTTGACGCCGTCGATGTACTCCATGACGATGACCGCGTTCTCGGGGTCAACCTGGTAGATGAGCGGCGTGGGAACCCCCGCTTCCTTCGCCCTGTGGATTATGTCCGCCTCGGCCCTGGTGCGGCTCCTCCTGAGCTGCCTGTCCAGCTCGGGGTGTCTGTACCTCTTCGGCTTCCTCGTCTTGACCAGCGCCCTGAGCCCGTTCCAGTCGGTGAGGATGAGGTCGGCCTCTGCGCCGCGGGCTATCAACTTCTCCAAGGTATCTCCACCTGGTCCATCCTCCAGTTGGGGTTCACGTGGCTGGACTCCACAGGCGTCCTGATCCCCGAGTTATAGGCCAGGATGCCCGTCCACGCGATCATGGCGCCGTTGTCCGCCGCCAGCCTTATGGGTACAACATATGGCTTGGCGCCGTGCTCCTCCGCTATGGACCGGACGATGCTGCCCAGACGCTTGTTGGCCGCGACGCCGCCGGTGAGGAGCAGCTCAGGCTTCCCCGTGTGGGCTAGCGCCCGCTCTGTGATCTCCCCCAGCATGGCGTAGGCGGTCTCCTGAAGGCTGAAGCACAGGTCCTCGACCCTGTGCCTCCCGGTCTGGAGCTCGGCTGTGACAGCGGTGAGGAGGCCACTGTAGCTGAGGTCCATGCCCTTCACCGTGTATGGGAGGGATATCAGCTTCTCTCCCCGGGCAGCCCATCGCTCGATGTCGGGGCCCCCTGGGTACTCCAGGCCGGCGGCCCGTGCGAAGGTGTCTAGGCAGTTGCCGACGGCGATGTCCAGGGTCTCCCCGAAGATGCGGTACCTGCCCGACTCGTAGCCGCTGACGATGGTGTTGCCCCCCGATACGTAGAGGGTGAGGGGGTCCTCCGCGCCGGTGGCCATGCGGCCCACCTCGACGTGGGCGACGCAGTGATTGACGCCCACTAAGGGCCTGCCCAGGTAGCAAGCCAGTGCGCGGGCGCTGGTGGCGCCGGTCCTTAGGCAGGGGCCGAGGCCGGGCCCCTGTGCGAAGGCGATGATGTCGAGCTCCTTGGCGTTGACGCCGGCCTCGTCCAGGGCCCTTCTGACGGCGCCGCCCATGCACTCGCTGTGGTGCCTAGCAGCCTCCCTGGGGTGGATGCCCCCCTCCGCAGGCACGTGGACGTCCAGCACGTTGGCCAGGACTCGCCCATCACCCGCTACTACTCCGATCCCCAGGTTGTCTGCCGTGGACTCGACGCCCAGCGCTATCATTCCACTCCGAGTGAACGTGGACCCCATAAAAACCTTTACCGCGGGAGCCGAAGCAGAAAAAAGGCAGGGGAGACGTTCATCCATCGACGTATTTTTTACATCGTTGACGGGGCACTAGCCCACAACGACGAATGCGATGTCGCCGGCCGCTCAATAGAGTAGGCCAGCATCAGCGTCGCCGCCCTTAACCAGGGGGGGAGGGGGTGAGCGATTTGAACAGTTTTCAGCTGCTTCTCGCGTGAAGGACCGGGAACCGCTCCGATGCTCCGCCATTCTAATCAAAAACACGGGCCATTCTATACCGAATCACGGCACATTCACACGCAAGAAGCTCCGAGCAGCGCCCTATACGCCTTCTTACTACAGCAGTAACAAGCCACGAGAAACGCTTATACCGTGTAGCTGGGTATTGCCCCTGACGTAGGGGGTTAACCGTGATGAACCTGGAAAACCCCAGATTCACGAAATGGCTTGTGAAATGCGGCCCGTTCCGTGGCCGATCCTCACAAGTGTATGTCTAGCCATACAGAAATGCGTCACACAACCCCGGCAAGAGGCTCGTCATTGTCTGAAAACGCCTTCTTACTACAGTAGTAAGGGTCCTCCGGCGAACCCAGGAGCCCCGGCTCAGACGGTACTAATCATGGGATGAAAACCTCTTAAAATAAGGGGTCTAGCCCCGCGCCCCGGGGCGAGGAGCCGCGCCTACTCGACGTAGATGGCCGGCCTGTAGGGCTTAGACCTGCCTGCGCGCTTGGCGGGGTCCTCGATCCAGGGGTCCGACTCGCCGGATATGGCCGTGGCGCAGCCCAGTTCGGCCTCCATGTAGGCGGCTGCGTCCTGAAGCACGGCGACCTCGTTGAGCTGCCCTAGCCTCAGCCGCATCTCCAGGTCGGAGGCGGGCAGCTTCACCACGTCCTCGACGATGGTGCGGGCGAAGCCGGGGACCACCTTGGCGCGGGTCTTCATCTCCTCGTCCTTGAACGCCTCCTTGATGAGGGCGCCCACGTCCAGGGTGCCCCTCTTGGAGAGCTCCAGGGCCTTGAGGTACATCTTCCACTTCCACCCGTCGGCCGTGTAGAAGTGGACCTTCACGGGCTTTATGCCGGTGACCTTGGTGATGTTCTGGACGTCCTCCATGCTGTTCTGGACGATGGTCTCCAGCACCTCGCTGTCCCTCTGCGCCAGGCTCTCGTCGGGCTTGGGGTACTCGGCGAAGGCGGCGAAGCCCTCGCCGCCCATGGACTCCCAAATCTCCTCGCTGAGGTGGGGGGTGAAGGGGGCCAGCATCCTGATCTGTGTGTCCAGGACGGTCCACTCCACGTGGTGGATGGCCTTGGCCCTGTTCTTCAGGTCCCTCTGCTTGGCGACGCGCTTGGTGTACCACTCCAGGTCCTGGTTGAGCTCGTAGAGGGCCGCGTGTATGGTCTTCCTGACCTTGAGCTCGGTCATGGCCTCCTGGGCGTCCGCGATGTGACCCTGGAGCCTGCTGAGCATCCAGCGGTCGATGTCCCGGAGGTCCTTGGGGCTACCCTTGCCCTGCT
>MEZG01000039.1:1538-6117 GCA_001775965.1 Candidatus Bathyarchaeota archaeon RBG_13_60_20 | reverse complement strand
GGCCCCCGTCATGGGTATGAGCTGCCCGGCAGCGTCCCCCACAAGCATCAGCCCATCCGCCACGATCCTGTCCAGGGTGCCCGACACCGGGCAGATGCCGCCGTTCCTCAGCAGTATCTTCGCGCCCCTGAACCTGGGGTCCCCGGCCACGAAGTCCCTCAGGTACTCTATCGCCGGCCGGGTGTGGATCCTCCTGACGCCTATCCCGACGTTGGCAACCTCACTGCTCTTGGGGAACACCCAGGCGTAGCCGCCCGGCGCGTACTTGAAGCCCATATAGAACTCGTTGACTCCAGGGTCATCAAGGCTCAGGCCGCCCAGCACGTACTGGGCGCAGGTCACGTAGTCCCTGAAGTATCGCTCAAGGCCGGCTGATCGCCTGATGACGCTCCAGTGGCCGTCCGCCGCGATGACAACCTTGGCCATGAACTCCACGGGCTCCCCATCCCTAACGGCCTTCACCCCCACCACTCGGCTGCCGTTCATGATGACGCCGGTGGCCCTCGTGCACGCCATCATCTTGGCCCCCGCCTTCTCCGCGTTGTCGGCCAGCGCCTTGTCGAACGCCATGCGGTTCAGGGTGTACCCAGTCCAGTTGTCGCTCGTCAGCTCGATGCAGTTACCGTTGGGCGCGACGACCTTGGCCTTGGAGATCCTCTGGGACACGTAGGGCTCAACGGGCTCCAGGCCACCGTCCAGAATGCCGCCGATGCTGAGACCCTCCGCGCAGTAAACCGGGGTGCCTGCGACTGGGTGCTCCTCGATGATCGTGACATCCACGCCGCCCTCGGCAGCGGCGCGGGCGGCCATGCTTCCGGCAGGGCCCGCCCCCACAACAAGTACGTCGCATTGATAGGACTGCATGCTAAACCGAGAAAACGGAGCCCACGGAAATATATGTTCCTATCGCTCTAGGACCTTCTTGGCGGCGATCTCCACGTCCCGTGCCTTCACCGTCTTCCGCCCGGCGTGCCTGGCGTAGTCTATTGCCTCCCTGGCCACCTTGACGCCTATCTCCTCAAGGGCCGCCCCAAGAGCCACGGCGCTCTCCTCGCTGACCCTGTCTGCGCCGGCCCGTTTTATTAGTTTGTGCATGGGCGCCACCTTAATCTCCTCAGACATCACGTTCCCTTCTATTTCCTCTTTTCCTTTCAAATAATATTTAATACTTCCGCACCTTTCGGCGAAGAAGGCGAAATTATTGCTCTTTTTCATTCATTGACTCTAATAGCCTGGGGCTGGGACGGTGAACCTCGCGTTGTGTATGGCAGCGTACCGCGGCCACCCGGTCACATCAGCCTTAACTTGGGTCCCCGACCAGACTGGGACATGGGTGGAAGCCGACTCTACAGGGCGTACGGACGCCTACACCATTGTCGTGGGCCGCGGTGGCCTCAGTCTCTACAGGCTAGCGGCGCCCTAGCGGCGCCGCGGCTCCCTGCCATGAAGCCCTGCTTCATTACATTTAAGCGCGGGTGAGCCCACTTGTTTGGGAGGAGCCGTCATGGGTGGGAGCCTGAGCCTCAGGGGAGTGAACAAGGACTTCAACGGGTTCCAGCTACGCGACGTGATCCTAGAGCTGGATCCGGGCGACTACTTCGTCCTTGTGGGCCCCACCGGCAGCGGCAAGACCCTCCTCCTCGAGACCATAAACGGGTTCCACGAGGTGGACTCGGGCAGCATCCTCTTCAACGGGGAGGACATAACTGCCCTCCCCCCCAACAAGCGGAGCGTTGGCTACGTGCCCCAGACCCCCAACCTCAGCCCCGACAAGACCCTCCGCGAGAACCTGGAGTACGTCGTCAAGCTGCGGAGGCTCCCGGGTGACTGGAGCCGCGAGATACAGGGAGTTATAGAGATGATGGGCCTCGCCGGGTACGCCGATAGGCCCACAGTGAACCTGAGTGGCGGAGAGAAGAGGAAGGCCGCCCTCGCCCGGGCCATCATCCTCAGACCTCAGCTGCTCCTCTTGGACGAGCCCCTGAGCAGCCTGGACGTCACAAGTAAGGCGGGCCTCCTTGAGGAGATAGCCATGATCCACAGGTACCTGGGCTGCACCGTGATCCACGTGACCCACGACCAGCAGGAGGCTCTGGGCCTCGCCGATAAGCTGGGGGTAATGCGCCGCGGAACATTGGTGACCGTGGGCTCCGTGGAGCAGGTCTACGAGGACCCCGTGGACGAGTACGCGGCCCGGTTCCTAGGCTTCCAGAACATCTTCGACGCGGAACTCAGCGAGGCTGGCCGCAGTCTGGCCAAGATGAGGCTGGGCGGCCTCGTCGTGAGGGCGGCGAAGGCGCCAGCCGGGGGCCAGACCAGGCTCGGCGTCCACAGCGACGACATCAGCGTCAGCATGAGGACCCCCGTCTCCACAAGAGACAACGTCTTTAAGGGCACCGTGGAGGCCGCGACCAACGTGGGGCCCAGCGTCACCCTCACCGTGGACATCGGGGTTAAGATGGTCGTCGACCTGAGCCGCCGAAGGTTCCTGGAGCAGGGCATCAGCCCGGGAGACCAAGTCTGGGTCCGGTTCCCCCCCGAGGCCGTCAAGCAGCTCTCAACCTAGAACCTATAACCTGTTGAAAAATTAAATTACGAAACGCATCTCCTCATGAGGCATGAGGGAGTGGAGATGCAAGGCATACGGCGCCACATACACGCCCATCCCACCAAATTTTTCGTGCCCTGAATGCGGGAGTGGGAACATTATCCCAAAGGACTATGTGCCGCCTTGGAAGGAGTACTCGCCACTGAAGCCTTCCATGGTTAGAGATAGGTTATAACTCTACAGGGCTTACCTTCCTCGTGCCGCCCCAGACCAGCAAGCCAGAGTACGGGCCCAACCTGCTCGCGTCCCTAAGGGACTTGGGCGGCGACGCGTCCAGGGACCAGGTATTATCCCACTTGTACGGGCT
The DNA here is from genome assembly GCA_001775965.1 of Candidatus Bathyarchaeota archaeon RBG_13_60_20. Classification (GTDB taxonomy): domain Archaea; phylum Thermoproteota; class Bathyarchaeia; order TCS64; family TCS64; genus RBG-16-57-9. The sequence goes on along the minus strand of MEZG01000039.1, from coordinate 3,202 downwards.
CATGGAGTCCATGCTCCACCCTGCGGACCGTGAGTTGCTCCGCAGCGGTGCGGTCCCCAGGTGGATGAGCGAGGCGGAGCATATGCTGGACGGGCTGATAGAGGAGGGTTACGCGGAGGAGCAGGGGGTGAGGGTGAGGCTGACGGCTAAAGGCCTAGCCTACCTTGAGGGCCGCGGCTAATCTTCTTAGAAAGCGTCTAACACGGCGTCCATCGAGCTTGGCTCGATGGCTGCGGCTAACCTGCCTGCTCCCCCGCGCGCTTGATCCAGTCCTCGACCGTTGCCAGGGGCGGCGACCGCTTCACAATCTGCTGGTCACCGTTAACCTCCTTGAGCCTCTCAAGCAGATCCTTGGCGTCCCACGATGCCAGAGCGAGGAGGGTATCCACGCCCGATGCTTTGAGGAGCGCCCTGTACTTCTCACCGATTCCGCTGAGGTTCTCCAGGCTTCCCGTATCCGACTCTGGCTCAGGCTTAGGCTCGGTCATGGGCTCGGGTACGGGTTCTGGCTTAGGCTCCAGTTTAGGCTTCTGGGGTTCAACGGCCTTCATCTGGGCCTCGTAGTCCCTCGCCTTGACCACCGTGGGCTCCTTCTTCTCGGTCCTCGGCCCCTCGGTCGGCCTCTTGCGCTGATCTTTATACATGTAGTAAAGCAGGGCGGCTAGCAGGACAACAAATCCAATCACAACAAGTGTAGGGTCCATCGTTCTTCACATCACTTTTTTGGAATCCACGGGTTAAAGGGCTCATTGGCCCTCACCCGTGTCGTCTCTGCGTTACGTCCGGTATTTCTAGGTTTTGATTCTCTCTCACACAGTGAGAGTAACTAATGCCTGTGTTCACGCCCTGAGACGCATTAAGATATATCCCGTGCCCCCCAAATAGTACCGGATGGCGGAAACCACGGACAAGTGCCCCCACTGCGGGGCCGATGTGAAGCCCGGCGACGCGTACTGCGAGTGCTGCGGGAAGAGCCTGGCGGAGTGGGCCGAGAGCAGGGGCTACTTGGACCGAGGCCCCATCAGGTTGAGCACCGTAGGCATGATCAAGGAGGGCTTCAGGAGCCTCTTCGACCCTTCCCCGGTACAGGTGCCTCCCAACATGTCGGTGTTCCTCAATAGGCCTCTCCAGTCCCTGACCCCCTACTTGGTGGGGGCGCTGGTCCTTCTCGCCGTCGGCCTGTTGGCCACCTACGGGGAGGCGTGGATGACTTACATTGGGTTCACTTTGGCGGGGTACGCGGCGCCCCTCGTCTACCTGGTCTACATGGTGAGGAGCGACAGGTACGAGCGGGAGCCTCTGGCCTTGGTGGCCTACTGCTTCGGCTGGGGGGCATTCAGCGGGATAGTGGCGGGCGTCCTCAACACCCTCATCACGGAGCCCTTCCTGGGGGTGGGCGGCGCTGGGTTCATCGAGGAACCCCTGAAGATATACGGCGTCTACCTCATCGCCAAGAGCAGCCGCGTCAGGGACGAGTTCAACGACCATATTGACGGCATGGTCTACGGGGCTGCTGCGGGGGCCGGGTTCGCGGGCCTGGAGAACTTTTGGTACCTCTACGAGATGATAGTCAACCTCCAGTACCCGGCCCTGACGGCCGTACTGGTCAGGTCCACGACGGCCTTCATGCACCTGGCCTGGTCCGCTGTTGCAGGGAGGAGCCT
>MEZG01000039.1:203-1289 GCA_001775965.1 Candidatus Bathyarchaeota archaeon RBG_13_60_20 | reverse complement strand
TGGCCACCTGGTGGCTAAGGGTTGCAGCCTCAAACACATGATGGCCGAGATCGCAGGCAAGGTCACGGGCACCAACAGGGGCAAGGGGGGCCCCTACCATATCTTCTGTCCCGAGGCTGGCGCCCTTGGCGCCAACGGCATCGTCGGGGGCAGCGTCCCCATGTGCGCCGGGTATGCCCTTGCCAACCAGCTTAGAGCAAATGGCAATGTGGTCGTCAGCTACTTCGGGGAGGGGGCAAGCAACCAGGGCGGCGTCCAGGAGACCCTGAACCTAGCCGCGTGCTGGAAGCTGCCCTTAGTCTTCGTCTGCGAGAACAGCAGCCCCGTGGTTCAGACCATGTTGGGCCACGAGATCGACTACCCCCAGCTCAGCATCGACGATGTCAGCCTAAGGGCCCCCGCCTACGGCATGCCGGGGGGCAGCCACCCCGGCTGGGACGCCGAGGAAGCCTACCAGGCCGTAGGCGCGGCCGTGGAACGCGCACGCACAGGCGACGGCCCCACACTGCTGGAGTTCAAGGTCCACAGGGTCGATGGCGAGGAGGACGAGCACTGCCCCATCAGGCGCTACCGCGAGAAGCTCATCAAAGAGGGCGTACTCACCGAGAAGCTGGACAAGGACATCAGGGACCAGGAGGTCGCCGCCGTCAAGGAGGCCATAGACTTCGCAACGGGCAGCCCAGAGCCAGAGCTCCTAGACGCCTACAGGCACATCTACACGGAGGGAGCCCGATGAGGGAGATAACCTACGCCGAGGCAATCAACGAGGCTCACAGGCACGCCATGAGGGAGAACCACGAGGTCATCCTCTTCGGCGAGAACGTCTCAAGCAGCTGGAGGGCCGCCACCAAGGGGCTCAAGGAGGAGTTTGGAAGGGAGCGCGTCCGGGACGCACCCATCACCGAGACCGCCTTCATAGGCGCCGGAGTTGGTGCCGCCATAGCCGGGATGAGGCCCATCGTGGAGCTCATGCTGGTGGACTTCAGCCTGGTCGCCATGGACCAGGTGCTCAACCAGATGGCCAAGACCACCTACATGACGGGGGGCAACGTCAGCGTACCCATGGTGCTGCGCGCCATATATGGG
>MEZG01000039.1:0-178 GCA_001775965.1 Candidatus Bathyarchaeota archaeon RBG_13_60_20 | reverse complement strand
ACAGTGAGAGCCTCTACGGGCTCTACGCCCACGTGCCCGGCATGAAGATCGTGGTCCCAAGCACCCCCTACGACGCCAAGGGGCTTCTAATCACGGCCGTCCACGACCTCAACCCGGTGGTCTTCTTCGAGCACAGGCTCCTCTACAGTGCTAGGGGCCACGTCCCCGAGGAGCCCTA
>MEZG01000038.1:4820-6280 GCA_001775965.1 Candidatus Bathyarchaeota archaeon RBG_13_60_20 | reverse complement strand
CCGGGCACCGGTCATATAACACTAGCCCAGTATCAGAGTGATCTCGTAGACCAGGAGCTCGGGCACCATGCTCCTACCCTCGCGGACCAGCGCCACGAAGCCCATCCTCTCCAGGGCCTTCAGGTCGCTGTGCACGTTCTTAACGTCCCTGCACGCGTGCTCCGCGAGCTCGTTGATGGAGCCCGCTCGCCCCTCGGTCAGGAGGTCCAGGAGCTCCAGGCGGCGGGGCGTCAGTTCCCTGAAGTCCTCCGCCGTGAGGCCAAGCTCCTCCTCGGCGAGGTACTCAAAGTCCTCGCCCTCCTGGTAGGCCCGAACCGCGTGGGTCATGTTCGTCCATTCGACGTACTCCTGGAACCGGCCGGGCGGCATCCGGCCCTTGGCGAACTCGTCGTGTAGCAGGCTGAGGCTGCCGTGCTTCTCGTGGTAGGCAGCCATCCTCTCCTGGATCTCACTCAGGTGCAGGGTTCTAAGAGCCTTCCAGCGCAACGCCCATCATTGGTCTCTACACCAATAAACGCTTATTAGGTTTCCCACAGGGGAAGATGTTTGAGAATCATGCAATTTCCCATAGACAAGATCAGCGACAACGTGTGGGAGATACCCAAGGCCTACAACAGGTTCATGAACGTGCCCGCGAGGATATACGCGGACAAGAACCTGCTGGAGGCTATGAAGGGGGACGACACGTTGACCCAGAGCGTCAACATCTCCCAGCTACCGGGAATCATCAACTACAGCATAACCCTCCCGGACGGCCACCAGGGCTACGGCTTCCCCATTGGGGGGGTGGCAGCCTTCAACATGGATGAGGGTATCATAACGCCCGGGGGCGTCGGCTACGACATCAACTGCGGAGTGCGCCTACTTCGCACCAACCTGGCGTACAAGGAGGTGGACGCAAGGAAGCAGGAGCTCATAGACCGCATATTCCAGCTGGTGCCGTGCGGCGTTGGTGTAGGGAGTAAGCTCAGGCTGAGCGAGAAGGAGTTGGACAGGGCCGTGAGCGAGGGGATACCCTGGGCCGTGGAGAAGGGCTACGGATGGGACCGCGACCCCAGCCACAGCGAGGAGGGCGGCTGCATGAAGGAGGCCAACCCCGACAAGGTGAGCGACAGGGCCAAGAAGAGGGGGGCCACCCAGCTTGGGACCCTGGGGGCCGGCAACCACTTCCTCGAGATCGCCCGCGTCAAGGAGGTCTTCGACGAGAAGGCAGCCAAGGTATACGGCATCACGGGCCCCGACCAGGTGATAGTGTGGGTTCACACGGGCAGCAGGGGTTACGGTCACCAGATAGCCACCGACTACATAAGGGTCATGGAGAGGGCGGCCAGCAGGTACAACATCAGGGTGCCCAGCCGAGAGTTGGCGTGCGCCCCCATCAAGAGCAGGGAGGCCCAGGACTACTACGAGGCCATGAGCTGCGCCGTCAACTGGGCATTCATCAACCGACACATCATTAT
>MEZG01000038.1:1660-4681 GCA_001775965.1 Candidatus Bathyarchaeota archaeon RBG_13_60_20 | reverse complement strand
TCAAAGCGCAGGTTCACGGCCAACGACATCATCAGCGACCTGCGCAGGAAGGGCATCGTCGTCAAGGCGGCCAGTAGCAGGGTCGTGGAGGAGGAGAGCCCCGACAGCTACAAGGACATCCACAGGGTGGCCGACGTCAGCCACAAGGTGGGCCTCGCCAAGAAGGTCATGATGAGCGTGCCGATGGCCGTGGCCAAGGGCTAGGCTACCAATAAAAAGGTTATATACGCCCACTTAACCCCTTTTCTGGACGCCCTTGACCGAGAGACTGAAGCCCCACCTATGGTTCACCCTGTACACGCTGATGAGGCTGGGGGCCACGAAGACGCTGGTACGCCTGAGCACAACCGAGCTGAGCCGCATCACGGGGGGGAGCCAGCAGTCCGCGTCCAGGCACCTCCAGCTGCTCGAGAAGGAGGGGCTCCTGGAGCGCAGCATCGAGCCGGGAGGCAGCAGGCTGAGGCTCACCGATAAGGGCCTCGAGGAGTTGAGCCTCGTGCTCTCCGAGCTCAAGTGGCACCTTGAGGGGAAGGAGGCTGACGCCGTCGAGCTGGAGGGTATGGTCGTCAGCGGCCTCTTCGAGGGCGCCTACTACATAGGGAAGGAGGGGTACAGGAGCCAGATAGAGGAGAAGCTGGGCTTCGACCCCTTCCCCGGGACCCTCAACGTCAGGATCGGCGAGGAGGAGTACGAGAAGCGGCGGCACCTCGAGAGGATGCCCAGTATCTGGCTTGAGGGCTTCAAGAACGGGGAGCGCAGCTTCGGGCCCTGCAGGTGCTACCCCCTGACCGTCAACGACGAGGTGGACGGGGCCCTGATTGTCGCGGAGCGCAGCATACACGACTTCAACATCCTGGAGGTGGTGGCGCCCGTCTACCTGAGGAGGCTCCTGGGGCTCGCCGACGGGGACAGGGTCAGGCTCTCGTTCTTGCCCCTTCGACGATCCGCCTCTTGATCATGCTGCTGCTGTTCAGGTCCTCTTCGCCGAAGCGGCCTACTTGTATGATCTCTAGGCTCAGCTCCCGGGCCCTCTTGATTTTCTCGACCTGGTTCCTGATAGCCTGCTGGTCGTGGCCCACCGCCACGATGTCGGGCCTCACCTGCTGTATGACGCGGTCCAGGTCCAGGTCCTCGAAGCCCAGGAGGGCCTCGTCCACCACCTTGAGGGCCTCCACGACGGCCCGGCGCTGGTCCTCCGGTATGACCGGGTCCTGGCCCTTCATGCGGCGGACCGTCTCGTCCCTGGCCACGATGACGGTCAGCCTGGCGCCGGGGCCGCCCAGCTTCTTGGCCTCCTCCAGGTACCTTATGTGGCCGTAGTGGAGGAGGTCGAAGACCCCCGCAGCGAGAACCCGCTTCATCTTCACCACTGGAAGTCGGCTAAGCCTAAAAGCTTTAAGGCGTCCAGGACGCCTTCGGCGTACGCGACGCTGGCGAGCGCCACCGGCTTCTGCTCGACCCTGTAGTAATCGGCGTCCTCCAGGTAGCGCCTGGCGTGGTCGAGGAGGCCAGTGACCGCTTCCCCGGTCAACTCGGAGGGCAGCTCAGCCACCTTGATGACCTCCAGCACCCTCCGGCACCCCTTGACGTACTTCTCCACGAGGCGGTCCAACTCCCCCTGCACTCTTCTGCCCTCCAGGAGGCCGGGGGGGCAGCCCGCCATCACCTGCAGGGCCTCCTCCTCCAGGAAGTGTAGCTGGCCGGGGACGACCAGCGCGTAGGGCGGGCCCCCGTAGTCGGCGTCTTTGAGGTTCAGGGCCGCGTCTGCCCTGATGATCTGGGAGTCGGAGCCCAGCCTGGCCGCGGCCACCACGAGGGTGTCCAGGGGGAACTCCCCTGTCTTCTCCAGGCGGGTGATGGCCTCCGGTACGGTGAGGTACCTGCCCGCCGGGACGTCCAGGTCCAGCAGCAGAAGGGTGTGGAGGCCGTACTCGGCGTTCTCCTTCAGGGTCCTGAGGACGGTGTCCACAGGGCCCTTCTCGGGCATGGGGACCGTGACGGTCCGGCCGAACTTGTACAGGCTGAGGCCAGACTCGGCTATGGCTGTGAATACGCTGCTCCCGTGGACCACCTTGACGGGGATGCTTCTCCTGGCGGCGTCCACCAGCAGGCTCAGGTGGGTGGTCGCGGCCAGGGCGTCCCCGCCCACGAGGATGGCGATGTCGGAGTTCTCGGCGGCCTCCAGCAGCCGGGAGGCATCCTCCTCCATGCCTCCCCGCGGCAGGGGCGTGACGGGTCTCCCTATGGTCGCCTCCAAGGTCTCTACCGTCGTGTCCAGCCTCATGGTGTATTCCTCAGCGTACACGTGGTGGGCGCTCTTGGCGGCTTCGATGGCGCGCAGGGAGAGGTCCAGGTGGCTGCTGAGGCCGACGCTGACCAGGGTTAGGGTCATGGCTCGATGCTCCTGTTGATCCATTCATTCGCGTTTGACGTTAAAAGGGTTCGACGACGTGTGGGAAGTGCGGGCCCTTGAGCATGTTTTATCCGTCACCCTACCCTGTGTTACTAAGGGGGCTCGCGTGAAGATCGCCTTGTGCAGTGACTGGGTTTACCCGTCCGTGGGTGGTGTCCAGTCCCACATCCTAGGCCTCGCCGGGCAGCTCAAGGAGATGGGCCACGAGGTGGTCATCGTCACCAAGGAGATGGAGAGGAGCGAGGCTCAGGGCGACCTGTACCCGGAGGGGGTGCGGGAGGTCAGAGCCAAGAGGCTTACGGCGCCCGAGCACGTACTCATGCCCCCCAGCCCCAGGGACCTCAGGAACCTTATCAAGCAGGAGGGCTTCGACGTTGTTCACGCCCACCACGCCTTCACGCCGACGCCCCTCCTGTCGCTGGAGGCCGCGGATCGCTTGGGCGTGCCCAGCGTCCTGACGAATCACTCCATAACCTTCGCGTACTCCTCGGACCTGATCTGGGGCCCGGTGAGCCAGCTGCTGCCCTTCAAGCGGTACATAAACATGGCTGACAGGGTCGTGGCCGTCAGCGGCTCTGCCGCTGAGTTCATCGAGAGATTCATGGACG
>MEZG01000038.1:1512-1647 GCA_001775965.1 Candidatus Bathyarchaeota archaeon RBG_13_60_20 | reverse complement strand
GGGGATCCCAAACGGCGTCGACGTGGGGAGGTTCCGCGACCCCAGACCGGTCAACAGGAGCGTGGTGGACCCGGGCGGCTTGGAGCATCCCATGGTCTTCGGGGTGGGCCGGCTCGCCTTTCGCAAGGGGTTCCA
>MEZG01000038.1:0-1471 GCA_001775965.1 Candidatus Bathyarchaeota archaeon RBG_13_60_20 | reverse complement strand
CGGGGGCCCGGCTCTACGTGGCGGGCAAGGGGATCATGGCCGGCTTCCTGGGGCTCCTAGTAGAGAGCCTCGACCTGCAGGACAAGGTGACCCTCATGGGGTACGTCACCGATGATGCGCTGCCGTGGCTCTACAGGCTCTGCGACGTCTTCGTGCTGCCCTCCGTCTCGGCCGAGTCCTTCGGCATAACCCTCATAGAGGCCATGGCTGCGGGTAGACCTGTCGTCGCCTCCAGGATCGGGGGAGTCCCGGAGATCGTGGACGACGGCGTCAACGGGCTCCTCTTCGAGCCGTGGGACAGCCGAGGCCTCTCGGAGGCGGTGAACGCGCTCCTGGGGGACCCTGAGCTGGCTGCGGACCTGGGGAGGCGCGCCCACGAGTCGGCTGAGGAGAACTACAGCTGGCCGAAGGTGGCTCGGAGGATCGAGGAGGTCTACATGGAGGTGGCGGGGTAGTGGCGGCTGACCCTCTGTCGGCGCTCGTCGTGTGGGTGATGGGCGACAGCTATGTGGGGCTTGCGGCCGTTATGTTTCTGGCCGGGTCGGTGGCCCCCATCCCGTGGGAGCTGGTGCTCCTTCCGGCTGGGGCCCTAGGCCTGGACCCGTTGGCGGCGGGGCTGGCCGGCGGGCTGGGCGCGTCGGTGGGGGCAGTGGTGGGGTACGTCCTGGGGTTCTTGGCGGGTAGGCCCCTGGTGCTGGCGTTGGGTGGGCGTGTGGGGGTGGGTGAGCTTGACTTGGCTCGTGCTGAGGGGTGGCTGGGCCGCTGGGGGGACGCCGCGACCCTGTTTACGCGTAGCGTCCAGTATATGCCTTACAAGACGTTCAGCCTGGCGGCGGGTGTGCTCAGGGTTGACTTCGTCCGTTATCTGGTGTTTACGGTCGTGGGGACGGTGGCCAGGTGCTGGTACATGGTGTACCTGGGGAACGTTGCGGTGCTGAGCTACGGGTTCCTGGGGTTCGTGGCGTTGGTCTTCCTGGCGGCCTTTGCGCTGCCTGGGGTTTTGAGGGTGCTTCGTGGCGGCTAGGTTGGGCGCCTGGGCCTCAGCGGTATCCTGTGTATGCGGCCGCAGAGGTGGCATGTGGTGGCCGCGTGGGGCTCGCGGCGCTGCCTGAGCCTGGTGTGGCTGTTGAGTCCGGGGATGAGGATGTTTCCGCAGCCCCTGCATATGCCTCGCCTGACGTGTGTGGGTAGCTTTGTACGTGTCCTCTGGGCGATGCGTCTCAGGAGCTGGATGTACCGGCGGCTGAGAGCCGGGTCGGTGCCGTATGTCTCCTTCGCCTTGTTGTAGAGTATCTCTATTCGCTGCTGTGCGATGCGTCTGGGGTCGGGGCGAGGCATTTTTTCTGTGGTTTGGGTTGATGGAAGGTTTATAAGAGTATGGGGTGGTAATCTGAGCGGAGCGGGGTGGGGCAGCCAGGTTAGCCCGTGGGGCTCATAACCCCAAGGTCGGTAGTTCAAATCTACCCCCCGC
>MEZG01000037.1 GCA_001775965.1 Candidatus Bathyarchaeota archaeon RBG_13_60_20 | reverse complement strand
CGGAGCGATGGGGGAACCATCACGGTGGATGAGACCCTGTTTCCCCCCATGGGCGTCGGGGGCAGGGGCTTCGCCTCCTTTCCGGTCCACATGCTGCCCATCGACTTCACGATAGTGGGGACCGTCCACAGCCACCCCTCCGGCAGCCTCAGCCCCTCCGTCGGCGACCTCCACAACTTCTACGGCAGGATCATGATGATAGTCGGCCCCCCATACGGGAGGGCCTCCGTGGCCGCCTACGATAAGCGGGGCGAGAGTATGGAAGTCGAGGTGCTCGGGTGATGGGCTCGGTCCGCGTTGGGGCCGCCAAGTTCATCTCTCTGGCGTTCAACGCGCCCTTTCTGGCTGCATGCACTTTCCTTTACGTTTACCTTCACGCCAGCCCCAGGCCCGGCTACGGCTTGATGGTGGCTTCCGCTTTCTTCTCGGGCATACTGCCCATCCTGCTCATCCTGTACATGAAGAGGAGTGGCATCGTCTCCGAGATGATGGTGAACAGCATGGAGGACAGGACTAGGCCCTTCCTGGGCGCATCCCTCAGCTACCTTTTAGGAGCAGCGGCTCTCCGGGCCATGAGCGCTCCTCCCCTGATGGTGTACCTGATGGCCTGCTACCTCGTTAACACCCTGGCCATGATGCTGATCACCCTCAAGTACAAGATAAGCATCCACGCTGCGGGTGTCGCCGGCCCCTCAACCTTCCTCGTCCACCAGTACGGGCTCGCCTTCTGGCCCTTCCTCCTGGCCGCGGTCATCGTCTCATGGGCGCGTTACAAGCTGGAGTTGCACACGCTTGGGCAGCTCACCTGGGGGATCCTTGCGACCGGCCTGCTGACCTATGTGCAGCTCGAGCTTTACCCCCTGATCATCCCCCCGTGATCACGGGGTAGATGGTCACCCTGTCCCCCGGCTCCAGTCTCGCCGAGTCCCAGAGGCGCCTGCCGTTCACCGAGACGCCCACGACCCTCCTGTCGTAGGCGTACAGCGTTTCTTCTCCGAGCCCAGCTATGAACTCCCTAAGGATCGAGGGCTTCTCCACGATGAGCTTCAGGGGTTTTGGGTACACTGTCAAGTAGTCCCCGCGGCCAAAGTTATTCCTTTCCCTGCTCCACCCTGCGAGTGCATAGGCGCCTGTACCAGGTGTCCACGTTGTCCCTGGTCACGTGGTCCTTGTGGTGCCTGAACCCGCCCCTGAACCCCTGGGGTATGTGCATCATCTCGTGGATGAGGGTCCTGTCCTGGGCCTCCACGGGGTAGTAGTCGAAGAGCTCGTGTATCACCTCGACGATGTACGTGGGCTCCATGCGCATGGCCTCCTGCCATATCTTCCCGAGGCCGTGTATGCGGGCTATGGTGCGCTTCGCGTCGCTACCCCGGCTCCTGACGCAGTATATCCTGTTGAGGTCGACGTGGTCGAAGCGGAGCAGCTCCGTGATCTCCGTTATCCTGCGCTTTATATCCGGGGCGTCGAAGTACTCGATCATCCGATACTACACGGCGTCATTCACCGTTTTAAGCGTAAGACTTTAGTGTTGGATGGATGAACCATCCAATGACTGGTCTTGGAGCGGGGACTCAACGGCACCCAGCGCACCGCCGTCGCGGCGCTGCTCGCGTCATCGGCCATAGCCACCAACTATCTGCTCATCGGGGTGGTGAACGTGAAGCTCATGGACCTCATCGTCTTTACCGCAGGGTTCCTCCTGGGAGCAGGAGCGGGGGCAGGCGTCGGCGCGCTCACCTGGCTCGTGTACGGGACGCTGAACCCATACGGATTCAGCCTACCCGTGCTGGGGGCGACCGTGCTCGGTGAGACCCTGTACGGGTTAGCCGGTGGGGCTCTAAGGGGCAGGCTTGGGAGGGTGGGCTGGGGGCCGGACGCTCGGCTGGCCGTGGTGGGGTTCCTGCTGACCTTCGTGTACGACCTGGAGACGAACGTTGTCTCGGCCCTGACGGCGGGGGTGCCCCTGGCAGTGGCCCTAGTGGGTGGGGTGCCCTTCGCGGTCGCCCACGAGGCTAGCAACGCGGTCTTCTTCTGCTTCGGGTTCCCGCCCCTAGCCAGCAGCCTTGAGAAGGTGTTAGAGACTTATGCTAAGTAAGAAGAGTTTGACGTGGGTTTCGGCGGCGCTTCTTTGCACGACGTTGGCGGGGGCAGCGGCCTCCGCGTACTTCTACACTCGTCTCGTCCAGGTTGAGGCGGACTACGGGCGAACCTTGGACGATCTGGAGCGGCTGACGATAGTGGTGGACATCATGGTGGACTACGGGAACGGGACCGTGGCCTGGTTCAATGGGACGAGGGTCAGCCCTGGGGAGACGCTTCTCAACGCCACGCTGCGGGTGGCGGACGTGCTCTACACTGTCACGGAGTTCGGGGCCTTCGTGGACGCCGTGAATGGTGTCAGCGGGGTGGAGAACCATTACTGGCTGTGGTTCACTTATGACGGCGGGTGGGCGATGGGGTCTGTGGGGGCCGACGCGTGGAGGCTCCACGACGGGGACGTGGTGGCCTGGAGGTACACGGGGTTCTAGGAGGCTGGTGGGCTTGAGGGGGGTTTCGACGCTCGGCTCTTTTGTGGACCGTGTGGCTCCTGGCAGACGGCCCCAGTTCGTGGAGGCGCACATTGTCAAGGCGCTCAAGCTTATAGGGGCAGAGGGGCCGGGGAGGAAGCATCTGGCGGCGCGGCTTGAACTAGGTGAGGGGGTGGTCCGCACCTTGCTTGGTCGGTTGATGGCCGCGGGCCTCGTCTCCACCAGCAGGTCGGGGACGGCCCTTACAGAGATGGGGCGGCGGTTCCTCAGCGAAGTGGAGGCGGCTCTCCCGGGCCGGCCCTTGGGGCGCACCGATCTGACGGTGGCGCGCAGCAACTACCTGGTCTTGGTGAGGAGTGGCGCGTCCAGAGTGAGGTTCGGTGTGGAGCAGAGGGACGAGGCATTGCTGTCGGGGGCGAGGGGTGCCACGACGCTGCTCCTGAGGATGGGGGGGCTGCTAGTCCCCGGGTTGGAAGCCGACGTGAGTCCGGGGCTGAGGGACGAGATCATGGCGCTGGGGCCGGGCGAGGGCGACGCGGTCATCATCGGGTCCGCGGACTCAGGGCTGGCGGCCGAGATTGGTGCGTACTCTTCTGCAATCGCACTCCTCACCTCTGGGTGAGCGTCTGTGGGCTGGCTAGAGATCATCCGAGGCAGCCCTACACGAAGTCTCAATTTTACTCCAAACTCTTATCCCCTTGCTCTATGTGTTACCACCTGAAGCATGCCGATACCAAAAGGGGTAGCTAGGTTCAACAAGCACTTCACCAACAGGTTCTTCCTCATCTTTGCGGGCCGGATGCCCCCATTCGCAATAGTGAGCCACAGGGGGAGGCGCTCCGGCCGCGGCTACCGGACGCCGGTCCTTGCCTTCCCCACAGAGACGGGGTTCGTGTTCGCCCTCACATATGGGCGGGACGTGGACTGGGCGAGGAACCTGGTCGCCTTGGGCGGCGGGAGCCTAGTGCACAAGGGGGAGGAGATACCCCTGTGCGGGGTGAGGCTCGTGAAGTATGGCGACGTGAGGGGGATGTTCCCTCTCTGGATTCGGCTGTCTCTGTGGTTCATCTCGCTGGAGGACTGCCTGCTTGCGGAAGTATGTTAAGAGTAGGGAACATGACATTCTGCGAGGATAATTGCGGCAGGGGTACATGGACTCGTTCACCTGCTACGCCTGTACCCGTTCATGATCCAACGACTTAATTTACGTGTAGATTCAAGTAATGAAATGGTAGCAACAATATTATGCAGAGATGACTTAAACGACTGGAGAAGAACAGTATACAGCTCTGGCTGGTCAACAATGTCAAGCTGGGGGAATCCCACAGCTGACACGTGGTACCGTATAGAGATATTCAAACGATCATCAGATGGCTACGTGAAATACTACAAAGACCGAGTAAACGGTGAGGGATGGTATGCTCCTCAGACTTACAACGATGCAAGAAAAGTATGGGTCAGAGGAAAAGCAGATTTAGCGACCGATGCTTACTTCGATGTCTTCTATATACGTAAGTACTCTAATCCAGAGCCCTATGTCTCTAGTATTGGGTCTGAACAATCATAATCTTTATTATTATGTATAAGAGGAGGTTGACTGAATGAAAAAAACGTATAAGAGAGTAATCATTTTCGGAACAGCTCTAATGATTATTATACTTAACATCGATTTCATTGAAGGCTTTGTATTTTTATTTAATGATGCAGAAGTAACTCGATTAATTAAGAAACATGACGTCTTAAAAAATTACCAAGATGTTGAACTATTAAGTGTAAACCTAAAATCGGAGGTAGGATATTTTGCGGGTCAGGATTACTTTTCAGGAAAGTCTTTGAATGAGACTTTTTGGGTTAGAATTTTTATTATATGGTTTCTACCTAGAGATAGCGTACCGAGTAAAGACAATTGGAAAGTATATGGGTATGTTACGATGGATAAGAAAGTCTATTGTCTTTTTCGTATCAGAGGAGATACAACACCTATTGATATTCGCTGGAATGAGTATTCAATAGCTAATGCGTTAGGCTAAATGGAGATATTTACATAAAAATAAAAAATTAATCCATTACTGTAAAATCGGTAAGGTGATGTAGGGAATTAGCTACGCCTCGACCTCCCGGGGCTCCTTCACCAGCAGCATCACGAGCAGACCCGTGACGAACACCGCGGCTGAGAGAACGACCCAGGGCAGGCTGTGGTCCAGCCTATACAGGTAGCCGCTGAGGAAGGTGCCTAGGGTTATGCTCGCCATTGCGATTATCCCCGTGGCCCAGGCCCCGCTGGTGATCCAGACGCCCCCGCCCCCCAGGGACGCGATGAGGCGGCCCCTCTTGCTCCTGGGCGCCATGTCCGTGAAGAGGGACTGGATGGCGGGGTTGATGAACGTGTTGGGTATCGCCGACACGGCCAGGATGAGCATCACGTCCGTGAAGCTGGTGGCCCTCAGAAAGAGGAGGCACGGGACGGCGCACGCCATGAGGCATAGGCCGGCCACCCTTCTCCTGCTGAACCTGTCCACCAGCCGGCCTGCGGGGAAGCTCAACAAGACGTTTATCGAGCCCACCACGAGGGCCAGGAGGCCCCACTGCCGGGTGTTGAGGCCGATGACCTCCGTGGCCCGCACGATCCAGAAGGGTGAGACCAGGCTCACCGAGAAGGTGGCCACCGAGACGAGGAGGCTCAGCTTCACCAGGTCACGGGGCGCCGTCCTCAGGGTAGCCACCACATTCCTGTAGGATTCCATGAGCAGGTGGGGCACGTTTCCTATGGTGATGTGGAGACCCTCGTCCCTCCTGTCAAGGGTCTCCTTGAGGTAACGGAGCCGCAGGGTGGCCACTATCAGCGCCACGAAGAAGCCTAGAGTGTAGAGACCCTTGACTGCCGGCTTCACCCCGATGGTGTCTATGAACCAGCCGCCTATGAGGGGGGAGGCCACGCCGAAGGCCCCTGGGATGGCCATGGTGGCCGCGAAGCCGAGACCACGGCTCTCCGCGGGGATGCTGTCAGCCATCAGCGCCTGCATGGCCGGAATATAGAAGGTGACCAGGCTCTGCATGAACATGCCCA
>MEZG01000036.1:5140-8589 GCA_001775965.1 Candidatus Bathyarchaeota archaeon RBG_13_60_20 | reverse complement strand
CCATGATAGAGCAGTTCCAGGCCGAGACCGGGCGGGTGATCACGGAGCTGGAGGTCTGGCACAACGACGAGAACGCGAGGCTGATGAGGAGCCACGAGAAGGCCATATCGGAGGCCTGCGGCGGGAGCCTGGGCGTCCCATCGTTCTACAACGAGCGCACAGGTAAGGCGATCTGCGGCAACGTGACCAGAGAGCGCCTGGAGGCATGGGCGACCGGGTAGGCTGCCCGGCCACCGGTGAAGGCTAGTTCAGGGATATCAGCAGGAGGTCGGGGTCCTCCAAGAGCCTCTTCACCTCGTTCATGAACCGTGCGGCCTCGGCGCCGTCCATGACCCTGTGGTCGAACGTGAGGGAGAGGTGGATCACCTTCCTGACCTTCACCTCTCCGTCCACGACCATCGGTGTGTCCGTTATCCTGCCTGTACCCAGGATCGCCGTCTCCGGGTAGTTTATGATGGGTGTCCCGTAGGTGCCGCCGAACACCCCGTAGTTGGTTATCGTGAAGGTCCCGCCCTTGAGGTCTGCCAGGTCCACCGTCCTGCTGTTCGACTGCTCCACCAGCCTCTCAAGCTCCTCGGCGACCTCTGTTATGCTCTTCTGGTCAGCGCCCTTTATGACAGGGACCATGAGCCCCTCTTCAGTGGCCACCGCGAACCCGATGTTGTAGTACTTCTTGAGGACGATCTCCTCCTTCTCCTCGTCCAGCGTCGAGTTAAGGATAGGGTTGGACTTGAGTGCCTGCACGACGGCCTTGATGACGAAGGGCATGTAGGTTAGGTTCAGGTCCCTCGTCTCCTTCAGCGCCTCCTTCCACCTCCGCCTTAGCTCAGCCAGGGCCGTGACGTCGGCCAAGTCCATGGCCGTCACCTGGGCGGCCCTGACCTGAGACTCGATCATCCTCTTGGCCGTCGTCCTCCTGATCCCCCGGAGGGGCTTCCTCTCGACGTAGCCGTAGATGTCGAACTTGGGCTCCTTCTTGGGCTGAGCCTCCGATGGCCGGGCCTTGGCCAGGTCGTCCTCGGTCACCCTGCCCTCAGGGCCTGTGCCCTTTACCTTGGCGATGTCGATCCCCTTGTCCTTCGCCAGCCTCCTCACCGCTGGGGTGGCGAGCACCTTCTGCTCCGGGGCACCCTCGGGGCTGGGCGGCACCTCACGGTACTCCGGGAGCTCCCCGACGACCGAGACTGAAGCCTTTTTAACCTCGGCGGGCTCCGCGGCCTTCTCCTCCGGGCCGCCAATCGAGACCAGGGTCTCGCCCACCTTGACCATCTTTCCTTCGGGTTGGTGTATCCTTAGCACCGTGCCCTGCTCAGGCGACGGCATCTCGACGACCGCCTTGTCGGTCTCGACCTCGACAAGGGGCTGATCCTTCCTGACCTGGTCACCCTCCTTGACCAGCCACTTTCTTATCTCGGCCTCCGAGAGCCCCTCTCCGAGGTCAGGCAGCTTGAACTCCACAACCATCTCACATCACCTAAAACTCCGCGGCTCTGCGTATAGCCCTGTAGATCCTGTCGGGGCTCGGGTAGTAGTGGTGCTCGCCCTTGGGCAGCGGAACCGTCACGTCGGGGGCGGCCACCCTCTCCACGGGCGCCTCTAGGCTCAGCAGCGCCTTCTCGTTGATCCTGGCAACGATCTCGGCTCCCAGGCCGCAGGTCTTTGGGGCCTCGTGCACGACTACTGCTCTGCCCGTCTTCTTAACGGAAGCGACGATGGATGCACTGTCCATGGGCGACAGGGTCCTCAGGTCTATAACCTCAACGGAGACCCCCTCGCCGTCCGCTCTCCGCGTGGCCTCCTCTATGAGCGGCATCATGGCCCCCCACCCCACCACGGTCACGTCATCCCCCTCCCTCACCGTCCTGGATCGGCCCAGCGGGATCGTGAACTCGTCCTCCTCCACCTCCTCCCTGAGAAGCCTGTAGCTCCTCGTGGGCTCGAGGAAGATCACGGGGTCCTGGTCCCTGATGGATGATGTGAGGAGCCCCTTCGCCTCGCGCGGCGTCGAGGGAGCCACGACCTTGAGCCCCGGGACCTGGGTGTACAGGGCCTCGGTGCTCTCAGAATGGTGCTCCAGCGCCTTGATGCCTCCTCCGTACGGCATTCGCACCACTATGGGGACGTGGAGCCTGCCGCGTGAGCGGTTCCTGATCCTCGCGGCGTGGTTGATGACCTGGTCGAGGGCCAGGTAGGAGAACCCCATGAACTGTATCTCGGCGACCGGCCTCAAGCCGTTGAGGGCCATCCCTATTGAGACCCCAACGATGCACGCCTCTGACAGGGGCGTATCGATGACTCTCCCCGGGCCGAACCTCTCGATGAGCCCCTCCGTGACCCTGAAGACGCCGCCGTC
The DNA here is from genome assembly GCA_001775965.1 of Candidatus Bathyarchaeota archaeon RBG_13_60_20. Classification (GTDB taxonomy): domain Archaea; phylum Thermoproteota; class Bathyarchaeia; order TCS64; family TCS64; genus RBG-16-57-9. The sequence goes on along the minus strand of MEZG01000036.1, from coordinate 6,236 downwards.
CACGCCCACGTCCTCCCCCAGGACGACTATCGAGGCGTCCCTTTCCATCTCCGCCCTCAGGGCGCTGTTGATGGCCTGCACCATGTTCATCTGGGCCATCAGTCTCCACCTCCCTCGCCCGACTCCCTCTTCAGCGTCTCCAGCTGCTCGGCTAGCTCAGGCGGCATCGTCTCGTAGGTGAACCTGAACACGTCCTCGGCGCTGGGGGCTGGGTGCGACAGCGCCCTCTCGACCTCCTCCTCCACGGTCTTCTCCGCCTCCTTCCAGGCCTCGTCCTCCTGGCCCTGGTCCCAGAGACCCTTCGCCTCCAAGTACAGCCTGAACCTCTTCAGGGGGTCCTTGGCCTCCCACTTTCGCAGCTCCTCCTCGCCCCTGTACCTCGAGGCGTCGTCCGAGGTCGTGTGGTCCCCGAGCCGATACGTGTATGATTCTATTAGGGTCGGCCCTTCCCCCCTCCTAGCCCGCTCCACGGCGGCCTTGGCGGCGACGTAGAGGGCTAGCACGTCGTTACCGTCCACGAGTATCCCCGGGAAGCCGTAGGCCACCGCCTTCTGGGCTATGGTCCTCGACGCGGTCTGCTGGCTCCTGGGCACGGATATGGCGTACTGGTTGTTCTGGCAGACGACTATCGTCGGCGTCTTGAGGACGCCGGCCATGTTCAGCCCCTCGTGGAAGCCTCCCTGCGATGTCCCCCCGTCGCCAATGTAGACCAGGGCCACCGCGTCCTCGCCCCGCAGCTTGGAGGCGTACGACACCCCGACGGCGTGGGGTATCTGGTCCCCCACGGGTATGACCGAGGGCGTCACGTTCACGCCGTCCGGGTATAAGCTGCCCTCCTCGTTGCCCGACCAGAAGAGGAACAGCCTCCACAGTGGCGCCCCCCTCCAGATGAGGGCCGTGAGCTCCCTGAATCCGGGGATCACCCAATCCCCGTCCGTGAGGGCGAGGGCCGGCCCCAGCTGGCTGGCCTCCTGGCCCCTGCTCGGGGGGTACGCACCCATCCTGCCCTGCCTCTGAAGCGTGACGGCCTTCGTGTCGGCGGTGCGCGCCAGAACCATGGTCCTGTAGGCCCTTAGGAGCTGCTCGTCGGTAAGCG
>MEZG01000036.1:681-4983 GCA_001775965.1 Candidatus Bathyarchaeota archaeon RBG_13_60_20 | reverse complement strand
TGTTCACCCGAGTATCCATGCGGGGGTCGAGTACTTTGACTCGCGGAGCTCATGCGCCAGCCTCAGCTCGTCGTGGGAGGGCCCTGCCTCCCTGAACACTGTCTCGTACCTGCGCCCGAGCACCTTGATAAGCGTCTCGCGCCACCTGTCCAGATCGAGGCCCCCGAGGTTCGAGGTGGGCATGTAGGCGCTGCTAAGCCTGTGGGGGCTGGGCTGTTGCCTCAGGCTCCTCTCAAGGTCCTCCAGGTTCGCCGAGTGCAGCAGGGTGGAGTGGTAGAGGAGGCTGTCCCTCGTGAAGTATGCGGCCGAGCCAGACACCTTGCGCCCCATGTGGGTGATGTTGGTGTCGAGGCACTCCACGCCGTCAACCCCGCATTCACGGATGCTCTCGGCGAAGGCCCCGCAGATGGAGGCGCACACCGCCTTTATCCCTGCCTCGGGGGGCAGCGCGCTGCGGGGCACTAGCAGGCTGACGTTGAGGTTACCCTCGTCGTGGTAGACGGTTCCTCCCCCCGACATCCTGCGGCACACGGTGATCCCGCGCTCGCCACAGTACTCCAAGTTCACCTCCTCCTCTGCCCGCTGGCCTCTGCCCAGGACGACGGCCCTCGGGTTCCGCCAGAACCTCACCGTGGCGTGGTGGTGGGACTGCCCGTGCAAGCGCAGCAGGGCCTCCTCTAAGGCCAGGTTGAGGTGGGGGTCGCGTGACGAGTAGTTGATTACCCTGCCGGCCCTTACGCTCAACTAGCCCTTCACCACTGCCATGGGCCTCAGCCTGGCCACCTTGATGCCTATGCCCAGCCTGTGGCTGACGTCCACGACGCGCTCGACGTTCTTGTAAGCCCCTGAGGCCTCCTCGGCCAGGCCGACCATGCTGTCCGTGAGCACGTGTATCCCACGCTCCCTCAGGGACCTCTGCACCTCCTCGCCCCTGAAGGACCGCTTGGCGGCCGACCTGCTCAGGACTCTGCCCGCGCCGTGGGGCGTCGAGCCGAAGGTCAGCTCCATGGACCTGGGCGCCCCGGCTAGCACGAAGGAGCTGGTCCCCATGGTGCCGGGTATGAAGACGGGCTGCCCGGTGCCCCTGTACCTCTCCGGGATCTCGGCCGAGCCCGGGGGGAACGCGCGTGTGGCGCCCTTCCTGTGGACCCAGACGCGCCTGTTCACGCCTTCCACGGTGTGGGTCTCCAGCTTGGCGATGTTATGGGCGACGTCGTACACGATGTCGAGGCCCAGGTCCTCGGATGGCTGGCGGAAGACCTCCTGGAAGCTCTCCCGCACCCAGTGGGTGACGGACTGCCTGTTGCAGAAGGCGAAGTTCACCGCGCATGCCATGGCCCCCCTATAGTCGGCAGCCTCCGGGCTCTGGGCCGGGGCGCAGGCCAGCTCCCTATCCGGGAGCTGTACGCGGTACTTCTCCATGGCTCTGTCCATGGTCTTGAGGTAGTCCGAGCAGACCTGGTGGCCGAAGCCCCTGGAGCCCGTATGGATCATGACGGTTACCTGGTCTAGGCCGTGTATACCGAAGGCCTTCGCGACCTCGGGCTCGTAGATCTCGTCGACCCTCTGCACCTCCAGGAAGTGGTTCCCTGAGCCCAGGGTGCCCACCTGAGCGAGCCCCCTCTGCAGGGCCCTCTTGGAGAGCTTCTCAGGGTCGGCCCCCGCCATGCTGCCTTGCTCCTCGCAGCTGCCCGCGTCCTCTGGGCGCCCCATCCCCCTCTCTATAAGCCAGGGCACTCCCTCCTCGACGAGGGCCCTAAGCTCCGCCTCGTCCAGCCTAAACTGCTTCCTCTGGCTGCCGAGGCCGGATGGGACGCGTTTGAAGAGGGTCTCGGCCACGGCCCTCACCCTGGGCTCCAGGTCCCCGGCGTCCATGTTGGTGGTCAGGAGCCTCACGCCGCAGTTGATGTCGTACCCGACCCCGCCCGGGCTTATCACCCCCTCCTCGTAGTCGGTGGCCGCGACGCCGCCTATGGGGAACCCGTAGCCCTCGTGGCCGTCGGGCAGCGTGACGGCGAACTTGTATATCCCGGGCAGGTGGGCGACGTTTGAGCACTGCAGCAGGGTCCGGTCGCCCTTCATGCCCTCCATGAGCTCCTCGTCCGCGTAGACCCTCCCCGGGACCCTCATGCCGTCCCTGAAGGACACGGGTATCTCCCAGGTGTCCTCGCCGATCCGCTCCAGGGGGACGCTCTCCATTCTCACTCGGAGTTCCTATGTGAGCGAGCGGTAATAAACCTGTGAAGCTACACGTCGAGGACGAACCTCAGCGTGTACCCGTCCCCCTGCTCCTCGACCTCCATCATGTGGTACGTCACCGCCTTGACGCCGGTCCTCTGGTCGTGGCGCTCAGGGTCCAGCTCCTCGCCGGCGGCGACGGCCTTCAGCCTCAGGGTCCCCTCCGCCTCCTCGATCCCCGTGACGTGGAACCGTGAGTAGACGACGCCGCTTATGTCGAACTCGGCTATCAGCTCCTCCAGCCACTTGTAGAGGAGGCTGCCGCGGTCCTCGGCCTCGATCTCTATGCTGCGCTCGATGGCGGGGGCGACCTTGCCGGTGTCGGTCATCACCTCCATGGTGGCTAGGGCGGCGTACTCGAAGGCCTCCTCCAGGGAGGCGCCGCGGGCCTCCACGTAGACGTCGGCCGTGTGGTCGAGGAACCTGTACCCTGCCCGGCCTCGTGTGCTCTCCTCTGTCTGCACCTCGCAGCACCCGTACTATTGTCGTACATTGGTGAATAAGAGGAGAACAAGCGTTAAGCTCTAAGTGCGATGCTTCCCATCTTCAATCAGAGGCGCAGCATTGTTCAGCGACAGGAGGGACGCTGGGGCGCAGCTCGCGGAGAGGCTGGGGGACCTGCTGAGGGACGACCCTGTGCTACTCGCGATCCCGAGAGGCGGCGTGGTCGTGGCCTACGAGGTGGCCAAGCGCCGCGGCGTCCCCGTGGACGTGATCGTCATCAGGAAGATAGGCCACCCCGGAAACGAGGAGTACGCCATCGGGGCCGTCAGCGCCACAAGCACCTTCATCCACCCGGTTCACAGCAGGGGCGTGCCCCAGGAGTACATTGACAGGCAGATCGCGGCGAGGCAGAGGGAGGCCCAGGACAGGTACAGGGAGCTCAGGGGCGATAAGCCGCCCCTGGACCTCAGGGGGAAGACGGCGGTACTGGTGGACGACGGGGTGGCCACCGGCTCCACCATGATCATGGCCATCATGGTGGTGAGGGGCATGGGCGCCAGGAGGGTGGCCGTCGCGGTCCCCGTGGCCCCGCCGGACGCGGTGAGGCAGCTTGAGGAGGTGGCCGACGAGGTGGTGTGCCTGCTTCAGCCCGAGGGGTTCATGGCCATCGGCCAGTTCTACAGGGACTTCCAGCAGGTACCAACGCAGGAGGCTCGACGCCTATTGGAGGAGCTGTGATGCAGGCAGGAAGCACGGTCAGGATAGACGTGGGTGACGCCCAGCTTGAGGGCGAGCTCCAGCTGGTCGAGGGCGGCGGTTTGGTGGTCTTCGTGCACGGGAGCGGCAGCAGCAGGTTCAGCCCGCGCAACAGGTTCGTCGCCTCCCAGCTGCGTGGCAGCGGCCACGGCACCCTGCTGCTGGACCTCCTGACCCCTGAGGAGGAGAGGGTTGACCAGGTTACTGCCATGCACAGGTTTGACATCCCTCTTCTGGCTCGGAGGGTCTCAGGGGTACTGGAGTGGTTGAGGTCCAGGGCCGAGACCGGGGACGTCCCGGTCGGCCTCTTCGGTTCCAGTACCGGGGCCGCGGCTGCCCTCATAGCCGCGGCTGAGCGGCCCTTGGATGTAGCCGCCGTGGTCTCGCGTGGGGGGCGGGTCGACCTGGCCCACGACCACCTGTCCAGGGTGAAGGCCGCGACCCTCCTGATAGTCGGTGAACGTGACACAACGGTTCTAGGACTCAACCGGAGTGCCCTCGGGATGATCGGCGCCGTGAAGAGGCTTGAGGTCGTCCCCGGCGCGACTCACCTCTTCGAGGAGCCTGGAGCCCTGGATGAGGTGGCCAGGCTCGCTGCCAACTGGTTCACCCTTAACCTGAAGGCCGGCAAGTAATACAATAACAGATCGACCTTTAGATGCGCGGCCCGACCGCTCCAACAGTTATATCCAATCATAACCCTTGTTCACCCATGAGGCTTGAGGTTGCGCCAGGGGAGTTCGAGGTCGTCGCACGCGGCCTCGACGTGCCCTGGTCCATGGGTTTCACCCCTGACGGCAGGCTCGTCTTCACCGAGCGGGGCGGCAAGGTGAGGGTCCTGAACGGTGAGGTTTCTACGGCTCT
>MEZG01000036.1:0-600 GCA_001775965.1 Candidatus Bathyarchaeota archaeon RBG_13_60_20 | reverse complement strand
CCACCTCTACCTCTACTACACTTACGACGCGAGGGGAGACACATTGAACCGCGTCTCCCGCTTCACCATGACCCCCGGCGGACTGGAGGACGAGGAAGTCATCCTAGACCGGATACCCGGGGGCAGGGTCCACAACGGAGGAAGGATAAAGTTCGGGCCAGACGGGAAGCTGTACATCACCACCGGCGAGACTTGGAACAGGATGATTGCCCAAGACCTCGGCTCCCTAGGCGGCAAGGTCCTCAGGCTCAATCCTGACGGCTCCGTGCCCGATGACAACCCCTTCGAGGGGTCCCCGATATACTCTTACGGCAACAGGAACCCTCAGGGCTTGGCATGGCACCCCTTAACGGGTGAGCTCTTCTCGTCCGAGCACGGCCCAAGCGGGGAAAACGGCTGGTACGCGCACGACGAGATCAACATCATCAGGCCTGGCGGCAACTACGGCTGGCCCCACGTGATAGGTGTGCCCCGCAGACCCGGGTACGTGGACCCGGTCATCAGCACTGGGGATGAGACCTGGGCGCCCTCGGGCATATGCTTCTACACGGGGGACCGCTACGAGGGGTACAGGAACACGCTGTTCGTGGCGTGCCTGAG
>MEZG01000035.1 GCA_001775965.1 Candidatus Bathyarchaeota archaeon RBG_13_60_20 | reverse complement strand
CTGAGCCGGGCAAGACGGTGGTGGCACTCGTCGGCGATGGCACCTTCAACTACAACCCGGTGCTCGCCGCCTTCGGGGCCGCACAGGAGCACGGGATACCCTTCATGACCGTCGTGTTCAACAACGGGTGCTACGCCGCCATGAGGGGCCACGCTAGGTACTACCCGGAGGGCCACTCCGTGAAGCACGGCCAGTACTACGGCGTGAGCTGCGGGCCGAGCCCCGACTACACCAAGGTGGTGGAGGCGTTCGGCGGGTACGGGGAGAGGGTGGAGGACCCTTCTGAGGTCAGGCCCGCCCTGACGCGGGCCCTGAGGGCCGTGAGGGGAGGCGCCCCGTCGCTGCTGGACGTTGTTCTGAGGACCTGACGGCGCCATGCAGCAATTAGAACAAACATATTTTTAAATGCTGCAATATTGCAATAAAATTTATAATCATGCTCCAGGCTGCATGTAGCGAGGAACAGGCATGAAGCCATGCAAGGCGTGCGGAAAAGCGTACGGCGAGCCCCCGTGCACGGGGCTGGGGCACTGCGTCTTCGAGGGCTCGGGCGAGCAGCCCGAGGTCCCCCAACCCATGGAAAACGGGCACGGGCTTCAAATAAGGCAGACCATTTAGCCACAGGTGGAGGGTGACGGAATGAAGCATATACTGAGTGACTTCGACCTGTCCGGCCGGGAGCTCCAGGAGGTCCTAGACCTCTCGGCCGAGATCAAGGCGTGCCCCGGCGAGTACGGGGACGCCATGAGGAACAAGACCCTGGTGATGCTCTTCGAGCTAGCCAGCCTCAGGACCAGGATAAGCTTCGAGGCGGGGATGAACCAGCTGGGGGGCCACGCCATCTTCTACAGCGTGGAGGGCGGCGGCTTCACCAGGAGCGAGACCATGGAGGACGGCGTGAAGAACATCAACAAGTACGCCGACTTCATCATGGCCAGGGTGCTGAAGCAGGAGGCCATGGAGAGGATCGGTGGTGCCGCAACCATCCCGGCCATCAACGGGATGACGGAGGTCTACCACCCGTGCCAGACCATGGCCGACCTCCTCACCGTCAGGGAGCACAAGGGGAAGCTCCGGGGAGTCAGGATCGCATATGTTGGGGACGGGGGCTGCAACACGGCCAACTCCACCATGATCGGGTGCAGCTCCGCCGGCATGGACGTCACCGTGGTCTGCCCCGACGACCAGAAGTACAGCCCGGCTGGGTGGGTGCTCAAGAGGGTCAAGGAGCACACGGGCAAGGCGGTGAAGGTAAGCCACGACCCGGCCAAGGGGGTGGCGGGTGCCGATGTCGTCTACACGGACGTCTGGGTGAGCGCCGGCATGGAGGCGGAGAACGAGGCCCGTATGAGGGCGTTCAAGCCCTACCAGGTGAACGCTGAGCTGGTGGCTAAAGCGAAAGGTGACTGCATCGTGATGCACTGCCTGCCCGCCCACAGGGGCTACGAGATCACCAGCGAGGTCATGGACTCTCCCCAGTCGGTGGTCTTCGACCAGGCCGGGAACAGGATGCACGCCCAGAAGGGGCTCCTGGTCTGGCTTATGGAAACTGTTGACTAGCTCATGGTGGCTACTATTACTTATTCTCACACCATACTGGTTATATAACCCTAGTTACATTAAATTATACGTGAGTAACACAAAGGCGCTGGTGAAGACCCGCCGGGTCGGGGGGTCGCTGGTCGTCACCCTCCCCAAGGACATCGTGGAGGTGAAGAAGATCAGGGAGGGCGAGATCGTCGAGATCACGGTGACGAAGCTCCGTGTTGACGGCTTCGGCGCACTAAGGGGCATCGGGCCCTTCACCACTGAGGACGAGCTGAAGCCCCATGAGTGAGCGGATAGTCGCGGATGCGTATGCCTGGGTCGAGTACCTGGACGGCACATCACGTGGATTAAAGCTCCGGGACCTTCTGGATGGGGGGGGCGAGGTCTACACCTGCGCCGTCACCCTCGCAGAAGTGGTGAGCAAGGCGGTTAGAACAGGCAAGGACCACCGGACAGCGTACGAGGTTATCCACGGCAACTCTTCGATGGTTGACGCTGATGAGCGGCTCTCGTACCAGGCTGGGATGCTACACGCTGAGGTCCGTCGTAGGGTGCGCGACTTCGGGCTCGCGGACGCCTATGTCCTTGCAGCCGCCAGAAGTCTTGGGGCCAAGGTTCTCACAGGGGACCCCCACTTCGCTGACATAGAAGACGTCATCATGATTTAGACTGCTCCGCGTTTGTGGAGTGTGAATGAAATTGATTCTCCTAGCGTTGGTAGTCTCTACCCGGCTGGTGCACCCTTTTTTATTCTCACGATAGTACACGGATAGATGTGACGATTAGGGCGGTTATCTTCGACCTATTCAGGACGCTGGGCGAGTTCAGCCGGATCGTCGCCGACGAGGAAGCTTCGGCGTTCCTGCGGAGCAAGGGGTACGCCGTTTACCCTCAGGCGTGGAGGCACGCTTTCAACTTCACCGTCTTCGTGGAGTACCCGAGGCACGGGTACGGGTCGCACGAGGCGCTCATAGGGAGGGCGCTCCAGCTCCTCGAGGTGGACGTCGATGACGGCACAATAGGCGAGCTGGCCGAGCTGTTCAGGGCCAACCCCTTCGCCCTATACGGCGATTCCCTTGAGGCCGTTGAGAGGGCGAAACGCCTGGGCCTGAAGACGGCCATAGCCACGACGACGCCCAAAGCATTCTTCGTCAGGGGCCTGGGGAAAGTGGCGGACCTCATAGACTTCGTCTGCACGGGCTACGAGGCGGGCTGCGAGAAATCCAATCCGCGGATTTTCAGGGTCATCGCGGACAGGCTCGGCGTGGAGCCATCCGAGGCGGTGGTCATCGGGGACAACCCGGTGCTCGACATCGCTAACGCTAAGAAGCACGGGATGAGAGCCATCCAGGTAGTGAGGGACGGCGCTCCCTCGGATCAGGCTGACGGAGTAGCTAGTAACGTTCTGGAGGCGGTGAAGCTCATCGAGCGTTGGGCTTAGAGCAGTACCTCAGCCTATATAGCCGTGAATTAGTTTTCTGGCTCCGAAACGGGCTCAATGATGATGCGCCGCCCCTCGGTGTAGATGTCAACATCATCGCCGGGCTTCACCTGCGTCGCCCTCATCACGTCCTCGGGTATGTAGAGCGCGGGTCTCCTGCCCGAGGTGCTGATCTTGCGTCGCAGCCTCAGGGGCTTCATGATCGCCGTGAGCTTGGCCTTGATGATTGAGGCTTGCTCCGAGGTGAATATCTCCTCTCCTCCTACGGGGCATCTCAGCCCCTTGACGCCGCGGACGATGACGCCGCCGGCCTCGAAGTCTGTTGTAACCTCCTCGAACTCTGTATTATGCTCGTGGCATCTTACCATCTTATCGTCTCCTCCTGGTCACCGTTACCCTCAGCTGGTCCGGGTACTCGCGGCAGATGACGATGAGGGCCTCCTCCTGCCCGTCTGTACGTACCGAGCCTTGTCCTTTCCCTCAGCGGCACGCTCGCCCTCCCGCATGGCCCTTACTACATCGTCAGGGGAGATATCCCTCAGGACCATGCGCTCCAGCGCGTGCCTCGTGAAGTATATCTCCCTCTCATCCATCGCTTCACCCGGCGATAGTAAGTGTTGAACACGGGTATATATGTATTATTTACACGTGGATTACTAGTCGCTGTATGAGAGGGCAGCCCATCAATTTTCCAATCAGCTGTATTTTACTAATACCCCTATTAGTGAAATCGAAAAAGGGTCTACGCGGTAAGATACAATCGGATAAGGACGCTTACCAACATCTGACCTGATAAACCCATATTATTTTTAAACGGATGTTTTCCTACTTTTATTACTAGTATGATTATTCATACTATTCTCAAATACTTTCATAAACGTCTTTTTTCACTGCACTCATCGGTGTCTAATATAAGGGCTTGGACTGGCGAAGAGGAGTCCCTGCTCAGGGAGAAGTATCTCTCCATCCCTGTTAAGACGCTCGCAGAGGCGCTTGGGCGGAGCGTCCCTTCTGTCGATAACAAGCCTAGACGACTTGGCCTCAAAAAGCCCGACGATTCATCAATTATTCTACCCACAACGAGTAGCTTCCGGAGCTCCTTTGAGATGATGACCCGCGAGGACGCTCAGAAGCTCGACAAGATCGACCTCCTAAGGGCAACTGGAGCCTCTTCGAGACGTACAGACGTGAGCTCGATAACCCAAAACTCTCCAAGTCTCAGAGGCACAAGCTCATGAACGCCATGAGCAACCTCACCTCCATCATCGACAGCGTCATGAAGGGGAGCGAGGTGCAGCTGGGCGACGAGGACGACCTAAAGGCCAGGTTCACCCGCCTTAACCTGGGGACCAGCGGGAGAAGCTCCAGCCCTCGGCGCTCCCGTAGGATGGGGCCGCGCTACATTCGTATAACCTTAGGAGGCTACGGTGAGGCTCAGCGACTAATAACGCAGGGTCCTAACAACCTATATCCTGGCCGACACATCCAAACGACGATTGGACGTGGGCTAGTAAAAAAAAATTTCCGGATATGAACAGTAGCGGTTCATATCCCTGAAAAAAAAAATATTTCCTGACCCCCATTCAAACCCTCCGGCGCGCTGCGCAGGGCTCAGCTGACGCCAGTCTCTACCGCCCCCAAACTCATTGGGAAGCATATCTCTAGGATTCCATCCTGAATAATAGCGCGGTCATCCAGGATAAGCCACAACGCAGAAGAGGCGCGGCGTACTCAGGGACCCTGTCCGCAATTACATCCGTAAAACCCATGGAGAAACAATTTATTTAAATTAAAACTAATGATCGTGGTATGTCCTACATATGCCCCAAATGCAAAAAAGAATATTCGCATCAGGAATTCTCCGGAAACAAGTTCTGCACGGACTGCGGCTCGTGCCTAACAGCGGCATCAAGCAGAGCGAGGCAGGGGCACTGGCTGTTCCAAGCAAACCCTAGTAAGCTGCGCATACTCGACTGGTGGAAGGACCACCCGGACGCAGAGGCAATGGCCTGGTCGGTCAGGCAGCACCAGAAAAGCATCCGGAAAGGAGACAACGTCGTGATATGGGTCTCGGGGCCCCGTGGGGGCGTCTACGCGACGGCCGAAGCGGACTCGAACCCCTCAAGATCCGTCAAAGAGGACCCTGGAATAAGAGACTACTACACCGACAGGATCGAGACCCTGAAGATAAACCCGAGGATCTGGATCAGGTACACCAACAGATTGTTCACAGAGCCCATACGCAGAGAGGAATGCGAGAAGGACCCCGTACTATCCGGGTTAAGAATACTGCGGCAGTCCCAGGGGACAAACTTCCCAATCACCGCCACCCAGTGGAACAGAATAATCGAAATAATCGGGTCGAGAGAGGGAAAACGATGATGATGACAACCCTCCCCCCACCTACGGATTGACAAGCAGAAAGTGGTGCTCCCGCCGGGATTTGAACCCGGGTTCCCCGGCTCGAAAGGCCGAAATGCTTGACCGGACTACACCACGGGAGCGCGCACCTGTGACTAGCCCCCAGCCCTTTTATAAGTTAACCGCACTGCAGTCATTTTTATATCTCCGCCCCCCGATACAGGTGGTGCGGGCCCGTAGCTCAGTTTGGCTAGAGCACCCGGCTCATAACCGGGTGGTCATGGGTTCAAGTCCCTTCGGGCCCACCAACACCCACACACACTCAACCAACAACAAACATCAACAACAGAGGAGACAACCCCAGAAGAACAGGAGCAGGCAACCCAGCGACAAACCCCCTCCTACCCAGAACCCACAGGTTCAGCAGCACCCCAACACCCGTCATAGCCACCGTGACCAAAAGCATCTCCAGCCCGTAGTACGCCTCAACATGAGCCGGGACGAAGCTGTAGAATATGAGCTCCCCGATACCGATCTCCATGCTCTCCGTGACATAGCTCATCCTAGCCCCACGCCGACCAGAACGCCTCAGCACATTGACAAGGTCAGCGAACCACCCCGAGTTAAGCATCACCAGATCATAGACCGCCACCGCCACAAGCATTACGACAAGGGACGCCGTAGGCATCAGCAGGCTAATGAATCCGCCCAGGAGGGCCCCATAGAGTATGAAGATGAAGTTCCTGACATGCGTGCCGAAGGCGTTGCTCAGTATGAATATGACGCTGAACACGGCCACGTAGAGGGACAGAAGCACTACGATGGATGCCATGAGTGTGGACACGGCCTTGGCCACCATAAGCAGCACCGTCTGGGACACTATGATCACGAGGATGGCCGAGGTGGGGGCCACGACGAGGGCCAAGACGACGCGTAGTTCAAAGTCCCTGCCCCTGGTGATGAGCCAGTAGAGGATGGTCACACCGACGAGACCCAGGAGGGTGAGACTCAGGGTCCACACCGCCTGACCGTAGGCGTCGGCGCCCAAGGTGGGTGGCGTGGACCTTACGAGGCCGCTGCTCACGACGAGCCTCACGAAGCCGAGGGACACGGCCATGCTGGATACTATGGGTGTGAGGTAGCCCACGACGACCCTGGTGTCCCTCATCTCCTCGCCCTCACGCCCCGCTCCACTACTAACCTGCCCTCGCCGCCGTAAAGCAAGACCCTGTACTGCTCTAACTTTACATCGTTTGACTTCTCCCAGCTCCTTACGTATAAGATGAAGACGAGTTGGGAGGATGAAAACCCCGAGGTTAAGCCTAACACCGCGCTGAACCATGCGACAGGTTGTAGATAAGCAGACAACATGAAGGGCCCTAAAATGGCTGCAAGTATAAACAGAGCCCATATAATAGCGCACGGCCTCCCAATTCCAGCTCTTTTAACATAGGGTTTACCCTCGACGACGGCCCGCCTCACGTCCCTGAACTCCCGGAACAGGGGCACGAACACGGCGATAAATGTTGCCGACGCTAGCAGAAGAAAAGGGGCTGCATCCTGAAGCGCAGGCTCCGGGCCGATTGCCCTGACGAAAAGTATCAGTGATACGAGCGACACGGCGCCTGACACCAAGCGCTGCGTTGGCGGTGCAGGGTACTCCGCTATCTCCCATATTCCTTGATCGCGGCCCTCACCTGACCCTAAAAGCATCAAAGGAATAGGGATCAAGCAGTTATTTATAGAAATTGATAAATACATTACAATTCCAAGCCTATTCTGAGGAAAATGAATAACCCTAGATTAATCCTCAGAGGAAAGTTTCTACTGATCGCTGCGACGCTGCTACTGTCATTCCTGTTGCAGCCGATGGCGACGGCCGCGGTTTCTTCATCCATCGGACCCCTCGAGGGCCCCTACTTCAAGGAGATAAGGTTCAAGATCTACGCCTCATCGGAGGCAGAGGTCGCGGGCCTCCTCTCCGGCGACGTGGACATCATGGACTTCTTCGAGGCCGAGCAGATCCCCGACATCCAGCCGGGGCTCACCGCAGGCACCATCGAGACAGCCCAGTCCGCTGAGCAGGGCATGTGGGGGTACTCGTTCCAGTGTGAGAGGTACCCTCTGACCTTGACCAAGTTCAGGCAGGCAATAGCCCACCTGGTGGACAAGGAAAAGTACGTGAGGGAGGGCCTGCAGGGGTTGGGGTACGTGATCGAGACCTTCATAGAGTCTCCCGGCTACGGGCCGTGGGCTGCCACAGAGTACGTAACATTCGAGTTCAACCCCACGTTGGCTGGGGAGATCCTTGACGGCATTGGCTTCGTCAAGGGGTCTGACGGTAAACGCATCGACCCCGAGACAGGGGAGACCATGAGGCCCCTGACGATCATCGCCAGGACCGAGCACCCCCACAGGATCTACGCGGCGAGGGAGCTGGCTGCCCAGATGGACATAGTGGGCATCCCCTACGACCTCCAGGAGGTCCCCAGGTCCGTGGCATCGCCCTTGGTGTTCCTCGAGCAGAACTACGACATCTACACCTCTGGTTGGGGCGGAGGCCCGGACGTAGACTGGCTGTGGGACATATTCCACTCCACTTCGCCTCCTAGCCAGAACTACCAGATGTTCAAGAACGCCACGGTGGACGCGGCCCTTAACAGGCTCAAGTTCGGCTCCACTTACGAGGAGTGCCTGGAGGGGGCTCACGAGGCCCAGTACCTGCTGTCCGAGCAGGTGCCCTTCATACCCCTATACGCCAAGGCTTACCTATCGCCCTACAATGCGAGGCTCAAGAACGTGGTGGACCTGCCCTGGTGGAGCGGAGTAACCAACGCCTTCACCATGACCTTCGCCACCGATAAGACACAGAAGTACGGCTCCGTGCTCAACGTGGGCTGGACCTCAGACCCCCAGCAGCCGAGCCCCATGTACGAGATCAACTGGTGGTGGGACTCCATGCTGAACAACGTCATATATGACTCGCTGATCCAGCTGGACCCGACAACGTTCGAGGAGCTGCCGTGGCTGGCCGAGAGCTGGACCACTGAGCCCTGGACGCCTCCGGGGGGAGGCTCGGGGCTTAAGCTGTCCTTCAACCTGCGCGACGATGTGACATGGCACGACGGCAAGCCCTTCACGGCCGAGGACGTGGTCTTCACCTGGACCTACGCCAAGGAGCAGGAGAACCCCGTGTACATCAGTTACCTGAAGGGACTGCAGAACGCGGAGACGGCCGGCACATACACCGCCGTAGCCTACCTGAACACCACAAGCTTCTGGGCACTCCACTGGGTGGGGGCCAACGTACCCATGATACCTAAGCACATCTGGGAGAACATAGAAGACAGCGTAAGATACCAGCCCATAGCCGACGGTAACCTCATAGGCACGGGCCCCTACAAGTTCAAGGAGTACAAGCCGGGAGAGTACGTGCTGGTGGAGGCGAACCCCAAATGGTTCCTGAAGCCCGCCGACAGCACCCTCGGCTACACCACGTACACGTTGACGCAGGGAGACACCAAGCCCTTCACTAAGAAGGTGACAGTGGGCGACGATGCCATCACCAACGGCACGTACACGGCTACGGTGATGAGCGCGGCCGGAGCCACAGTGAAGACATTCACGGGCACTGCAGCCGCCGACGGAACCTATACGGTAACCCTTGATACGGCGACCATCAACCCAGGAACATACACTGTGACCGTGGAGTTCACGGCCCCCGTCACGGCGGTAGGCATCGGCTCACGCGACGACTACAACCTGGTCGTTGAAGAGAAGCCCCCGGACTACACCATGTACTACGCCGGCCTGGTGGTCGTCGTTGTACTAGTGGCCGTGGGCTACGTGGTTATGCGGAGAAGAGCACCCGGGGCCTAGCCCCACCCACCCTTTTTGTAAAGAAAATTGAAATACTCTCAGTCTTAGGGCATATTGATAGTATGGGTCTGCTGTCATACGTCGCCAAGAGGGCCGCGTTCGCGGTAGTCACCATCCTGATAATCATGACCATGAACTTCGTCATCTTCAGGATGATGCCGGGGAACCCAGTGGCCATGATCGCGGACATGGTGCGGCTACGCCCCGAGCAGGTGGCGCGCCTCTACGAGCTGTTCGGCCTGGACAAGCCCCTCTGGGACCAGTACGTCCAGTACATGGTCCAGAGCCTCCGCGGCTTCTACGGTTACAGTTACTACAGCCAGCGGCCTATAGCCGAGGACATCATGGTGAGGCTCCCAAACACGCTGCTGCTGGTGGGCACGGCTACGGTGCTCTCCATAGTCATAGGCATGGTGATAGGCATACTGGCCGCTGCGCGCCGAGGGAGCCTCGTGGACGTCACCGCCATAAGCTTCGGGTTCCTGGGTAACTCGGTGCCCGTCTTCTGGCTTGGCCTCATACTGCTCCTGGTCTTCGGCGTCGACCTCAAGTGGTTCCCCATACGAGGCACCACCAGCGTCCCGGCGCCCACCGATCCCCTCGCCCTGGTGCTGGACATCATGTGGCACATGACGCTGCCCACCTTCGCACTGGTCATCATCCTCTTCGGAGGCTACGCCCTCATCATGAGGGCAGCCATGATAGACGTGCTGACGGAGGACTACATACAGCTGGCCCGCGCCAAGGGCCTAGACGAGAGGACGGTGCTTTACAAGCACGCGCTCAGGAACGCCATGCTGCCTATGGTTACGGTGATAGCCCTGGCCTTCGGGTTCCTGCTGTCGGGGGCGCTCCTCACTGAGACGGTGTTCAGCTGGTACGGGCTGGGGAGGTACATCTGGGACGCCATACTGAAGCAGGACTACCCGGCCCTCCAGGGCATATTCTTCATCATCTCGGTGATGGTGGTGGCGGCCAACCTCATTGCTGACCTCGTCTACGGGTTCCTGGACCCGAGGATCAGGCAGGAGTAGGTGACGATGGACAGAGGGAGGCTGGCTAGGAGCGTCTCCGAGTTCGGCCGCATGTACCTGGGTAACAGGATGGGGCAGGCCGGCCTCGCCCTGCTCTTTATCTTCATAGGGATGGCCGCCCTGGCCCCCTACTTGACGCCCTACGACCCCATGTACACCATGCAGCTGGCTAACTTCAGGGCGAAGCCCCAGTGGCTGGACCCCGCGCTGCCTCCCAACCTGTACCTGATCACGGACCCAGGCTTACCATCGGTGGCCGCCCTGGGCGAGTGGAGCCTGGAGTTGACGGGGGGATCGTCGGCCTCCTGGACGGGCTCGGAGGGCTACCCCGGGATACCCCTGGTCGAGGAGGGCAGCGGGCCCGGAGCCATCGAGGTGACCGGGGAGCCGAGCGCCGAGGGGACGGCCGTCGTAGAGAGGATCTACCAGTACGCGTACAAGCCGCCGCGCAGGTTCTCGGTCCACCTCGCCTACAAGGCCCAGGTCACTGGTGAGGCCACCTGGAGCATCCAGGTGCTACTGAGGCAGAGCGATGGGAACCTCCTGGAGTTGTGGAGTTCGGGGCCCCGACGCGGTTCCCAGGGATGGACTGTGCCGAGGCCCCAGATCGACACCAACGACGCCATCCTCAGGCTGCGGCTGTTCAACGATATACTGGGCGACGCCTCCAGGATGTTCCCCCGGGGCGGCGAGTACGGCCTCGTGGTGAGGGTCAGCACGGTGAGCGAGGGCGGCACGGTGAAGGTGTACCTGGACGACGTGAGCGCCCGCATATGGGGCGAGAGCTTCGGGCTCCTGGGCACAGACAACTACGGCCGCGACATATTCACCCAGCTGATGCACGGGAGCAGGATATCCATTATAATCGGCATCTTCTCGGCCGTCATAGCGGTGGTCCTCGGCGTCCTCGTGGGGCTGACCTCGGGCTACCTGGGAGGCTGGGTGGACGAGCTCGCCATGAGGATCAACGACATTCTCCTCACCATCCCCGGCCTACCCTTCCTTATAGTGCTCACCGCGGTCCTGGGGCCTACCATCTGGAGTGTCATCATCCTCATAGGGTTCCTAGGCTGGATGGGGATAGCCCGCCTTATCAGGTCCCAGGTGCTCACGCTGAAGACCAAGGCCTTCGTGGAGGCCAGCAGGGCCAGCGGCGGGGGCACGTGGCACATCATAAGGGTCCACCTAGTACCCAACGTGATGACCATGGCGTACACCCAGCTGGCGCTCACCGTGCCGGGGGCTATAGTCACCGAGGCGGCCCTCAGCTTCCTGGGCCTGGGTGACCCCTTCCTTCAGACGTGGGGCAAGATGCTTCACGACGTCCAGTACTACGGCGCCGTGGCCGAGTGGTGGTGGGCCGTGCCCCCAGGCCTGTGCATAGCGCTGCTGAGCATGAGCTTCGTGTTCATCGGGTACGCCCTGGACGACATATTCAACCCGAAGCTGAGGGGGCGGTAGGATGACGGCGCTGCTCGAGGTCAGGGGCCTGAAGATGCACTACGGGACCGTGAAAGGCGACGTTAAGGCAGTGGACGACGTGAGCTTCAGCCTGGAGGCGGGCGAGAGCCTGGGCATAGCCGGAGAGTCGGGGTGCGGCAAGACCAGCGTGGCCCTGGCCCTGATGAAGCTGCAGCCCGGCAACGCCAAGTTTCTGGGCGGCTCCATCACCCTAGACGGAATGAACGTGCTGGCCCTGGACGACGAGAAGATCAGGCGGGAAGTCAGGTGGAAACGTATATCCATGGTGCCTCAGGCCGCCATGAACGCCCTCAACCCGGTCTTCACCGTCAAAGACCAGATCATCGAGGCCATCCTCACCCACGAGGATGTATCCGAGAAGGAGGCTGAGAAGCGCACCCTGGAGCTCCTGAAGCGGGTGGGCATCGACCCATCCAGAGCGGGTAACTACCCCCATGAGTTCAGCGGGGGCATGAAGCAGCGCGCCATGATAGCCATGGCGCTGGCCTGTAACCCGGAGATAGTGATCGCGGACGAGCCCACCACGGCCCTGGACGTCATAGTGCAGGCCCAGGTGCTGAAGGTCATCAAGACCCTGCAGAGGGATCTGGGCCTCTCAATGATACTCATAAGCCACGACCTCTCCGTGGTGGCCGAGACGTGCGAGAGGACCGTCATAATGTACGCTGGGAGCATCGTGGAGAACACGTCCACGGTCGAGATGTTCAGGCACCCCCTCCACCCCTACTCCGTGGGCCTGATAGGGGCGTTCCCTAAACTGACGGGCGAGCGGAAGCGGCTGGAGTCCATCACGGGGAACCCGCCAAACCTGCTGGACCCTCCACCTGGGTGCAGGTTCCACCCCAGGTGCCCCCACGCCAGGGATGTCTGCACCCGCATCGTCCCTCCGCTGCTGGAGACCCATGAGAACCACATGGTGGCCTGCCACATGGTGAACAGGCACCCGGAGTATAGGTGACGGCCATGAGCGAGAGGCTGGTGAGGGTCGAGGGCTTGGTGAAGCACTTCCCGGTCCACATGAGCCTCCTGGACAGCCTCCTACGCAGGGAGGTGCCCATGGTCAAGGCCGTTGACGGCGTCAGCTTCACCATCAAGAGCGGGGAAATATTCGGCCTTGTGGGTGAGAGCGGGTGCGGCAAGACAACCACGGGCAGGGCGGTCATCAGGCTCATAGAGCCCACCTCGGGCCACGTCCTGTTCGACGGCGTCGACGTGGACGAGCTGCCCAGGGGCG
Organism: Candidatus Bathyarchaeota archaeon RBG_13_60_20; assembly: GCA_001775965.1. GTDB lineage: Archaea > Thermoproteota > Bathyarchaeia > TCS64 > TCS64 > RBG-16-57-9. Next base: position 29,141 of record MEZG01000035.1, on the reverse strand, counting down.
AGGTCAAGGCGTACCGCAGGGAGATGCAGATAATCTTCCAGGACCCCTTCGAGTCCCTGAACCCCAAGATGACCATCTACGAGCTGGTGGCCGAGCCCCTAGAGATACACGGGATAGGCGCGGGGGACGAGGAGCGGCGCGCCCTGATCTCGGAGGCGCTAAACGAGGTGCAGCTCATACCCCCTGAGGAGTTCCTGTTCAGGTACCCCCATGAGCTGAGCGGCGGCCAGAGGCAGCGCGTAGCCATAGCCAGGGTCCTGATACTGAAGCCCAGGTTCGTGGTGGCCGACGAGCCCGTCTCCATGCTGGACGTCTCAATACGCACCGAGGTGCTGAACCTTATGCTGGACATACGGGAGAAGCTTGGCCTCACCATCCTCTTCATAACTCACGACCTGGCTATAGCGCGGTACATGAGCGACGACATCGGCGTCATGTACCTGGGGAAGCTCATAGAGTGCGGCGGCACCCATGATGTTCTTGACGACCCAGACCACCCGTACACCCAGGCACTCATGGCCGCGGTACCGGTGCCCGACGCGGAGAGGAGGCGGGGCGACCTCCCTATCAGGGGGGAGACGCCGCAGCCCATCAACGTGCCGCCGGGCTGCAGGTTCCACCCAAGGTGCCCCTACGCCTTCGACAGGTGCAAGGTCGAGGAGCCGCCGCTCGTTGAGGTGGAGCCGGGCCACGCGGCCGCCTGCTTCCTGCAAGATGAGTTCCATGCGGGTCGGCTGAAGCGGGGGAGGCTCCCCGAGGACCAGGCCGAGACCTGATACTAGTTCTCCCCACGTGGATTGCTGAAGGATTTGACTATTAATGCTAGGAGGACCACCAAGCCCAGCGGGATCAAGAACTCCCTGAATGGGACCACGGCCCCCTGGTACGAGAGTGAAACCAGCCCTATCCCGATTATTATGGCCGAGGCCAGCAAGCTCAGCTGCATCCTCTGACTGGACCGGTCCATCGCCCTCTCGATCCTAGCCACCTCTGGCATGTTCACCTCCATCCTAGAGCGCCCCGATATGAGGGCGTCCGCGAATCTCCTGACGGCCCTGGGGAGCCCCATTATCTCGTTGGCGAGGTTGCTCGCGGTCTCCTCCAAGTGCTCCGGCTTTAGCATACCACCAACCATAATCCTGTTCAGGTAGGGCTTGACGCGTTCGATGAAGTTGAACTCGGGGTCCAGGAGAACCCCTACGTCGGTGACCATGGCCACGACCTTGACCATGAGCATGAAGGTGCCCGGCATCCTGACCCTGTACCTGTAGAGGATACCTGAGAGGTCGACCATGGTATCCATGAAGCTGTACTCCCCCAGCTGGTAGCGCCTGGTCTCCTGCATGACGACGTACATCTCGTCCTTGAAGCCGTCCAGGTCCCTGGGATCGACGGCCACGTCCAAGTCCTCCAAGCTGTCCAGGAGCATGTTCACGTCAGAGGAGACTACGCTGTACAGGACACGGGTGTAGGCGAGGCGGCGCTCGGGCCGCAGGATGCCCACCATGCCGAAGTCCAGGAACACAAGCTTTCCGTCGTCGGTGACCAGGAGGTTCCCTGGGTGCGGGTCGCCGTGGAAGAACCCGTCCACGAATATCTGCTTCAGGTACGCGTGGAACCCCACCTCGGCCAGGCTCTTTAGGTCGTGCTTCTCCCTGAGCCTCTCCACGTCGTCGATCCTTGTGCCGTGGATGTACTCCATGACCAGTAGCCGGGGGCCGCTGTACTCCCAGTAAATCCTCGGAACCTTGACCTCCGGAAGCTCCTTCATGTTGTCGCGGATGGTCTCCGCGTTCTTGCCGTCCCTGACGAAGTCCAGCTCCTTCCTCATCTGGTGGCTGAACTCCTCCACGAGCCCCACAGGGTTGTACGGCGCCAGGTAGGGGAGGCTCCTCTCGGCGCGCTCCGCGAGGCTCTCCAGTATGGCCAGGTCAACCTCTATGAGCTCCTGGATGTTGGGGCGCTGGACCTTGAAGACCACCTCCGCCCCGTCCTTCATCACGGCCCTGTGGGCTTGGCTGAGGCTGGCCGCGGCCACCGGCTCCTCGTCCACCAGCAGGCACAGCTCGCTGAGGGGCCCGCAGGTCTCCTCTATGAGGGGTCGTACTTCCTCGAAGGGCACCGACTTTACGCTGTCCGTCAGCTTCAGCAGCTCCTCGATCATCTGGAGCGGCAGCATGTCGCGCCTGACGCTCATTATCTGGCCCAGCTTGATGAAGGTGGGGCCCAGCTCCTCGATGGCCATCCTTATGCGCCTGTAGACGTCCAAGGTCTCGACACCTTCCTCGTGCCTCAGGAACTCGGGGCGCTTCTCCTCCGGGAACAGCTCCTGTAGGAAGATGCCGAAGCCGTACTTGGTGAGGATACCGGCGATCTGGGCGTACCGCGCTAGGCGTGTGACCATGAACAATTCATACCTTCAGCGGTTTATATACGAGAGGTCTGATCCCCAGGTTTCAGCTCGGCCGGATAGAAAGCCTTTAAATGCTTAGCATCGATACAGTCACAGAATCCAAGGAAAACTTGGCTCATCAATCTCGACAGTGAATGCTATGAGCGACGAAAAGAAACCTGAGGCCCTTGAGGAGGAAGAGAAGGCCGAGGAGCAGGAAGTAGAGGCCGCCGAACAGGCTCAGGGTGAGGCCGCTGAGGCCAAGGAGCCTGAAGAGGAGGAGGTCCACTACGAGAACGCGGTGAACAAGGGAGACTTCATCATGCTGGAGATGACAGGCACCGCGGAGGAGACCGGCGAGGTCTTCGAGACCACCAGCGAGGAGGCTGCACGGGAGCACGGCATCCACAGCGAGGAGAGAACCTACGGGCCCAGGCTCGTGATCGTGGGGGACGGCTTCGTCCTCCGCGGCCTGGACAGCAGGCTCCCCGGGACACCCTTCGACGAGGAGAAGGAGATCGAGGTCCCAGCGGGGGAAGCCTTCGGCGAGCGTAACCCAGCCAACGTCCAGACCATCCCCTACAGGGTGCTCCGCAGCAAAGGAGTGAACCCGGCCGTTGGGGCCGAGCTGGAGATCGACGGCAGGCCGGCCGTCGTCAGGAGCGTGGGCGCGGGCCGCGTCCAGGTGGACTACAACCATCCGCTGGCGGGCCGCAAGATACTGTACAAGGTCAAGGTCACTGAGCACATCACGGACGACAAGAAGAAGTACGAGGCACTCATAGGCCGCAGGTTCCTGGGCATCGAGGCCGGCGAGTTCGAGGTCAAGAAGACCAAGAAGAAGCTCAGGGTCGGGGTCCCCGAGAAGATTTTCTTCGGCGAGAACATCCAGATCGCCAAACGCGGAGTGGCCCTGGACATCCTCAAGTACTTCCCTGACCTGGACGAAGTCGAGTACTACGAGACCGTCAAGCGATCCTAGGGGGTTTAACCCTTGAGGCCCGAGGTAGCCGTTGTGGGCGCAGGCCCCGCGGGACTCCTCGCGGCCAAGCGTGTGGCTGAACGAGGGTTCAGCGTCCAGGTTTACGAGGAGCACTCGGCCGTCGGGGAGCCGTGCCATTGCGCCGGGCTTATCAGCGTCGAGGGCCTGAGGAGGCTGGGCTTGGAGCCCCGAGAGGATTTCATCCAAGGCGAGGTGTATGGCGGCCGCGTCTACGCGCCCAGCGGCGAGCACATGGAGCTGAGGGATAGCAGGCCCAGGGCGTACGTGGTGGACCGCTCCTCCTTCGACAGGCACCTGGCCGAGAGGGCGGCGGACGCGGGAGCCGAGCTCATTCTATCTAAGAGAGTTGAGGCTCTGGACTTTAATGGGGGCACGGCCGCGCTGAGGGTCCGAGGCGGGGTCCTTGAGCCCAGCGTGGTCATCGACGCGGAGGGGCCGGGGGCCCGCCTGCTGGGCCAAGCGGGCCACGACGCGGGGCAGCGGGGGCTCCTCAACGGGTTCAACGCGGAGTTAGACGGCGTGGAGGTGGAGCAAGGCATGGTGGAGCTCTGGTTCGGGGATAGCTTGGCCGGGGGGTTCTTCGCGTGGGTCATACCCACAGGGGACGGCGAGGCCAGGTGCGGGCTCGCCTCCAGAGGCGACGGGCTCGCCTGCCTCAAGGGGTTCTTGAGGAACCGTTTCGGCGTCGAGCCCCAGGCCAGGGTCAGGGCTGGCCGCGTGTGCACCGGGGGGCCCGTCCAGCGCACCGTGTACGGCAACGTGCTCTTGGTGGGGGACGCGGCGGGCCAGGTCAAGCCAACCACGGGGGGAGGCGTCGTGCTCGGAGGCCTCTGCGCCGGTATTGCTGGGGACGTGGCCTCGGAGCACCTCGGCGACGGGAGAGACCTGGGCCGCTACGAGGGGCTGTGGAGGAGGCGGTACGGCCACGAGTTCAGCCTGATGCTCGCCCTCAGGGGGCTCATGAACGGGCTGGGAGACGAGCGCCTCAGCAGGGCGCTCCAAGCCTTCAAGGAGGAGGGGCTTCAGGCCAGGGCGCAGATGCTCCTCGAGAGGGGCGACGTGGACATGCAGGCGGGGGTCATCAGGGAGGCTTTGACCGACCCTGCTATGCTGGCAACAATGGTCCGCAGCCTTGGGCGTGTCGCTCTGGGGGAGTTGCTGTCCCTCGTGCAAGGAGGGCGACCACGTGGGTAAACAGAGGTTCCCCAGGGTCGCCGAGAACTACAGGGGCTTCGACATCTGGTACGACCCCGTAAGGGGCCAGTACTACGCGTCCCACTGCGAGCGCACCCACAGGTCGGGATCCATCGATAGGATCAAGGATTGGCTCGACAGGGAGAAGAGGTGAGGCTCAGCCTGCTCCTGCGCCCAGCCTCCTGCCTAGAGCGTAGGCTTCCCTGAGCTCCGCGGCGCACGCCTCAATGGGTATGTCCAGCCTCATCTCGGGGTCGTAAGTCCTGCACGAAACCATGTGCAGGTCTATATGGAAGTGGGGCGCTATGCGTCTGAACATGTTGGCTGCCGACTCGTAGTGGTGCCGGTACGTTAGGAGCACCGCGAAGGTCTTGCCGTCGAAGCCCTCCCATGCCAGAGCCTCCATCCTGTCCTGGACGGCCTTCATCTGCGCCGTGATGTAGCCCCAGTACATTGGGCTCGCCCACACGATCAGGCCCGCGTCTCGGTACGCTTCGTATATGAGACCCATGTCGTCGTCTATGGCGCACCTGTGGCTGGGAGAGGACGCGCAGCTGAGGCACCCTTGGCAGGGCCTGACGCTCATCTCGTTGAGGTAGAAGTGCTTCACCTCGTGGGCGCCCGTCTCGGCCAGCCCCCTCAGGAACTCCCCGGCCAGGGTGTCAGAGTTCATCCCTTTCCTGGGGCTTCCGTGAAGCACGATGGCCCTCATGCGAGGGATGAGCCCTGATCATATCATAAACCATGCTCAAGAAAGAACCTGTATTTCACGTAGCCTTCTTGATCCCCGTGGCGGCCTAACCCGTTAAATAACACTTGAAGCATAGCCTTACACGGTTTCTATGGGTCGCAACAAGAAGTACGGCGGCTACAAGGCTTACCAGTACCTTGAGCCGGGCCGCGACTACCGTGAGTTCAAGCTCAGGGACGCCATCGTCAAGGATTGGTGGGAGCCCGTCCCCCTGAGCAAGGCCGAGGAGGAGAGGTTCGAGGAGGTCATGGGGAGGAGCGTGGTCATGGACCTCCACGCCCACCCAGACATTAGCCCCCTGGACCCCAACCAGAACAGGGACTTCGATAGGGAGGGCCGCAACGTCCTGGCCTACGAGGCCCTGGCCATGAGCGGCCTGGACTGCGTCTTCGACAACATGATGGACGGCAGCAGCTTCATCAACACCAAGAACGGGTGGGACTGGATGAGCACGGTCCACGACCTGGGGATGAGGCTCTGCGACATAGGCCACCAGGACTTCCTGGTCCACTGCAGGAGGGCGGAGGACATAGAGCAGGCCCACAGGCGCGGGAAGCTGGCCTGGGTCGCGGTCCTGGAGTCCGCCTCATGCATCGAGAACGAGGTGGACCGCCTGGATGTCCTGTACGGCCTCGGCGTCCGAAGCATCGGAGTCAATTACAGTGAGAGCAACATGCTGGGCAGCGGCCTCAAGGAGCACCTGGACGGCGGCCTCACCGAGTTCGGGTACGATGCCCTGGTCAGGATGAACAAGCTGGGGCTGCTTGTGGACGTGAGCCACACAAGCGACAGGACCGCGGCAGAGGTCATCCAGCTCAGCAGGGACCCCATAATCATCAGCCACGCCGGGGCCCGCGCACTGACCCCCACCACCAGGATGTTCCCAGACGACGTCATCCAGGCCCTCGGCGAACGCGGCGGAGTCATGGCCATCGAGGCCGCGCCCAACCTGACGGCCACGGAGAAGCACCCCCTCCACAGCGTGGAGGGCTACATGGAGCACGTGGAGTACTGCATCAACCTCATCGGCATCGACCACGTCGGCTGCGGCCCGGACACCAACTACGGGGACCACGTGGGCCTATACCTCACTAACCTGGAGAACAGCAGCAGGCTCGGCCTAGGCCACTACGCCAGGCCGGGGAAAGGCGGGGAGAACAAGTACCTGGGCATCGACATGAACGTCAAGCAGCTGAAGACGCTCAGGTACGTGCGCGGCATGGAGAACCCCAGCGAGTGCCTGCAGAACGTGTGCCGCTGGATGATCAAGCACGGGTACAGCGACCAGGAGATCGCGAAGGTCATAGGCGGAAACGGCCTGAAGCTGGTCAAGAAGGTCTGGTAGGCGCCCCTACGGCAGCCTCATGAGCCTCCCGTACCCGTCCACGGCCCTGAGGCCAGAGCCGCTGAGGGCCGCCCAGAACCCGGCCTGGTTGCTCGTGACGACGGGGACCCCTGTCCTGGACTCTACCCTTTCTATGAGGTGGATGACCGAGATGCTGGAGCAGCCGATGAGGATGACGTCGGCCTCCTCGGCGGCCTCCTCGACCAGCGGCATCACGGCCTCCTCCTCCACAGCCCCGATCTCGGAGGCGTCCGAGAGGCCCAGCCCCCTTATGCTGGACACGGTCAGGCCGTGGGCCTCCAGGTACCTCCTCTTGAGCCTGTTGAGCGTGTCCGTGTAGGGTGTCACGACTCCCACGCTTCCACCGCCTAGGGCCCTGACGGCCTCCACCATGGCCAGGTTGACGGTGACCACCCGGATCCCCGTGTTGAACTTGATCTGGTCCACGAGGACCTGCTCCCAGTCCTGGCCGCCTATGATGGCGCATGTGGAGCAGCCGTACACCATGACGTCGACGCGGGCCGAGGAGAGCAGCTCGGCCTCCCTCTGGACGCCGTCCAGCGACTTCACCAGCGCCTCGTGAGTGAACTCCGTGAGCCGTATACGGGCGCTGTGCACCGACACCCCCTGGGGAGCCATCCTGTAGAACTCGGGCTCCATGACGGTGTTGCTCGACGGCACCAGCAGCCCTACGCGGAACATCCACCATTAAAATGGGGTGAAGGATATTAAGCAACCGCGCCTGGCTGGGAGCCCTATCCATAGGCGCGACGGCCTCTTCCACCGCCGTGCGCCAAGACTGGAGGTGTGCCCTCGACGCGGACCGTGTTCTTTTAGCCGCGCTCAATCTTTAAATAAGACTGCCGAGGGATACTCTGTGACTTAGAAAATGGCGACGTGCATCAGCTGTGGTCGTAAGGTCAAGCCCGAGGAGAAGGCCGTCAGGTTCCAGTGCCCGAGCTGCGGGGCCGTGACCCTATGGCGCTGCGAGAAGTGCAGGCTCTTCGGCAGGAACTACAAGTGTCCGGCCTGCGGGTTCACGGGGCCATAGTCGAGTTCACATAGGTCGCTTCTTGAGTTCAGCACTTTAGGGCACTGACGCAGAATGTCAGCGTAGCTAGGGTATGGGGCCGGGGCAATGTTTCAATAGCTGGGAGTCTCCGTCTTCACTATGAGCCGCGGCGAGTACACCCCACGGTACCTGGTTTTCTACGCCGCGGTCTTCGCCTTCCTCTACGCGCTGTTCCAGTGGGTGCCCAGCCTGTGGGCCGAGGTGATCACGGCCCAGTCCAGCTTGGCCGTGATGAACGCACTGGGCATGTCATCGTCCTACGGCGTCGAGGGGGGCGTCGTCACCCTGTCGATGTTCAGCGGCGTCCGCCCAGTCCATGTCTACATCGTCCGGGAGTGCAGCGCCATCCACGTCCTGGGAGTCGTACTCGGCCTCGTCGTGCCGCTGAGGGCGCCGTGGATCAGGAAGGCGGTTGGCGCGGCCTTGGGCTCGCTCGTCATATACGCGTTGAACGTGGCCAGGGTCGTGACCACGGTCGCCCTCACAGGCTACGACGTGCCTCCGTTCACATGGCTCGTGTCGAGCCCCACCATAGAGACCTACCACTACCCCATCAGCTTCCTCTTCGGTGTCGTCGGGGTGGCGGCCACCGTACTGGCGATGGACAGGCTGGCGCTGCCCGAGCTGGGGGACTTTCTAGGCCGGCTACCGGGCACCCTCGCCACAGCCCTGAGCCGAAGAAAGTAAACACTGGCGAATGACTTAGAGCCTGTGTGATGACCGCTCATCGTAGCAGATCCGGAACCGGCAATCAGAAAACCTTACTGATGGTGCCGCTAAAGAGGTTCAATGTTCTCCCTAGAAACGGCACACTTCTTTGAACGTATACAGACGAGCGGGAAAATGGATCGAACTAGGAAAGGATTATTAATTGTATAAGTTTATATAACAGTGTATTTTGTTTAAACGTGATGAAGGTTCTGCACGAACCCCAGCTAGACACCATACTGATGATAGAGAAGGCTATCATAGATGCGGAGGACTACCCGACCCGAATGCGGCTGTGGAGGAGCCTGCCCAGGAAGGTCCAGTACCAGACCTATAAAAGGGTGCTGGATTATCTTGAGGCGTCCAATAAAATCGTCTACGACGAGGACGGAGCCATCGTCTACACTGGGGTGAGCAACGATAAGCTGAGGGCTCTTGTGGAGTCTGCCATAAAAATTACCTAGACGTACCTGAAAATTCTATTGTATTCCTTGTGAGATATAAGGTCGAGTATCACCGGGCAGACGCCGTACTCGCTGAACTCAGTCAAGGTGTAGGTTGACCGATAACCTTCCGAGTGAGCGTAGCGGTAGAGGTTAGATACGTTATATTTCTCTATGTAGTGTCTAGGTATCTGGCTCTGCTTTATTCGTTCGCCGACAAGGATGTTCTGGAGCAGGTTCTCCGCCATCTCGTTAATCCATCTGCGATGTTTGTGATTAATCTCCAATGAAGAGACATATGCCCCCAACTCTACGCTGATGAAGACCTCCTTGGCGGGTTTAGGCACGAGTAATATATTTCAGAAATGTATAAAAGAAATTTCTGGTTACGTGGTTAAGCGGTACTTATTCATGAGCCTCAGAATGCTTGCCTCTGATTTCTTACTCGTTCTTCAGATTCTGAAGGCACATGTGATCGATGAGGATTGCAGTCTTCAAAGTAAAGTATTGATGACCCGTTGGTTGTATTGGTTGCCAACGGGGGCTGTTATTAATCATGAATGGGTATATTTCCACGGTTTAAATCCTTTATTGTTAATCCCGATTGAAAGAAAGGGTGTTGGTACTTACACTGTTACCCTGTACCTGTCCATGAGCTCCTGGCGCTTGCCCTCGTTCCACCCCGTCACGTCCGTGTAGTACCCCGTGATCCTGCTCCAGTAGCGCACATTCTCAGAACCACACGTGGGGCAGCTCTTGAGCATCCCGGCGTTGGTGCTGGCGCAGGCACTGCACACGGTGAGGTCCTTGGTGTAGCTGAAGTAGCCTATCTGGCTGTTGCGGCAGATGCGCTGCGTCAGCTTGTACAGTGCCTCGGGGTCGCTGCTGCTCTCACCGATCCAGGCGTGGAAGATGTTTCCGCCGCTGAGGATGGGGAAGAACTTGTGCTCTATGTCGATCCTCTTCCCCAGGGGCACCTTGGCGCCGACGTATGTGTGGGTGCCGTTGGTGTAGTAGACTGGTAGGTCGCGTTTGCCGGGGACGCCGTTGACGCTGCTCAGGTCGCCCTTGATCATGCCCCTGGCCATCGTCTTGTACTCGGGGTGGAGTAGGTCGGCGACGGCGAAGGTCTGGGCCGTGCTCTCGGCCGGGGTCCTAGCCAGCATCACCTTCCAACCGCTCCTCATCTCCAAGCCCTTCCTGAACTTCTCCATGTCCAAGAGGAGGCGGACGGCGAGGCGCACCGCGTCGTCCGTCTCGTGGAGTTGGCCGCCCGTGAAGTGCTGGACCATCTCGTTGATGCCGACGACGCCGATGACGTTCACCAGCTCGCTGAAGTCCACGGCGGGGGGTCCCTTCCTGCCGGTCCTGGGGTCCCTGGGGGTCTGGGTGGCGAAGGGCACCATGCCGCCGCTGATGGTCTTGTCCATCCACTTACGCTTGGCCTCGAAGACCCCCATGGCGAGCCTCATGTTCTCCTTGGCTGCCTCCAGCAGCTTGTCGTAGTCGCCGTTGGCGCGGTACGCGAGCCTGGGCATGTTGAGGCTGACCACCTGCCAGCCGCCCATGCTGAAGTGCTGACCGTCCTCGAAGTACAGCTTCTCGTTGAACTTGGGGTCCGTCTCGGGGGTGTTGGTGAACTGGTACGCGCAACACTGGTAGCAACTGATGCCGTTGCCGTAGCCGCGGTACGCGGGCAGCATGTTGTCGAAGTAGGGGGCCCCAAACTTGCTCACGGCCTCGTGGACCAGGAGCCACAGGTCGTCGTACTCGGGCTTGAAGAACTCTGGGCTCACGTAGTTCTCGTTCTTGGGGAAGTTGAATGGCTTGCCCCAGTAGTCGCCCTCCAGGGCCACCTCGTTGATGGCTCGGAAGAACATCTGCACCTCGTCCTCGTAGTCCCCGTAGGTGTCGGGGCCTACCTTGCCCTTCATGACCACGGGGACGTCCCTCCATATCTTGGGGACGCCCATGGGGAGCTGGATGTTGCTGAACACCAGCTGGCCGCCCCTGGTCACGTAGGTCTGGGTAAGCTCGTAGAACATCATCTGGGCCAGCTGTTTCACGGCCTTGTACTGCAGCCCGCGGAGGAAGGGGGCGAGGAACATGGTGTAGAACATGAAGCCTTGGCCGCCGCTGAAGTTGGTCTGGCCCGCGGCCAGCACCTTAACGCTGTGGAGTATGGCCACCTCGGGCTGCTTTGCTGGGCCCGCGACGCTTGATCTGAACCCGCTGCCGTCGGGCACCAGCCCGTAGTAGAGGAAGTAGCGGAGGTCCCAGTCCTGGCAGAAGGGGCGGCTGCCGAAGTACTCCAGGGTGTGGATGTGGATGTCCCCCTGGTGGTGGGCGGTGGCCAGCTTCGGGTCCATGAGGAGCAGGTACTGCTCCTTGCTTAGCCTGTCCGCCTTCTTCTTGTGCACCGTCTCGGGGTTGGGCTGCAGGTTAGCGTTCTCCTTGGCCTCGAAGCCGCCGCCGGTGTCGATCTGGTACGCGTCGTAGAGGGGCGCCCCCACCCTGGTGAGGAGGTTCCTGTAGATCTGGAACTCCGGTATCTCGTGGCTCCACTCCAGCAGGATGTTGTTGGTGATCTCGCGGACCATGGGACCCGAGACGAACCTGGGCTTCGTCAGCTTGATGCGCCGCTCCACCTCGTCCGCGATCTTCTCGGCCGTCAGCTCGCTTATGGCCGGGATGTCGAACATCTTCTCGGCCAGCGTCGTCTCCAGGGCCAGCATGTCCGTGATCCGGGTCTTCTCCCAGGGCACCAGGTACCCGTCCGTGGTGTGGACCATGGGCATCCCCATGTACAGGTTCTCGGTGAAGAACTCCTCTATCCTGCGCTGGTATGGCGGCAGATCCCTAAGCTTAGCCACTCCCTAACACCTCCTCGACCTTGTCCTCCTTCAAGGTGTAGCCCTCGAACATCTCCTCGGAGGGCCTCACGGCGGAGCCCGCCGTGAGGATCGGCGGGTTGCCGAACATGTTCATCATTATAAACCCCGTCTGCGCCTCGGTGTCGAACCAGCGGGCCTCGAACTCGACCCCCCTCTTCTTGAGGTACTCTTTAATCTTGTCGCACTTGGGGCAGTCGGGCAATGAGTATACGGTGACCTTCATTTTTTATGCAATCCTTTATAGTGTGGGTCTCCGATGGAGTACACTACAGTTAGATGAATACAGTATCTACAATCGTTCTATATAGCCGTAATCGTCCGGTTCCTAATACCTCTAATCTTTGGCGCATGAATGGTCACGATATCACCGACGCGCCTGGGATTGTCCCAATACAAAGGAATAATGGCCGGTTGACCGACTCCATTCACCAATTTTTATATATTCTATTAAACACTGGTTAATCAGGGAAAGGCGCAATCATCCGGGTGAAACTGTTGACCATCATCGTATGCCTCGTGGGGCAGCACTACCGTCGAGCCTTCGACGGCATCAGGTACTGGAGCAAGGTCCACGGGATCACAAAGCTTTACCTCCTCTACAGCGACATCGAGGCGGAGACCGGCAGCAACCTGTTCGCCTACATGAGCAAGGTGAACGCCGATGAGCTCCGGGAGAAGCTTGAGATCCTGGACCCCATAATGGTGCCCTACAACCCCATGGACCAGCGCAGCGTCTTCCGCACCGTTTACGGCATAATGAACCAGGCTCGGGAGAACGGGGAGGAGGCCCTCATAGACATCACCAGCACCACCGACACGGCCACCGGGATAGCCCTCACCATAGCCCTCATGTTCAGGAACGCCCGCGTCTACAGCGTGCCCAACGCGGAGCCTGGCTGGTACGTGAACGGTGAGCCGGGCACGCCCGAGTTCGACAAGTGGTTCAGGCGGGCTCGTGAGCAGCCCAGCAGGGACCCCATGGAGATCCAGCTGCCCGGGTACAGGCTGGAGCCCAGCAGCAAGCACGAGGAGAAGGAGTGGGCGCGGGAGAAGAAGCTCATGGTGCTGCTCAGGGAGAACGGGGGTGAGGCGGAGAGCATCAGCGACATCATCAGGTGGTTCGGGTACAAGGCGGCCAACAGCACACTGAGGAACAGGTTCAGCAGGATCGTGGCGCGGCTGGAGATGAAGGGGCTGGTGGACGCTGAGAAGGGGAGCAAGATGAAGGTCATCAGCCTCACCGAGTTCGGGAAGATATTCGCAGAGGCCCTGGCCGAGGGCACCGTCTAGCCGCGGCCCGGTTTAACCTTTACCGCAAAACGCGTCCAGGGCGGCGGGGGTCACTTTGCTCGATCCTTTAATGTGGGGGCGCGGCAGCGGGTGCAAGTAATATCGTCCGCGGCCCCCTGGTCTTACAGTATTACGCGGTCCCCCGAAGGCCCGCACTTTAGCTACCTTTTTATTTAAAGCCCGGTTAGCATGCATAGCTAACCGAGGAACAGACATGAAGGCGCAGGTAGTTCTGACCCCCGCCGAGGGTAAGCGGCTCATAGCTAAGGCCATAAGCTGCATGGAGCCAGTGCAGAAGGCGTACCAGGAGGGCATCCTCATAGTGGCGACGAGCACCTCCACGGCCTACGTGGCCGAGGAGCTCATGCAGAAGGAGATACCCGACAAGGGCATGTTCACGGCAGGCGTCGTGACGGCCACCGGCCTCAACATCACCAAGGCGGAGGGCAGGCACAGCCACCACGTGTTCGAGAAGGGAAAGCTCAAGGAGTGCAACACGGCCGAGCTGGTCCCCTACCTATCCAGAATGGGGCCCAGCGACGTCTTCATCAAGGGCGCCAACGCCATCGACTCCTTCGGCGCCGCCGGGATACTCCTGGCCGGCGCGGGCGGCGGCACCATAGGGACGGCGTGGGGCTACATCGTCAGCAACGGCATCCAACTCATAATACCCGCGGGCCTGGAGAAGCTGGTGCCTGGGCCCCTTGACACCCTTCAGAGCATGATGGGCACGGGCGTCATAGACGCGGCCATGGGCTGGAAGTGCGGCATGATAGTGGTCCACGGACAGGTCATCACCGAGATGGAGGCCATGAAGCTCCTGTTCGACGTGGACGCGGTGCCGATTGCGGCGGGCGGCATCGACGGCGCGGAGGGCTGCAAGGTCTTCCTAGTTGAGGGCCCCAAGGACAACGTGGAGTTGGCCATGGAGGTTCTGGGCAAGGTGAAGGGCGAGGCCCCTCTCAAGACCCAGGTCACGGGCTGGCCGAAGAAGTAGCCTGGGCCGTCCACTCTACCCTGTCGGCGCCGTTGAAGCGGGCCAGGGACCCCAAGGTTTCCTCAAGCTTGTTCTGATACTCTTCGGTGGGCTTGAAGCCCTCCTCGGGCCAGTAGCCCCTTACAAGGAGCGTGCCTTCGGAACGCATCATCTTGGGCTCGAGGCGGGCCACCAACCTGTCCCCGTAGAGGATGGGTAGGTGGTAGTAGCCGTAGGTCCTCTGATCCTGGGGCAGGTAGACCTCCAGCTTGGGCTGGAAGCCGAAGAGTGTGTGGACCCTGCCGCGGTTCCACATGAGGTTGTCGAAGTAGTTGATCAACCTAACGCTGTCGAAGCCCCAGTCGCCCTGGAGCCGCTGGGCGTCTTCGATGTGGGAGGCGAGTAGATGGTACTCCGTCTTCCCGCCCTCCAACTTGGCTGTCTCCATCTCTCCCTCCGAGTTTAACCGCCGAAGGCTGTCCTCCAGCTGCTTGATGGTTCGGCCCAGCTTTACTGACCAGTGTTGGTAGTACTCCCTAATGTCGCCCGCCTTCACGGCCCCCAAGGCGCCCAAGGTCCTCAGGATAAAGAAGTCCACCCTCTCGTCGTCGGTGGGCGGCGAGGCGTCCACCCACGAGGGTAGGACGTTCTCGGCCAGGTCGTAGTACCTCTGGAAGTTGTTTCTGTGGTGGACCAATAGGGTGCCTGCGCCGAGGAGGAGCTCCAGGGCCGTCTTAGCGGGCTTCCAGTTCCACCAGCTGCCGCGCCTCTTGGGGCCCTCGAAGTCGCTGGAGCCGAGGGGACCCTCGTCCCGTATCCTGGCTAGCACCGCGTCTATAAGGTCGGGGTCCTTACCCGTGCGGCGGCTAAACCTAGCCTCCATCTCCCTACTCCTCTCCTCCATGGAGCGGACGTAGTACCTGTAGTCCCTTGTGGGGATGTAGCTGGCGGCGTGAGCCCAGTGCTCGAAGAGGAGCCTGTCCCTGTATGCCAGCTGGTCCAGGTGGCCCTTGTCGTAAGGGCCGAGCCTGGCCCAGAGGGTGAGGTACTGGGCCCTCTCCAGGACGTTGATGGTGTCGATCTGGATGCAGCCGAGGCCGTCCACGGCCCTGAAGACGTGGTCCTTGTCTGCATGGCCCTGGGTGGACGCGACCCCCTGCTTCAGCAGCATGAGGCGCCTGACGGCTGTTTTACTCAACAAGACAGGATACAGTGAGCAGTACCCCATATAATGGTTGCCCAGCGGATAATGGGGCTTAAAGAAGCTCTATGAGCCCCTCGAGCCCGTGCAGGGCGTCGGGGTTACGACCCGCCCTGTCCACCAGCACCGCCCTCATTCCCAGGGCCCTGGGTCCCTCCACGTCCCACCGGGGGTCGTCGCCCACGAACACGGAGTCCCGGGCCTCGACGCCCAGCAAGTCCAACGTGTAGGTGAATACCCTGGGGTCGGGCTTCCTCCAGCCCACGTCGCGGCAGAAGACCGCCTCGTCCACCAGCCGTGCCAGGCCCAGCCTTTCCAACTCGCGTCTCCAGAGGTCGGCGGGGCTGCCCCAGGGCGTGTTGGAGACTATGGCTGTCTTGATGCCCCGGGCTCTGAGCCTCCTGAGGGTGGGCTCGGCGTCGCCGTGGAGCCTACCCCGCGCGAATATGGGCTGCATGAATACGCTGCACAGCCTGCCGATGGCCTCCTGGTCCTCGACTTGGAATATGGTTGCGAGGCGAGCCTCCAGGGTGTAGACCCTGTTGTCGGGTGAGCCGTGGTCCTGCTCCTTGACCCTATCCCAGAGGTTCTCTAGTGGGTATTCTACGCCAGCGTGGTGGAGGTGCCATGCGCAGCCGTTTATGGCTTCAGTGAGTATTCCGGGGAACTCTTCTCTCGGGTAGTAGCTGACCAGGGTGTTGCCCAGGTCGAGGAGAACCGCCTTGACCATGCCGAAGCCTTATTGGTCTTCCGCGGATAAGAGCTATGCTTTATAGTCACCGTGCGGTTCAATGAGAAACATGTCTAAGAGGCCGGCCTGGGAGGCCCAGCGGGAGGTCAGGGTGAAGGCCGAGGAAGAGCCCAGCGATAGGTACGGCTGCTCCCCCGACAAGAGGCCCCTATCCCAGTACATCAGGTTCGGCCTCGTCGTAATCGACAAGGTGCCGGGCCCCACCAGCCACGAGGTGGCCTCGTGGGTCAAGAAGCTCCTGGAGCTGGACAAGGTGGGCCACGGCGGCACCCTGGACCCCAAGGTCACGGGCGTTCTGCCTGTGACGCTGCAGGACAGCACCAAGGTCGTCCAGGCCCTCCTGGAGGCGGGTAAGGAGTACGTCTGCGTGATGCGCACACACGAGGACGCCACGGAGAAGCGCGTCCGCGAGGCCCTGAGTCTCTTCGTGGGAGAGATATTCCAGAGGCCGCCCCTCCGGAGCAGCGTCAGCCGCCGCCTCAGGACCCGCTGGATATACGGCGTGGACTACCTGGAGGGCGACGGCAGGAACTGGCTGTTCAAGGTATCCTGCGAGAGCGGCACCTACATCAGGAAGCTGTGCTTCGACGTGGGCGAGGTGCTTGGCTGCGGCGCACACATGCAGGAGCTGAGGCGCACACGGAGCGGCCCGTTCCTGGAGGAGGAGGCCGTCACCATGTACGACCTCACGGACGCCCTGGACCGCAGGGACGAGGGCGACGAGGCGCCCCTCAGGAAGCTCATAAGGCCAGTGGAGGACGCCGTGGCCCTCCTGCCCAAGATATGGATAAGGGACTCCGCCGTGGAGGCCGTCTGCAACGGCGCCCAGCTCGCGGTCCCCGGGGTGCTCCGCTACGAGACCGGCATAGAGGCGGGCAGCCACGTGGCCGCCATGACGCAGAAGGGCGAGCTGGTGGCCATCATGAAGGCCGAGATGGCCAGCGGCAAGATCCAGGCCGAGGCCCACGGCATCGTGGCGTCAAGCATAAGAGTCATAATGCCCATGGGCGTCTACCCTAAAACGTGGTGAGCGGTGAGCGGCCACTACTACTCGCCTGAGCCCGACTCCAAGCTCGAGAGGGGCATCGTCTCTGCCTACCTGAGAGGCAGGCGCTACAGGTTCGTCACCGCGACGGGCGTCTTCAGCCACAAGAGGATCGACAACGGGACCCGGCTGCTCGTGGAGTCCATGGATGTGCCCGCCGAGGGGTCATTCCTGGACCTGGGC
Organism: Candidatus Bathyarchaeota archaeon RBG_13_60_20; assembly: GCA_001775965.1. Classification (GTDB taxonomy): domain Archaea; phylum Thermoproteota; class Bathyarchaeia; order TCS64; family TCS64; genus RBG-16-57-9. The sequence goes on along the minus strand of MEZG01000035.1, from coordinate 11,893 downwards.
TGCGGGTACGGCGTCCTGGGCGTCGTGGCGGCCACCCTGGAGCCGGGGCTGAGGGTCACCATGACTGAGGTTAACCAGCGGGCCGCGGCGCTGGCCGCCGAGAACGTCGCCAGGATGAGGCTGGGCAACGCCGAGGTCCTGACCGGGGACCTCTACGAGCCGGTGGGGGACAGGAGGTTCAGCACTGTCGTCTCCAACCCGCCCATCTCGGCGGGGATGAGGAGGGTCGTGGAGCCCCTCGTGGCGGGTGCTGTCGGACACCTTGAGGAGGGCGGCCTGTTGCAGCTGGTTGTTCAGAGCAACAAGGGCGGCAGGACCCTGGCGAGGATGGTTGACGAGCACTTCGGGGGGCACACCGTCGCGTCCAAGGGCAGCGGGTACCGCGTCCTGGTGGCCCGCAGGCCCTAACCCTCGAGGGCCTCCTCGTGGCTAGACTATGAAGTACCTGGGGCATATCTCCTGGCCGCCAGGCCACAGGTTGGAACTGATGCTTCGGACGCCAGGTATTGAGGCTATCTCCCGGCCCAGCCTGGCGTAGTGGTCGACGTCGTGGATAACGGCGATGGCCAGTATGTCGTTCTCGCCGACGGTCTTGGTGGATAGGATGATGTTGGGCATCCTGATGAGGGTCTCCATGACGTCGGCGGGGTTGGCGCCGCCTGAGGTCGCGACGTCTATGTTGAAGGCGGCCACGCCCTCGTACCCGATCCTGGCTGCGTCCAGGACGACAGTGCTGCCCCTGATGACCCCGTCGGCAACCAGCTGGTTATAGTGGTTGATTACGGTGTCCGTGGACCTGCCCGCCTCGCCGGATATGCGCCTGAAGCTGGTCCTGGCGTCGCCCGTCAGGGACTCGATGATGAACCGATCCAGGTCGTTCACGGCTGCGCCTCCGCGGCGGGCTCCAGCTCGAAGTTCTGGGGGCAGAGTAGGAACTGGTCCACCCATATGCTTGCCTTGACGTCCTTGACCATGCCGTGGGCCTGGATGGACTCCTTGAGGGCGTTCATCTCGTTCATGGTGCGGGTGGCGGCCACCGCGAAGACGTCGTACTGGCCCATGGTGTGGGTGGCGAAGAGCACGCCCCCGCGGCCTCGCATGTAGTCCGCGACCTGTTCGATGCCGCTGGGCTCGCAGGTTATGGCCAGGTTAGCGAGGACCTCCAAGCCGAGGCGGCGGGGGTCGAGGAGGAGTGTGGTCCGCTTGACGAGGCCGCTACGCCTGAGCTTCCTGAATCGCTTGATGACGGTGTCCACGCTGACACCCTGGGCCTCAGCTATGTCGCTATACCTGGTCCTGGCGTCCAGCTGCAGGGCCCTGAGGATGGCCACGTCCACGTGGTCCAGCTTGGATTCTCTGGCCATGAACGGATATTTCCGATATTATCTTATAAAACTTGTCCGGAGTCTGAAAGTTTAGGGGCTTACCTTTCGTTTGGCGGGGTCAGGGTTGGCCCTGTAGAGGGTGAGGGTGTTGCCTGTGAGGCTGACCTGCTCCGAGCCGGTCTTCTCGGCTATGATGGCCGAGAGCTCTCTGCGCTGGTCCTTGTGCTCGTTAAACTTGACCTTGATGAGCTCGTGGTGGTCCAGGTGGCGCTTGATGGTCTCTACCTGGGCCTCCGTGACTCCCTCCTTGCCGATCTGGACGAGGGGCTTGAGGCCGTGGGCCTGGGCCCTGAGTCGTCTGAGCTTCTCGAGTGGGATGGTCATGGTGGGTGGGGTATTGGGGGCGGGCGTATATGGGTTTATCTGGGCTCTGTCTCAGTGCGTGGTGGTGGGGGAAGAGATGCCCCTTCGCCGCCGCCATTATCCCCGTTTTCTGGATTGTTTTCGGGTTCGGAAGCTTTTAGGGGCTTCTGGGTGGCGGTGTCCGCCGTGCCCGTTCATTCTTAGCTCCCGGGTCTAGTGTTTACTTGCACGATGGTCCCAGTCATAATCGTGCTTGAGGCTTACCCTTAATCTCTTAGAAGCTGTAGAAACTCTTCTCGGGTCAAGTCGGCCTCGACTATGATCGCCTGCAGCAGACCCCTCTTTATTACCATGTGCTTAGGAACGGGCACTATACGCTCGTCTTTCACCAGAATGAGGTGGCTTCCTCTCTATCTTGAGACTGTGAACCCGGCCCGGGTCAGGGCTTTGACTACTTCACGCCAGGACAGTTGGAGGAGCTTCGACAATGATCTCCACCCTCTCCCCCTTTACCTGGTTTCGGAAGAGTTCGGTCTTGGCCTCCAGGTAGCCTTCGACGGCCTCCTTTATGTTGGCTAGGGCCTCCTCCTTGGTATCTCCTTGGCTGGCTACGGGTAGCTCGAGGCATTTTACTATGTAGCCGCCCTCCTCAGCGGGCTCCAGGAAAGCCGTGAACTTGTGTGTGGCCATGGTTGGCTGTTATTATTTTGCGGAGCCGGTTATTTATAGTCCGCCTGAGGTGGGGTAGAGATAAATCCTTTTTCAGTCATCTTGGTGGTCTTTAGGCGCCTCATTTTAGGAGGTTTTTTAGTCCTAAAATAAGTGCTCCTACCTTTTTCAAATGATTTTTTTTGCATGTCTGCGCTTCATTTGCATCTTAGGGATGGTTACCACGTTTTTCTGTCTGAATAACGTGCCCCCGTGAACCTTCAGCTCGTGTTTACCGGCTCTATTATGATGCGGTTTCCCTCAACGTATATCTCCACGTCGTCGCCTATCTCCACCTTGACGGCGTTCACTACGTCCTCGGGGAGGTAGATGGCGGGGCGGTTCCCCGCGCTGCTGATCTTGCGTCGGAGCCTGAGGGGCTTGATCATGGATTCGATGCGGCGCTTGACCTTGCCGTACTCGTCGACGTCGATCACCTCCTCTCCGCAGACCGGGCATTTGAGGGCTTTCACGCCCTTCACGACGATTCCGCGGTGCTCGTAGTCGATCACCGTGGGCACCATCTCGCCTCCGTCCTTGTAGCACTTCATTTTTCTACGCTCCTCTCTTCATGACTGTTATGACGATGACTCGCTCGTCGTCTTCGTCGCATATGGCGACGAGGGTTTCTTTCCGGGTCTTGAGGATGTATCGGCACTTGGTTTTACCTTCCGGCTTCTTGGCGCCCTCTCTTATGATGTGGGTTATGCCCTCCGGCTCGAGGCCGTAGGTTAGGCTGCGTTCTACGGCGTGCATCGTGAGCTTGATGGGTTTGGCGCCCATCCCTTGACCCGAGGATATACGTGTGGTCCACGTAGATAAATGTACGTGTTAGTCACGTGTGATGTTTGCGTTCGCGTCTTCTGTTTTAGAGGAGTGAGGCGTGTTTCTGCCTGGCGCTGGTTTAAGGCGTTCGAGCTCCAGCGTCTCGTCTTCTTTTGCCTTCTCGTATTCTTTTATCGCTTTAACCTCGTCCTTCAGGGGCTTCTCCGATCCTATTACTCTCTCCTCGATGAGCTCCTCTATCCTCTCCATCTTGTCGCGGATCAGGCTGATCTCCCTGAGGACTTCCTTCATCTCGGTGCTGGTCATCTAGTCTGGAGGTGGGGAAGGCTGGATATAATTGTTCATGTGTTTAGGCTTACTCTCCCCTCTGCGGGGCGGCATAGAGCCGTGCCCCACATCTCTGGCGGTGGTCCCTGGGGAGCTTCAGCGAGTTGATTAGGAGTTGGCGTCAACGGGTCTTCTGGCGGGCAAGTTTGTCCTCCACCTCCTCCAATAGGACCTTCTCCGGGGGCTCGTCGTGTCCCGCGGCTAGGCCAAGCATCTTCATGGTGGGGTTGCCAGGGGTCTTGTCTGATTGCAGGATAATTCTGTTGATGGCTTCTAGGACCCGTCTGGGCTCGGCGTTGGCGACGGTGATGGTGGGCTGGAAGCCGAGGCCGGCCCAGAAGCGTTGAGCCTCTGTGTTACCGTTGACGGTCCTGAGGGTTATGTCCCGGGCTCCTTCCTGGGTGAGCCGATACAGGAGATCGTGGACGAGGCGGGTTCCCACGCCCCTGTTTCTGTGTTTAGGCTCTACCCACATGGTGCTGATAACTCCGATGGTGGCCGGGGCTTCGTCTGGGCGTGTGATGGTTCCACCTGAGATGTGGCCGATGGGTTTGGCTTTGTACTCAGCTATGAAAGTCCACTTATTGGGGCCGGCGATATCGTAGAGAGCCTCATTCCATAGTTCGGAAGAATTCATGTCTCTCCTCCAGATGCGAGGGTTGGATTTCTGGAGGTGTTGCTGGAGTCTTTTCCTGAAAGTGAGGAGGGTTCGGGTGTCGTTTGTGGTAGCATATCTTGTGGTGAAGGTTAATACGTAATTTCGGCTGGTCATTCAGATTAGATAGTTGAAGCTGGATATAATTGTTTATTGTTACTTTGACCTTTTTTTTATTATATGTTAGTCACGGTTGGTATTATGCGCCACTCGAAGCCCGGGAGGGATTGGACAATCATAAGTTTGATAGTTTTACTCATGATCGCGTTAGTTGCGATTTATTTACACAGTATAATCCATAAAATCGGATACGCTTAATCGAGCGCTTTTCTAGTTCAGGTATCTAAACCTTATGCGAGGGGCGAAGCTACATTAAAATATCTATGAAGGTTTAATCATGGTGCTCAGATGGCTCTGAACAAGGCAGCGTGGTACTTATTACTGCTCTATTCTGTCTACTTCGTTTTCTTGGGGGCAAGCTACTTCTTTGTGACGGTCCCCACTCAGCAGAACTATTGGCTCGCCTTCGATGAGTTTGAGGACGGGTTGCCTCTGTGCCCCACGTTCAAGAGCTTCAAATCGTTTTCGTACCCACCGTGGGTGGTATCTGAGACTCTTGTCAAGGATCGGGCCGAGTTCATGAGCCTGGCCCGTAGAGATGATCTTGTGGCCATCTACAAGGAGAGGGAATTTGGGACGGGGAGGGTGGTTTATTATGTTGCGCTGTCGCCCTCCGAGTACTCTCTGGCTTTCTTTGTCTACGTGTTTCGGCCGGTATTGAGGCAGGTGGATAACGGGTTCCTTAATCCGAGGAGCTATGAGATGTTGTGAGCGATCTCCCTCGCCTTCTTCAATGCTTCAAGGTAGACCTCTTCTCTCAGCCTGAAGCCGTTCCTTACGAGGTCGCCGAGAGCGTCGTTGAATTCATCTAGGTTGATCTCGCTCATCTCCAAGGCCTTAAGCAGAACGTACAGCGTGCCTCTCGGTGTTAGGCTCATTAGCCGGGCGGCCATCCTAGCTGAAACCTCGTCCACCAGCACCTCTACGCTCAACTTCCTGGCTAGGGAGAGGGCCGCGGTCTCCCCTGCATCCAGTTGCAGAGGGATTTTTATAGGATCAGTCTTCACCACCTTGAGCCAGCCTTCCTCAAGGGCCGCCTCCACTATGTAGGCGTCCACCTCGCCTATCTCCTTGCCTCTGTCAACGACCTCAGCTTTGACCTCTTGGGGTACGAGGACCTCCCCGAAGACGGCCTTGAGCAGTGAGAGTCTACCGATCTTGGCCAGGTATATGAGAGGCGTGGCGTTGGACACGATGCGGCTCATTGGAGGCCCTTCAGGTCTTCTTTGAGCTCCTCGATGGTATAGGGGACCTGCGCCCTGCGTTTCCTTGCCTCCTCGACCATCTCCCAGAGGGTGAGGCCACTCCTCTCGGCTGCCTGCCAGAGGGTTTGCTTGCCTTCTTGGTACTTGTCGAGGTTCTCTTGGATGAGCCAGTCTCTGACGGATTTCTGGAGGAAGCGTCTGATGACTGTGGACCGGTCCATGCCCTCCTGTTTGGCTATCTGGTCTATGGTCTCCGCTAGGTCCTCCTCTAGTCTGGTAGTAACCGTGACGGGCATTCTTGTTCCTTGTATTAATTTGATGCGGTTTAATATATGGGTTCTGGATGTCCTAGTGTGGTATTGTTTTTATTGGTTGTCGGTGTCTGGTGTTGGTGTAGCCCGGTCGTCTAGTGGACAAGGATGGGGGCCTTTGGAGCCTCAGACCGGAGTTCGAATCTCCGCCGGGCTACCACTGTCCATGCTCAGTTATTCGTGTCTTAATGCTTCGACTGGATTAAGATTAGCAGCGCTCCAAGCAGGCATAGCTCCAGCGAGGACTGAGGTTATTATAGCGAAGAGAACCACCATGCTCCAGAGTCCGAGGTCCAGGAATATCGGTAACCCGATGAAGTTGCCAATGGTGAAACCGAGTAGGTACCCCAAGGCTCCTCCTAGAAAGCCACCACCCAGCCCAGTGTAACCAGATTCAGCTAAGAATATCATCATGACATCCATGTTTTTCGCGCCTATTGCCTTCAGAGTACCTATCTCCTTGGTTCGCTCACTTACGCTGACGGTCATGGTGTTGATTATACCCACCCCTGCGACGACGAGACTAATTGCTGCAATGCCTCCTAGAACAGCCTCGATTGTACCGGTTACTTGTCCGATCATGTCTCTTACTGATTCGGATGAAATAACTTGAATATCCTCAATCATGTCCTTAATCTTGGAAGAAACAGCGTCAGTGTCGTCAATGTCATACAGTGAAGCCATAATCATATCGTATTTACCGGACGACCCAAAAAACTGCTCCGAGGTCATTACAGGTATCATAATCATGTCGTCGGGGTTTACCCCCATCGTCATCCCGCTTTCCTTTGTGATGCCTATTATTCGGAGAGTCGTCTCTTTGGGCTCAGATGTACCTAGTGCGGTGATCTTTAATCGGTCGCCTACCCGAAGAACTGGCTCTTCATCACCCTCTGGGTGTGCTACATTTGCCCCAATGATGGCTACCGCTTTGTCGCTTCTAGTGAAGGCTCGTCCGTCGCTTATCTCGTAGTTGGGGTTGATCTCGAAAAGATCTATTCCAACGCCCATTATGGTGGTGGTATGTTTAGTTCCTGTCAATGTGTAGGAACCATAGTTGTTCTGAATGGGGGCTACTCGGTCTATTTCTGGAATGGACTCTATTATCTGAAGGTCTCTCCAGGTCAAAGATGCGGGCATCATCATCGCTTGAGGAGCTGATGAGAAAGCCATATCCGAGTCACCATTCGAGGGAATGATTGTTAACGCGTTGGCTCCTAGAATGTTAAGTTGGCCGTTGATCTCGGCGTTCATGCCCTGTGTGACGCTGATGAGCCCTGTGACGGCGGCGCATCCTATGAGTATTCCTAGGAGGTTCAAGGCAAACCTGTATTTCCGATCTTTGATTCCGCCTAGGGAGATAAGTGCGACATCTTTAACGTTCATTCAACCACTTTCGATGTTGGATCTCTTCGGCTCGATAGGTAGCTTTCTACTATGTTCCGGGGCTCAACTAGGTAGAGCGCTACTATATTTAAACTTGATGAACTGAAACCAGACCAATTTAGGCCTAGACCCTGGTCTCCGCCGGGCTACCAGTGTTTGTGTGTGCGTGCAGGTGTGGGGGAGGGGGGTGTGGTCGTCGTCGCCGCGGTTCCCCGTTTTCAGGTTTGTTTTCCGGTTCAGGGGCTTTTTCAGGGTTATTTTAGTGACGACTACCGTGGACCGGTGTCCGTGGAGTGTTCAATGTTAGATAGCGGCCAGACAACTGCATGAAATAATGCGAGTTTTTTCCGGGGTTATATTAATAGGATGGGGGCCTTGGGAGCCTCAGACCGGGGTATAAATCTCCTCCACCTCGTGACCCCTGAGAGATAGCTGCCGGGCAGCCATCGCGCAGCCGGTACCCAGCACCACCCCAGCTACTAAAGTGCTCAGTACCCTGGGAAGTACTCGTACTTCACCTTCTTACCGGGCATCCTCAGCTCCTTCCTAAGGACCTTGACCATGTCATCCACCATCATGGGGGGACCACAGACGTAGCTGACGCGATCCATGAAGTCGGGCACCGCCTCTCTGATCATCATTCCGTTAATCCTTCCCGTCAAGCCCTTCCAACCGCCAATCGGCTGGGTAATAGTGTGGATGACATTGAGCTTCTTGTTTGATTTCCGCATCTCCTCCAGCTCGTCCTTGAAGACTATGTCGTTCTCTGAGCTGTTCGAGTAGAGGAGCACTACATCCGTGCCCAGCTTCATGTCCATGCAATACCTAAGCATGCTGCGGACAGGAGTAATCCCTATACCGCCTGTAAGCGGTAAGATCTTCTCGTATTCCCCAGCGAAGGTGAAATCACCCTCCGGACCATCAATGCTCACCCTGTCCCCGACCTTCAAAGCGGCGAGCGCGTCTGCGAACTCGTGGCCCGTGAGCCTCTTCGTTATTTCCAGGTGGTCGGGCTCGGTTGGGCTGCTCGAGATAGTGAAGTGCTTCTCCCGATACTTCCCACCGACCCTAAGACCGATGAAGATGTACTGCCCGGGAAGGTAGCTGAACCCCTTCGGCCTGTTGAACCTAATGCTCCTGACATCCGGGGTTCTCTGGATGGTCTCCTTCACCGTGGCCTCGAACCTCATAGGCAACTCCGTCTATGACGTTTCAAAGCGGGGATATTTATTCCTATTCAATGTCTCGGGGACCGTGAGCAGTATCGCCAGCTTGGAACCCTCTGAATCATTTGCCTTTCTTAGGAGGAGCGTTATCACGGTCCTTTCCCGAGGGTTTTCCCGTTGTGCTTGGTTTACCGGCTTTACCTCCACCTTTGCTTTTACCCATTTTTTCACCTCTGGAAATCCAAAATTAGTTTAAGGATAAAAGGTTTCTGAAGCTCCCGTCAATCATATTTCAAGGTTGGCCCTGGGGTTCGCCTTCCCTCTCCGGGTGAGGGAAACGTTGTTATCGCGGGCCGCCCTCTATGGTTCTGAGCTGTTAATGGTTTGAGCGCGCACAGGCTGTCATTCACGAAGGTCGGTAAGGCCTCAGAGATTCCCCCGGGGAGCATGAAGGTGGTGAAGATCGGGGAGCAGGAGATACTGGTGGCGAACGTGGACGGGGTTTTCCACGCCATCGCGAACCCCTGCACCCACGCGGGGGGGAAGCTCTCCGAGGGTACGTTGAAGGGCGCCGTGGTGACGTGCCCGGTTCACGGCTCCCAGTTCGATGTCAGGACGGGTAAGAGCGTATCCGGGTCCAAGTTCATGTTCATGAGATCCAAGGTGGGGGACGCGGCGTCGTTCGAGGTGAAGGTTGAGGGTGACGATGTCCTAGTGTTCCAGCGCAGCGTCTGGGGCATGTAGGAGAGCCCTCTGCTCCGTGGTGTAGACCCTCTTCTCAGGAAGAGGCGTTAAGTTTTGCTCACTATAATGAGCAAAAAAGGGTGTTTTTGCTCAATATACTGATCAAAATACTCTACCCTCCAATCGGTATTCGTCGCTTGGTATCGCAAACAGCCCTCCTTTATATACCATTACGATATATCGCAATAACGCAAGTTAATCTAGGAATCGTAGACACTTCCTCCGAGGTAGACCCTCACCGAGGAACCCGGTGAACCATGCTTGTGGGCGGCCTCCAAGCCTTTTAATTCCCCATGGTCACACTTTTGGACCATGCACGACCTGAGGACCTACCTGGAGAAGCTGGAGGCAGCCCTACCCGGCCAGCTCACCAGGGTCACGGAGCCCGTGGACTGGAGGTACGGCGTCACCGCCAGGGCCATCCAGGCCGAGAAGACCCTCGGCAACCCCGCCCTCCTCCTGAACATCAAGGGCCACACCATGCCCGTCCTCATAAACCTCCTCGGCACCGTCGACAGGATACACCTCGCCCTAGAGGACGCCAAGCTGGGCGGTCGCCTCGCCTTCTACAGCGACTGGAACAGGCTCTTCAACAACGACCTTGAACCCGTCCAGGTCAAGAGCGGCCCCGTCCACGAGGTCATAGAGACCGGAACCAACGTGGACCTCGAGACCCTGCCCATCCCCTGGTTCTACCCCGAGGACGGCGGCAGGTACCTCACCGCCGGCCTCCTCGCCGCCAGGAACCCCGAAGACCGGGGCGAGGTCAACCTCAGCTTCGTCAGGATGCAGCTCCAGGGCAAGGACAGGTTCGGCGTCAGCCTCCACAGCCGCGGCCACATGTGGCAGTACTACGAGAGGGCCAAGGCCAAGGGCGAGCCCCTGGAGGTCGCCGTCATCCTCGGCGCCCACCCCGCCCTCAGCCTAGCCGCAGCAGCCAAGATCACCGACGAGTACAGCAAGGCCGGCGCACTCACGGGAGAGCCCCTGGAGCTGGTCCGCTGCTACACTGTCGGCGTCACTGTCCCCGCCCACGCCGAGATCGTCCTGGAGGGCCGCATGCCCTTCGAGGAGATGGACGAGGGCCCCTTCACCGAGTACACCGGCTACATAAGCGGACGATCCACTCGCAACCTCCTGGAGGTCACCGCCATAACCAGGCGCCGCGACGCCATCTTCCAGGCCATATACCCCAACAACTCGGCGGAGCACCTCCTCTTAAGCGGCCTACCCAAGCAGGCCCGCATAACCCGCGCCCTCACGGAGTACACCCACATGCAGGCCCTCCACGACATCGTCTGGCCCACCCAGGCCACCCACTTCGCCTGCTTCCTCAGCCTCACCGAGGCCGCCGCATCCACCCCTGGCCTCGCCAAGCAGGTGGCCCTCCTCCTACTCGGCCTCGACCACTACGTTAAGTACGCGGTGGTCCTACCGGCGGGCGTAGACGTCTCCGACCCCGGCCAGGTCCTGGCCGCCGTGGCCCGCAGGTGCGACCTCAAGCAGGGCTCAGGCGTCGAGGTCCTCGGAGGCGTCTACAGCCACCTCCTAGACCCCTCCTCGCCCCGCGGCGGCCTCAGCGGCAAGATGATCCTTATCGCCACGGGCCCCGAGGCGCCCAGGACCGGCCCCGTCAACCCACAGGCGAAGCTTAAGGACGTCAAGGCCCTCAACCACCCCGTTGAGGGCGCCGCCCAGCTCCTCGCCGTCACCGCCGCCGGTGCCCTCAAGCCCGCCAGCCTCCTGGACGCCGGGCCCCTCAGGCCCTGCAGGCTCATCCTCCTCGTGGACCCCGACATCGACCCCCGGGACCCCGGCCAGCTCGTATGGGCCTTGGCCACCAGGAGCCAGCCCGACACGGACGCCACCATTGACGGGGGCCGCATGGTTCTGGACGCCAGGAAGGGCCCAGGCTGGACCGCCAAGCGGGCCACCGAGCCCAAGGCCTCCTGACAGAAGCCCCTATAAGCCGCCTCTCACCGATCCGTGGGCATGGACACGTCCGGGCGGACAAGGAGCGGCGTCAAGCCGGGCGCCGAGGTCCTCATCGTCCTCAAGCAGGACCAGAGGACCGGGAAGCTCACCCGCGGAACCGTCAAGGAGATACTCACCAGCAGCCCCACCCACCCCCACGGCATCAAGGTCCGCCTCACGGACGGCAAGGTGGGCCGCGTCCAGCAGGTCTTACAGGGAAAGACGGATTAGAGGTCAGCCAAACTGAGGCAGCTCCCTCAGGCCTAGAACCTCGACACCCCTGGACCGACCATACTCCACCACATCAGCCCTAAGAAGATGCCTGTCATCCGTGACGAGACTCGCCCCCCTCTTGATCGAGGTAGCGAGGTACACGGAGTCAGAGGCGTAAAGAGGCAACTCCATCATGGCATCCTTCGCGAGGTCCAAGACCTCCCCTACGGGTACGGCCTCCATGAATCCCAGGCGGCCCATCTCCCGCAGGATAAGGTAAGCCTCAGCCACCTTACCCACAGGTAAACCTGCCTTAACCATGGCCCGCACCACCTCCAGTAGCAGCCACTCGGACGTGAGCGCCTTGACGCCTGACCCAAACACCCGGTCCTTCAGGGCGAGAGCTTCATCCTCGAGCCTTTCCCCCTTCTTAAACCACTTAACGGCCACCGACGCATCCAGAACAACGGCCTCACCCGAGGTGCTCATCTTCCTCCTCCCTTGCCTCCTCCAACGCCCTTGACAGGCTTGGATAGCCTTCGGTACCCTCCCTGACCCTAATCATCCTCTCGGCCAGCTCCCGGCCCCTGTGGGCCTTGACTAGTAATCT
>MEZG01000034.1 GCA_001775965.1 Candidatus Bathyarchaeota archaeon RBG_13_60_20 | reverse complement strand
TGATCTTCCAGTCCCCCCTGTTCCTGAAGGGGGACGTGTACACCAACATGGCGTATGGATTGAGGCTGAGGGGCACCCCCGAAGACGCCATCCAGGAGAAGGTGGATGAGGGGCTGGAGCGGGTGCGGCTCCCCGGCTACGGCTGCCGCGACGCCCGCAAGCTCTCCGGCGGCGAGCAGCAGAGAGTCGCCCTAGCCCGGGCCCTGGTACTGGACCCCCAGGTGCTGCTGCTGGACGAGCCGACGAGCAACCTGGACGTCCCCAACGCCAAGGTGGTCTCAGCGATCATCGAAGAGGAGGCAAAGGGGAGAACAGTTGTGGTCTCCACCCACGACCTTGACCTCATCAGGAGCCTCACCACCCGCACGGTCCACCTAGACGGGGGCAGGGTGACCGAGGTGGGAGCCCCCACGGAGATCACGTCCATCACTAGGCTCACGGAGAACCTGTTCACCGGGACCAGCACTATGGTGGACGGCGTAGCCAACGTGGACATAGGCGGCACGGTAATCAGGGTCGCCGCGGAGCGGACCGGCAGAGTCACCATCCACGTGAAGCCCGAGGACATCATAGTCTCCGGGGAGAGGATCAGCACCAGCGCCAGAAACCAGTTCAGGGGCAACGTGGTGGGCGTGGAGGACCACGACGGCACCGTGGTGCTTAGGGTGGACGCGGGCAGGGTCTTCGCAGTTCACATTACTAGGGGCAGCTTCAGGGAGATGGGGCTCAACATCGGCAGGGAGGTCTACATAAGCTTCAAGGCCACCGCGGTGCTGGTCCTCTAGCCGGGCAACCTATAATAGCCGCGGTACGAGGAGTGAGACTGAAATGGAGCGCCCTGTGAGGTTCACGGTGTTTCCCCCCATAAACGCGGACAGTTGCAGCGACGGCTGCAGCGTAAGCTGCGCGAGCGGCTCGACGTGCGGCTCAAGCTGCGGCTTCCAGGAGACCAGGCAGGAGCGCCTGGACGACCTGTTCTTCGCCTTGGAGGAGGTGGGGTACAAGCTGGGGCGCAGGTTCGTGGTCGAGTTCATCGACACGGGCTCCGCGCTCTACACCATCGAGCGCCTAAACATGCTGCTTGTGCCCAACGACGAGCCCACCGTGGACGGCGAGACCTTCGGGGAGTTCATGAATGTTGCGGCGCCGGTGATAGCCGTGGACAATCACATCCTGTTCATGGGGGAGTACCCCGGCAAGGAGGAGCTGGAGAAGGCCGTCAACGAGGCCTTGGGCTAGCCCTCTTCCTTCATCTTCTGCTCCAGGGTCTTCAGCTCGCCATGCTCGCTGATCCGTATCCGTGTCTCCAGGCGGACCGGTAAGCCGATCTGCCGGAAGAAACCCATGAGGTTGGCGCCGTCCAGCGCGTCTTTGACCTTGCCCTGCTTTATGGCATCCACGAGGAGCTTCTCCACCTGGGGCATCACCTGGGGGTACTGGGCCTTGGCCGCGTTCCAGACCTCCCAGGCCCGTTCCTTGAAATGCCTGCCGAGTACCTCGTCGTTTGTAGGCTCCTTGGATGGCTCGGGCTTGGGCTCCTGATCCTTGATCTGCTTCAGCAGCATCTGCCGCTGCATCTCCATCAGCCGCCTCTGCTTGAGCCTCTCCAGTTCGTCGTCCATCTGTCTATCGGCCTGCAAGGACATACCCGGCCATGGGATTTATTCTTTCCTGATTCCGGGTTTGACGCCGCTGATCCTTATGCTGTTGAGGATAACCAGGAGGGTGAGCCCTACGTCGCCGAGGATAACGGCCATCCAGAGGGTTATCGCTCCGAGGGCCGCCAGGGCGACGATGAGCAGCTTCACCAGGATGCTGGCGGCAATGTTCTGGTGCACGGTCGAGACCGTCATGGACGCCAGCCGGTGGAGGTACCCTATACGGCTCAGGTCGTCCTCCAGCAGCACGACGTCCGCCGTCTCCAGGGCCACGTCGCTGCCCAGGCCCCCCATGGCGACGCCCACGTCGGCCGCGGCCAGGGCGGGGGCGTCGTTCACCCCGTCGCCGATCATCACCACGGGCCCGTGGGCCTTGAGGCCCTCCACCACCCGCACCTTATCTTCGGGCAGCAGGTTGGCGTGGTACCCGTTAAAGCCCAACTGCTCCGCTATGGCCCGGGCCGTGTTCTCGTTGTCGCCCGTGAGCATCTCCACCTTCATGCCTCGCCCCTGGAGGAGCTGGACGGCCTCTCGGGCCCCGATGCGGCTCTCGTCCATGAGGCTTATAAGGCCGATGACCTCCGACCCCCTGGATACCATCACGGTGGTCTTACCCATTCCCTCAAGCTCCATCAGCGTTTCGCCCGGGTAGTCCACTTGGATGTCTGAGAAAAGCCTCTGGCTGCCCACCCTGTAGAGCACGCCCTCGATAACGGCCTCTACGCCTCGTCCTGTCTGGCTCCTGAACTCGGTGGCCCTGAGAGCCTCGACGCCCTCCCTGGCGGCCCTCGCCTTGACGGCGTAGGCTATAGGGTGCTTGCTGTTCTCCTCCAGGGCGGCGGCTACGCCGAGAAGCCTGTCGCTGGTCACCCCCAGGGGGATGACGTCTGTCACGGCCAGCCTCCCCCTAGTCAGGGTGCCCGTCTTGTCGAAGGCGAAGACCCTGGCCCTGTTAACCTGCTCGATGTATGTGCTTCCCTTCACCAGCACCCCGTTGCGGCTGGCGCTGGTGATGGCCGACACCATGGCCACCGGCGTAGCTATGGTGAGGGCGCAGGGGCAGCCTATGACGAGGAGCACCAGGGCGCCGTAGATGCTTGGGATGAGCGGCCGGCCAAACAGGAAGTAGGGGACCGCGGCCACGAGCGCGGCGAGCCCGATGACGAGGGGCGTGTAGTACCTGGCGAACCTGTTGACGATGGTCTCCGTGGGGCTCCTCCTATCCTCGGCCTCGTGGACCATGCGCAGGATACTCGCCAGCATGGTCTCGGAGGCGGCCCTCTTGGTCTTCGCCGAGACGACCCCCTCGATGTTCATAGTACCCGCGTAGACCTCGTCCGTGATCCGCTTCTCCACGGGCGCCGACTCCCCGGTGATGGTGGACTGGTCCACTGTGGTCTCGCCCTCCACCACGACGCCGTCTAGGGGTATCCTGTCCCCGGGGCGCACTATGAACACCTCGCCCGGCATGACCTGCTCCACTGGGACTACAACCTCGTCCTCGCCCCTCCTGATGACGGCCACCTCGGGCCGGAGCTCCATGAGGGCCTGGACGGCGTGCCTGGCCCTGTCCGTGGCCAGCACCTCAAGCCTGAGGGATAAACTGAACAGGAACACGACGAGGGCCCCCTCCTCGAACTGGCCTATGAGGGTGGCCCCTATCGCCGCTATCGTGACTAGGAGGTTGATTCCTATGCTGCCCTTCATGAGGCTCCTCGCGCCGCTCTCGGCGAGGGGGTATCCCGTGACCGCCATGGCCCCCACGAGTATGAGTTCGGGGAGGGGCCGGTACAGCCCGAGGTGGTTGAGGATGATGCCGGCCGCGATGACGGCCCCCGAGGCGATGAGCCTGCCCCAGCCCCCCCTCTCCCGCTTGTGCTCGTGGCCGCAGGCCGCGCAGCTGGGCCCTTGGGTCTGGTCGCATGTGGCGCAGGCCGGGCCCGGGCCAGTCTTGCAGGCCAAGCAGGCCGGGGGCTCCTCGTGACCGTGGCTGTGTCCGCATCCGCAGGGCTCATCCTCGTCTTCATGGGAATGTTTGTCCTCGGGGCTGCCTTGGTCCATCTCTCGGCTCCCAGATTCCCAAGTACATGCGTTTATTAAGGTAATGCTATAATGGGGCAAATAATTATTAGATATTAATAAATCCCGGTATTCTAATTAATAAACCATGACGGTGATAAGCGTGAGCCTCACGCCCGAGCTCCTCGAGAGGCTGGACGAGTTCGTAGCCAGGAGCGGCTACAGCAGCCGCTCAGAGGCGCTGAGGCTCGCGGTGAGGGACAGCCTGGCCCAGTACAGTCTGCAGGGGAGGCAGAGGGGGAGCGTCATGGCCACCGTGACCATAATAAGCGCGACCAGACAGTCGGAGAGCCACGCGGGCGTCATGGACCTGAGGAACGGGTTTGAGAGCCTCATCTTCAGCAACATGCACATCCACATCGAGGAGGGCTACTGCATCGAGATATTCCTAGTGAAGGGGGAGGCCGAGAAGATCATGTTCTTCATCTCCAGGGCCAAGGCGGTCCACGGCGTCAGGGAGGTCAACTACACGTTGACGCCCCTCGACCAGTGAGCCGGTTATTCTTTTAACCCCCGGGACGCCTCTATCATCGATATGTCACACGCCTCGACTCTACAGGTCCTCGGCAGGGACACCCCGAGGCAGGACGGGGTGGCCAAGGTCACGGGGAGGGAGAAGTACGCCTCAGACATGTCCCTGCCGGGCATGCTGGTGGCCAGGGTGCTGAAGAGCCCCCACCCCCACGCCAGGGTGAAGAGCATCGACACGCGCGGCGTGAGCGACCCCCAGGCCGTGACTCTGACGCCCCAGGAGGTGCCGGGCATCAGGTTCTGCCCGCGCCTCGTCAGCACGCCTGAGGCCACCTACAAGGACTGGAGGGTGCTCACCGACAAGCCCAGGTACGTGGGGGAGCCCGTAGCGGCCGTGGCCGCGGAGTCGGAGGAGGCCGCCCAGAGGGCCTTGGAGGCCATGAGGGTGGAGTACGAGCCGCTGGCGGCCGTGTACGACGCCTTTGCGTCCATGGAGGAGGGCGCAGAGCCCATCCACGACGTGATTGAGCTAAACGACCAGGCTCTCAAGGTGGAGCGCAACGTGGCCTGCCAGATGGAGGCACGGGAGGGAGACCCCGAGGAGGGGTTCAAGGCGGCGGCCCACGTCGTGGAGCGCACCTACAGAACCAGCAGGAGGTACCACGCCCAGCTGGAGACCAAGTCGGTGCTGGTGCGCCCCGAACCCGGGGGCGGCGTCACCATCTGGAGCACCACCCAGACCCTCCACAACACCAGGATACTCATCCACGAGATATTCGGCATCCCCATGGGCAGGATCAGGGTCGTGAAGGTGCCCCTGGGGGGCAGCTTCGGCAGCAGCATCCAGGTGAACACCGTGGTGCCCATAGCCGTGGCCCTCGCCCTCAAGTCCCGGAGGCCGGTGAAGCTGAGCCTCACCAGGGAGGAGGACCTCCACGACCACTGCAGCTACCAGATGGTATTCAGGCTCAAGCTGGGCGCGGACAGTGACGGGAAGCTGGTGGCGGGCCACCTGGACGCCTGGCTGGACATAGGCGGCCACCAGGTCCAGGCGTACCCGCTTCTGGGCTGCGTCGTGGGCTGGTGGGTGAGCCTCTACAGGCTGCCCCACAAGAGCTACGTGGGGAAGGCGGTGTACACAAACAAGGTGCCCAGCTGCGCGTTCCGCGGCTACGGGAACCCCCAGATAACGTGGGCAGTGGAGACCCTCATGGACGAGCTGGCAGAGAAGGCCGGCGTGGACCCCCTGGACTTCAGGCTCATGAACTACATCGGGAAAGGGGACCTCTTCTGGGGCCAGGGGCCGACCGTCAAGAGCATCATCCAGAGCTGCGGCGTCGAGGAGATACTCAGCCGCGGCTCCGAGATGATCGACTGGTACAACAGGCCCAAGGCCGGGTCCCAGAGGGGCAGGTACCGCCGCGGCGTAGGAATGGGCCGCGGCTACCACACCAGCAGCGCCGGGGCACCTGTGCCGGGCACCGTTGTGGACTTCGGAGGAGCCATGGTTAAGCTCAACGAGGACGGCACCTTCGACTACGTGAGCGCTATGATGGACCACGGCGGCGGCACTATGGACGCCAACGCCAAGATAGTGGCCGAGGAGTTGGGCGTGCCCATCCACAAGGTCAACATAGTGAACGCGGACACGGGCACCACGGTCTACGACGTCTGCACACACGCATCCCGCGGCATCTACAGCGGCGGAGGAGCGGCCCTCAAGGTGGCTAGGCAGGTGAAGGACAAAATACGGGAGAACGCAGCGCGGCTCCTGGACGCGTACCCTCACGCACTTAAGTTTAGGTACGACCCGGAGCGGGACCAGGCGGTCATCTACGCGGAGGGAGTCAGCGGAAGGGAGCTCACCTTCAAGGAGCTGGCCTACGCTATGCGCCACAAGAACCTGGGCACCGTGGCGGCAGTGGACAGCTACAGGCAGCCCAGCTGCCCGCCCCACTTCACAGGCTACTTCGTGGAGGTGGAGGTGGACACCTGGACGGGCAGGGTCAGGCCACTTAGGGTCGTGGCTGGAGCCGACATAGGCACCGTCATCAACCCGAAGCTGGCCGCGGGCCAGGTGCACGGCGGGTTCGCGCAGGGGTGGAGCATGGTGGTCAACGAGGACCTCCCCCACGACCCCGCGACCGGGGACCTCCTGAACCGCGGGTTCCTAGCCGACTACAAGGTGCCGACGACCCGTGACATGCCTAACCTGGACGACTTCACCGTCTTCTTCACGGACACCTACGAGCCCACGGGACCCTTCGGGGCCAAGGGCATCGGGGAGGGCGCCCTGAACCCAGTGGCTGGGGCCGTGGCCAACGCCGTCCAGAACGCCCTGGGCGTCAGGTTCTACGATCTACCCATTACCAAGGATATGATCCTCGCCGCAGTAGGCGGGAAGGAGGGGCAGGCATGAGCGCCATCAACAGGCAGAACACCCACATAATCCCCGTGGATTTCCAGTACCACCAGCCCGAGACGGTGGGTGAGGCTGTCAAGCTATTGGAGGCCCACCCCGATGCGAAGCCCATCGCTGGGGGCACGGACCTGGTCCCCAAGATGAAGCAGAGGCTCCTGGAGCCCGGGCACCTGGTGAACCTTAAGCGGATCAGGGAGCTGCAGGGCGTCGAGGACAGGGGCGGGGAGGTCTACATAGGGGCCGCCACGAAGCTGAGGGCGGTGGAGAGGAGCGAGACGGTGCAGCGGAGGCTGCCCCTCCTCTACAGCTGCGTCAGGTCCATAGGCTCGGTCCAGATCAGGAACATGGGCACCCTGGGCGGCAACGTCTGTAACGCGTCGCCTGCCGCCGACGGCGCACTGGGCCTCGTGGCCCTAGACGCCACGGTGCAAGTCGCAGGACCCGGGGGGACCCGGACGGTCAAGGCGGGGGACTTCTTCGCTGGCCCGGGCAAGACGGTTCTGGGCAGGGGCGAGCTGGTCACAGGCTTCACCGTGCCCGTGCCAGGCCCCGACGTTGGCACCTGCTTCATAAGCGTCGGCCGCACCGCCTTGGACATCAGCACCATAAGCATAGCCGTGGCCCTCAGGATGAAAGGTGGCGCGGTCCAGGAGGCCAGGGTGGCCCTTGGCAGCGTGGCCCCCACGCCCCTCAGGCTGCCCGAGGTGGAGAACTGGCTCAAGGGCCGGGAGTTGGACGAGGCCACCGTTAGGGAGGCCGCCGGCATGGTCTCCGGGGGTATCAAGCCCATAACGGACATCAGGGGCACCGCCGAGTATAGGCGAGAGGCGGCCCGAGGCATGGCTATGGAGGCGCTCACAAGGGCGGGTGGCCTGGAGGGGAGGTCGCAGGGTTGAAGGTGACCATGACGGTCAACGGCAGGGCCCGCACATTCGACGTGGAGCCCAACAGGCTGCTGCTGAACCTGCTCCGCGAGGACCTAGACCTGACGGGGGCAAAGTACGGGTGCGGCATGGGCGAGTGCGGCGCCTGCACGGTGCTCCTAGACGGGGAGCCCGTGATGGCCTGCATGACCCTGGCCGTGGACTGCGAAGGCGCCACTATTGAGACCGTGGAGGGTCTGAGCAGCGGCGAGGCTCTCCACCCCATACAGGAGGCCTTCATCGAGGAAGGGGCCGTCCAGTGCGGGTTCTGCACCCCCGGCTTCATAATGGCCACGAAGGCGCTGCTGGGCGAGAGCCCTGAGCCCACAGAGCCCGAGATCAGGGAGTACCTGAAGGGCAACATCTGCCGCTGCACCGGCTACGTGAACATAGTGAAGGCCGTGCAGAGGGCGGCAGAGGCCCTGAGATGAGGGCCGCGGCCGTCGTCCTGGCGGCTGGCAGGTCCAGCCGCATGGGCTCCAACAAGCTCCTCCTACCCTTCGACGGCAGGACCGTGCTCGAGACCACGCTGGACGCCCTGAAGGGGGTAGCAACAGTCGTGGTTACGGGGCACAACCCCCACGAGCTTGAGGGTACGCTGTCAAAATACCGTGTTAAGGTTGTGCACAA
>MEZG01000033.1 GCA_001775965.1 Candidatus Bathyarchaeota archaeon RBG_13_60_20 | reverse complement strand
GTGGCTGAGAAACGCGGCGGCGTTATCAAGGTTGCTCAGGAAGCTTCAAGGAAAACCAGCAACAGTTATAGGAGCTCGGACGGGGTAAAAGATCACGCGCGGGGGACTGATGTGAGCTCGGAGCAGATGCGGGAAGCCAGGAGAGACGTGGACGCCGCCATAAGCGTATGGCGCGGCGTCATCGAGGAGCTGCTCAACGACAGGGTCGAGTACGCCATCCTCAAGGGCTCGGCCTCCAAGCCTTGGGACTCTCCCGTCGACTATGTCCCAGTCGTCAGCGACTTGGACATCCATATGGCCACCAGGTGCGGTGGGCCCCTTTTCCCCCTGAGCCGTGAGGGGTTCCTACGCTCCCTTGAAGCGACGCGAATCATAGAGGAGAGGTTCCTGGAGCTGCGGCCAAGGCACATCCACATCCCCCGGTCCCAGGTCGTGGTGATGAAGGAGGAGCACGCCGACTGGCTCCCTGAGGCGCCCGGCGAGGTATCAGCCCTCTACGGAGAGGTGCCCCTCAAGCCCCCCGAGCCCACGGAGCGCCTCAGGGCCAGGGACCTGGCTGAGCTCAAGAGCCTAGGCCCCTTACTGGACAGGCTGCCCGAGCAGGTCATTGACAGGATCGACCTGGAGTACTACAGGGTGCTCAGGATGGTCTGTTACGTGGTCTCGCCGTCGCCGGTGCGGGTGCTCAGCCAGATGCACCCAGACCCCAAGCACCTGTGGGCCCTCAACAGGACGGGCGTCATACGGGAGCTGAAGCGGTACGGCTTCGGCGAGCTGGCCGACGCCTACGTGGACTACTACATGGCCGGGTGGGCGGCGTTCACGGGCGGCTTCAGGGACAACGAGGCTATGAGGTGCCTCCTCGCCAGGGCCTACACGGTCCTGGAGCTCTCGCACCGGGCGGTCCAAGAGGTGTCCGCGTGAGGTACGTCCACACGAACCTGGTGGCCCGCGACTGGAGGCGGTTGGCCGCCTTCTACGTTGAGGCGTTCGGCTGCGTCCCTATGCCGCCTGAGCGGGACCTCTCTGGGGCCTGGCTGGACAGGGCGACGGGCGTCGAGGGGGCTCGCATAAGGGGGGTGCACCTGAGGCTTCCCGGGTACGGAGACGGCGGCCCCACTCTGGAGGTCTTCCAGTACAAGCCCGAGGAAGAGGCTGAGGCGCCTGCGCCCAACCGCCCCGGCCTCGGGCACCTGGCCTTCGCCGTCGAGGACGTGGAGGCCACGATAATGAGGGTGCAGGAGCTGGGCGGGGGTGCCCTAGGCGAGACCGTGGAGGTGGGCATCCCGGGTGTCGGTGGCCTCCGGTTCGCGTACCTCACGGACCCGGAGGGCAACATCGTAGAGGTTCAGCGGCGGGTCAGCGAGTCCTCCTCTTGAGGATGGCTATCTGTCCGGCGTGGTACAGGTTGTGGTGCACGGCGCCGTGGAGCATCTGCCTGTACGTGTAGCTGGCCCCGCCAACCGTCTCCTCCAGGTCCTCGTTCTTCCAGGTGGCCAGCTCGTCCACAAGCATATTCACGGTGGCCCCCAGCCTCTCGACC
Source organism: Candidatus Bathyarchaeota archaeon RBG_13_60_20 (assembly GCA_001775965.1). GTDB lineage: Archaea > Thermoproteota > Bathyarchaeia > TCS64 > TCS64 > RBG-16-57-9. The sequence goes on along the minus strand of MEZG01000033.1, from coordinate 28,297 downwards.
GACTGCCTCCACTGGGCCTCCCCGCTGCCCATCCGGGGCCAGTCCATTACCTTCTCCGGCCGGGGTATCTCCCTGGCCTTCAACGCCTTGTGGACCTCCTCCACCCAGAAGGCCATGTGGTCCACCAGCTCCCAGATCGTGTGCCTCTCCCCCAGGGGCCTGGCCTCCGCCTGCCCCGCGTCTATCCCCTCCAGGGTCCTCATGACGCTGGGCCCGTGCCAGCTGTCCCCGCTGAAGGTGGTCTTGATCTGGTCCATGAGGAACTTGACCTCGTTCAACGCGCATCAATGAGCCCTAGGGAACCATGCTATTTATCCGTGAAGCTCCGCTGCCTCTCGGTCTAACGCTTAAAGCTGGCCGCTGCCATGATTCAAGCGTGACTTGGTTTGATCCCGAAGCGTAGACTGGGCAGGACCGGGGCGAAGGTCTCCGTCATAACGCTGGGCGGCTGCGGCGTGGGCAGGCTCACCCAGGAGGAGGCCGACGTGCACATCAAGGCGGCCTTCGACGCTGGCGTCAACATGCTGGACCTGGCCCCCACCTACGGGGACAGCGAGCTCAGGCTCGCCCCCTGGATGAGGACACACCGGGGCAGGGTGTTCCTCGCCGAGAAGACCACCCAGCGCACCAGGGAGGGTGCGGCCACGGAGCTCCACAGTAGCCTCGACCGCCTCGGCGTCAGGAGCCTCGATCTCTACCAGATGCACAGCCTCAAGACCCTGGAAGACGTGGACCAGGCCTTGGGCCCCGGCGGCGCCATCGAGGCGTTCCGGGAGGCCAGGGAGACCGGCCTCGTCAAGCACCTGGGCATCACCGGCCACCAGGACATGAGGGCCAACCTGGAGGCACTGAAGCTGTTCGACTTTGACACGGTGCTGCTGCCCGTGAGCCTCTGCAGCGCCGTCGCGTGGCATCCGGCCAACGACTTCAGGCCCCTGCTCAGGTACGCCCTGGACCACGACCTCGGTGTGACCGCCATCAAGGCCGCATGCAAGGGCCGCTGGAAGGGCGAGCGCAGGTATGGGACCTGGTACGAACCCTCGGACAACCAGCACGACATCACCCTCGGCGTCCGCTACACCCTCAGCCAGGACGGCGTCACCACCTACAGCCTCCCCTGCGAGACCAGGCTCTGGGGCATGGTGCTCAAGGCAGGCGAGGAGTACACGCCCATGACGCCGGAGGAGCAGGAGGAAGCCATCACTTACGCAAGGGGCCAGGGCTTCACGCCCCTATTCCCCGAATGAACAATCCCTCACGCATCTTACTACAGCAGTAAGAAGCGTTTTTCCAGCACAACGCTCGGCAACCCGAATAGCGGATACATCCATGTGAATATGTATGACGCTGAACTACCAGGAAGGGGCCGAGAAGTACTACGACCTCTTCGGCGAGTAGGATGACACCTACACTGACTCTATTCTGATGGGCTTGGCGCCCTCCCAGAGCACCCGCTCACCCAACTCAACGAGCCTGTCCGCACCCTTAACTATGGTAGCGAAGTGGCTGCCCGGCAGCGTCCCGACCTTGCTTGAGAAGCATGCCGACCCGTACGGGATCAGGATCTCCTTCTCGCTGACGCCTCCCGGGTAGTAGAGTAGCTCGCCGCGCCCCGGGTGGCTGGTATGGTTCTCCAGGGGAGCCTCGACACCGTAGGGGTCCATCTGCAGCCACACGGCCTCGCCGCTCCACCTGGCCTGTATAACCCTGCCCGTGACAGGCATGACGCTCATAAGCCTCTCGCATGTTATGGGGGCACGGTCCCGGTGAAGTGCCGCCTTGAATACGTAGTCGCCGATGGTGATCCGAATGGACATACAGAGTAGGAATAACCCCGATGAAGTGAAAAAGGTTAGTAGGGGTCCTCCACGACCCTGTGCTTCAGCACCCCCATGGGCTGAATCTCGCACTCCAGGACGTCCCCCACGTTGAGGAACCCGTCCGGCCAGCTGTGGGCCACCCCCGCCACGGTGCCGGTGGCTATCACGTCCCCGGGCATCAGCGTGGTCCCGTTGCTTAGGTACTCTACCAGCCGGGGTATCCTGATGATCATGTGGTCCAGGGTGTTGTTCTGCCTGGTCTGGCCGTTCACCCTGGTCTGGAGCCGCAGCGGAGGATCATAGGGGTCCTGCACCTCGTCCCTGGTGACTATGCAGGGGCCCATAGGGGCCGCGTTGTCCATGCCCTTCCCCTTGGTCCAGTTTATGTCCGTCTTGAAGAGCCTGAAGTCCACGTCCTGGGGGAACCCCTGGTCCCTGAAGCTGACGTCTATGAGCACCGTGTACCCGGCTATATGCTCGTAGGCCCTCGCCTTGGGGATGTACTTGCCCTTCTTGCCTATGACCACGGCCAGCTCGCACTCGTAGTCCAGCCTCTCGGTGGCCCTGTGCTTGATCACCGGGTCGTTGGGGCCCACCACGAGGCTGGGCTGCTTCTGGAACACGTCCGGCACGTCCAGCTTCAATCCCTTAAGCCTGTCGATCTCCCGCTGCCTCTCCGAGGGGTCCTTGATGCGCTCCGTGGCGTGGTCGTAGAAGTTCACCGCGACGCAGTACAGCTTACCCGGCCTAGGCACAGGCGCCAGCAGCCTAGCCTCATTCAGCGTGAGCACCAGCTTCTCCCCGTCCAGGCCCCTCCTGCCCGGGTTCTTGACGGCGTACTCCATGGCTCTCCTAGCCACGGCCATGGACTCTTCGCCCCCCTCCAAGAGCCCCACCATGCCGCGCGGGACGAGGGCGTCGGCGGCCCGTCGGGCCTGCTCGGGCTCCTTCTCCTCAGACAGGAGCAAGCCGTAGGACGAGTTGAGGTCGATCACCCTCTCACCGATTAGGGCGCCCACACGGTCCTCCGTGTGCACCCTGAAAGACACGAGCTTCATGCCGAATAATCTGATGCACGGCTATAAAACATGGAGGCTGCTAACCCGCCACGGGGTAACCTGCGCTCACCCAGGCGGTGATGCCCTCGCTCATGTGGTACACCCTGTCTAACCCAGCTGCCTTCATCACCTGAACCGCGACGCTGCTCCTGTTACCCGTCCTGCAGTACACCAGGTACTCGGAGGACGGGTCCAACTCGCCCAGCCTCTCCTCGATCTCCTGGACAGGTATGTTTACGGCCCCGGGGATGTGGCCTTCTTCGTACTCGGCCGCGGTCCTCACGTCCAGGATCACGAGGTTGGGCCTATCCTGGATGAGGCTCCAACCCTGCTCCACGGAGACGTCTCCGTAGGGCGCGTCGTCCCTCGCCATGAGAACGTAGGCGGCGGAGGCGACGAGCACAGCGGCGACGACCATTAACGGTCTTACCCTTCCCAACGCGTCCATCAATGGTTACGGTGAACGGCAGGCTATGAACCTACGTCTTCCCGCTGTTGGGCCAGCGTACCGGCCTCCAGCTGGGCCGCGCCCTGCGTCGGCTCACGATCCACGGGCTGCGGCAGCTTAACCGTGAAGGTGGTCCCCTCCCCCACCCTAGACTCGACCTCGATGGACCCGCCGTGGGCCTCCACCGCCCTTTTGCAGTACGCCAGACCCAGCCCAAGGCCCCTCTTCTTGGTGGTCTTGAAGGTCTGGAAAAGGTAGGGGCGAAACTCCTCCGGTATCCCGACGCCCGTGTCCCGGACCTCTATGACCAGCGCGCCGGCCTCCCTCCGGACCCTAACCGTGACGACGCCGGGGCCCGCCACGGCCTCACATGCGTTCCTGATGAGGTTGTCCAGGACCCTCCTGACCTTCGTGGGGTCAACCCGGGCGAAGTACGATCCTTCCCCCAGCTCCACGCGTAGGTCGACGCCTGGCGGGGGATGAGCATCGCCCAGGGCCTGCCTCACGATCTCCCCGATGTCCACCGTCTCGAAGTCGAGCAGCGTGTCCCTGGTGACGTTCCTGAGGTCCTCGAGTATCCTGACGGCGTACTGGACTGAGTTCCTTATCGTGTCCAGGAGCTCGCCACTCCTCTCGGGGCTCTTCTGCAGCAGGTAGACCGCATTGTTGATATTCTGCAGAGGCCCCCTCAGGTCGTGGCCCACCATGGACGCCACCTGGCTGACCGCGATGGTGCGCTCCGCGTCTATGAGGAGCCTGTTCCTCTCGTTCACGGTTTCCTCCAACTGCTTGCTGTAGAGCTTAAGGTCCCTGACCATCTGCTCCAGCCTCTGAGTGTACCCCAGGAGGCCCCGCTCCACCAGCTTCTGCTCCGTGACGTCCGTGAGCTTCCCGTCGAAGTAGGAGGCCCCCTCCATGTCGTACCTCTTGGTGGCCCTGTCCCTCACCCATATCAGGGAGCCGTCCCTCCTCTGCACTCTGTACTCCACGTCGTAGGGTGCGCCTCCCTCCAGGTAGGCCGCCATGGCCTCGGCCACCCTGCCCCTGTCCTCGTGGTAGAGAAGGCTCCGCCAGAAGCCGGGATCAGGCTTGGCGACCTCCTCGGCCGAGTAGCCCACCAACCTGCTGACGTTGGGGCTGACGAAGACTAACCCGCCCTCGCTGTCGGCTATGTAGAACGTGTCGGGCATGTACTCGACCAGGAGCTGGAGGCTGCGCTCCTTCTCTTCGAGCTCTCTCCCCAGCCTGCTGGCCTCCGATATGTCCGAGGCTATGATGCCCAGGCCCTCGCCGACCCTGAAGAGCCTGAGGGAGATGTGCCTAGCCTCGTCGCTGCTGTGCGGGACGATGTCCTCGTAGGTGTAGGGCTCGCCGGTCTCTATGACCTCCCTGAACCTGGCGAGCCTATCGGTCCCCTCGATGTCGGGCTCAGCCTCCAGCAGCGGTCTCCCTGTCACCTGGTCGCGGGTCTTACCCCAGAACCTCAGTATCTTATCGTTGACCTCCAGGATGCAGAGGTCCCTGTCCGTGATCACTATCATGTCGGTGGCCGACTCTATGAAGTTGGCCAGACGCTCGCGGCTCTCCCTGTGCTCCTCCTCGGCCCTCACCCTGTCCGTGATGTCCCTGGCCAGGGCCTCGAATCCCACGAGCTCCCCGTTCTCGAGTACGGGTGAGAGGTTCGTCTCGAACCAGAGGGTCCTCCCGTCGCCCGTCCTCCACAGGTGGGCGAGCCTAATCTCTCTGCTTCCCCTGCCCATGGCCTCCTGGGCCTCGGCTTGGAATCTGGCGTACTCCTCGTGGCTTATCTTCTCCGGGAATATTCGCTCGAAGGGTATGACGCCCTTAACAGGCTCCCCGTATAGGGCTTGGAAGGCCGGGTTGCACCGGGTAATCCCCTTGCCCAACTCGATCCTGAATATGGCGTCGGAGCTGTTCTCCGCCATCCAGGCCAGCTCCCTCTCCCACTCCCTATTCCTCTTATTGGCCCTTTGGTTCTCGACGCCGCCCCTTATCCTCCGAGCCAGGACCCTGTAGTGGCAGGGGTCCAGCTCCTTCCGAAGGTAGTCGTTGACGCCCACCGCGAAGGCGGCCCCGGCGACGTCCTCGCTCCCGTGGCCCGTGTAGATGATGATGTAGATGTCGCTGATCATCCTCACCCGGGTGGCCAACTCTATGCCGTCAAGCCCCGGCATATTGTAGTCGATGACGAGGCACTCGAAGCCGCCCTCCGCTATGAGCCTGAGTGCGTCGTCGGGGTCCCTACCGTGGGTGACCTTGAGGGAGGAGTCTGCCTGCTCCAGGAACTGCTTGGTGAAGACCAACTGATCGTCCTCGTCGTCCACGTGTAACACCTTGATGGTGTCGCCCTTCAACAGGCCAGACTCCAAACTGTGAGTCTCATTGAAAGTAAGTATAAGACGATTCTAGGCTGCCGACTAGGTATCACTGCTATGGAGCAGCGTTCCACAGAGCGGTGCTCAGCCCCGCTGCATGGGACACACCGAGGCTGTTGCGAGAGCCTCAGGGCTGGACCCTGAGGGTGCTGAAGCCTCTGCGGAGGCCCCTGATGGCGTGGGTCAGCGTCTTCGCGAGGTTTCGCAGGTCTTCGAGGCTGAGCACCTCCACGGGGCTGTGGCTGTACAGCCTAGGGATGCTGAAGGCGACGGCCGGGACGCCGGAGCCGGTCTGCTGGATGGCCGAGGCGTCGGTCCCGCCGTGCATGAACCCGGTCTGGTAGGGCAGCCCGTTGGCCTCGGCGGCATCCATGAGCCACCTCCTCACCACCTGGCTCCCCACCCTGAAGCCGCCGCCCCCGATCTCCCCCATCTGGAGGCACGGCCCCCCGCCCACCTCGTAGACCATGTCCCTCATGTTCACGTCGGGCTGCCACCCCGCCGGGCACGTGTCCACAGCCACGGCCATGTCCACGTCCAGGCCATGGGCAGCTACGGCGGCGCCCCTGAGCCCGATCTCCTCCTCCACGGTGCCTATGTAGTAGACGGTGGCCTCCGGGGGCCTCCTCCTTAGCTCCCTTGCGACGGCTATGATGGCTGCCAGGCCTGCCCTGTCGTCCGCGGCCGCCGTGGCGACCAGTCCGTTGCCCAGCTCAACGGGGCCCGTGTTCCACACTATGGGAGTGCCTATCCTGACGCCCCTCTCCGCGCACTCCTCGGCGCTCCTGGCCCCGATGTCGATGTACATCTCCTCGACGGGGGGGATCTGGCGGGCCTCCTCGGGCCTCGTTATGTGGCCGGGCGTCAGCCCAACTACGCCTATCACCGGCCCCTCCTCCGTGAGTAGCCTGACCTGGTGACCCTGGATGCTCCTGTCCACGGCTCCGCCAAGCTTCCTGAACCTGATGAAGCCCCTGGGGTCGACGCTGAAAACCACGAAGCCCACCTGATCCATGTGCGCCGCGAGGGCCACCCTGGGCGCCTCGGGGTCGGTCCCCCTCTGGACGCCCACCACGTTGCCGCGGGGCGTCTGGGTGACCTCGTCGCAGAGGGGCCTAAGCTCCTCCATGAGCCGCCCGATCATAGGCTCCTCGAAGCCGCTGGGGCTGCCCACCTCCAGCAGGCTGAATAAAAGGTCCCTGACCTCGTCTGTCATTTCAGGATACTCTGGGGCTTGTAGGAGAAAGGGTTTCTGGTCAGATCTCTATGACGTCCTTGCTGGCCTTGCCCCTCTGGTGCTCGGGGTTCACTTCCTCCAGCATCTCCAGGAGGCTCTCCACCTTCTCGTTCAGAATGATCTCCTTGAACTCCATGTACTCCTCGACGCCGCGCACTATGAGGCCCCTCCTCTTGGTGGGGCTACCTCCCGCGTCCACGGGGTTGATCTCCACGGAGAGGCTGGCTGGCCTGGTCTTGCTGCCCGGCATCTTCATGACGAACACGCCTGGGACCGTGGTCTTGACCTTGTCCCAGTCCTTGCCCTTCTCGAGGAACTCCGCTAGCTTCTCAGACATACCCTGATCAGGGGACTCCCCCTATACAAGGGTTACCCAGCGCCCCACGCGGATATTTATACGGATACGGTGATTCATGATCATGGGTTCGGAAGGCTTCGTGTACCAGAGGCCCCGGTGGACAGGTGCCGGGCGGGACGACTGCGTCGCCGGGAGGGCGGTGGTCTCATCCAAGCACCCCCTCATCGGCGAGGCTGGGCTGAAGATGATCAAGCTAGGCGGCAACGCCGTGGATGCGGCCGTGGCCGCCGCGTTCATGGACTGCGTCGTGGAGCCGGCCATGAACGGGATAGGCGGCGAGGGCGTCATGGCCATCCACCTGGAGTCGGGGGAGAACATAATCGTGGACTACGTGGGAAGACCCGCGGCTGCGAGCAGCCCCGAGATGTACGGGCTGGAGGACTCCACGGAGCCCGGCTGGATGGGCTGGAGGAAGGTGAGGGGCGACGAGAACGTGGTAGGCCACAAGGCCTGTGTGGTCCCCGGCACCGTGGCTGGGCTCGCCGCCGCCCTGGAGAGGTACGGCACCCTCAGCCTGGGGCAGGTAATCGAGCCGGCGGCCAAGGTGGCTGACGAGGGGTACGTGGTAGGCTGGTGGACAGCCGACGCCATCTTCAGACGCATGGAGGCCTTCTGGAGGTTCGACGAGTGGAGGCGCGTCTACCTCCGGGAGGGCCAGTTCCCGTACCTGCCCTACACCGAGGAGATGGCCCAGCCCCACAGGCTCTCCAACCCGGAGCTGGCCAGGTGCCTCAGGGCCATAGCCGAAGGGGGCCCCGACGCGTTCTACAAGGGCTGGATAGGGGACGCAGTCGTCAGGGAGGTGCAGAGGGGCGGCGGCCTCATCACCCGCGAGGACATGGCCGCCTACGAGCCCATAGTCCACGAGCCCGAGCCGGGGACCTACAGGGGCCACCAGGTGGTCTACGACCCCACCCATTCGGGCACCACCATGATGCAGACGCTCAACATCCTAGAGGGCTACGACCTATCCTCCATGGGGTACGGCTCGGTCGAGGCTACGCACCTGGTGGCGGAGGCTGTGGGCCTCGCCTTCGCTGACCGGTTCAAGTACATGGGCGACCCAGGGTACGTCAGGGTGCCCCAGAGGGCGCTGGTGTCAAAGGGGTACGCCGAGGAGCTGAGGGGCCGGATAAGGCTGGACAGGGCCGGCGCCGCCGAGCCCGGCGACCCGTGGCCCCACGAGCCCGAGTGCACCACCGCTCTCGCGGCCGCGGACGCGGACGGGAACATGGTGTGCGTAAACCAGACCCTGGTGAACAGCTTTGGCTGTGGCGTCGTGGTGCCAGGCACAGGTATAGTCATGAACAACGCCATGTATGGGCTCAACCCGGAGCCCGGGCACGCCAACAGCGTCGGCGGTAGGAAGCGCCGCATCCAGAACGTGTGCCCCGCCGTGGTCCTGAGGGACGGCGAGCCCTACTTGGCGTTGGGGGCCCCGGGCGGCAGGAACATCCAGGTCTCAGTGGCCCAGGTTATCGTCCACGTGGTGGACTACGGTATGTGCGTGCAGGATGCCGTGGACGCCCCTCGGGTCACCCGGGAGACCGGCACCGTCCACGTTGACTCGAGGCTGCCCCTCGGGGTGCGTGACGGGCTCAGGGCGATGGGTCACGATGTCAACTGGGTGGACGCGGAGCTCCGAAGTTGGGGGCGGCCCGTGGCCGTGCTGAGGGACCCCTCGACGGGGCTCCTCCACGGAGGTGTGTACACCCTCCTCACGGGTTTCGAGTCCATGGCCGTCGGCCTCTAATTACTTTAACCCCCCGAAGGAGCAGATCAACGACAGGGGACGGATGGGCTGGTCACCGTTAAGACGATAGGCTACGGCGGAAAGAGGCCTGACGACTTCTTCAGGGAGCTGGAGTCGTTGGAGCCGGACCTGGTCGTGGACGTCAGGGAGGACCCGTACAGGGCGTACCTCGGGGTCTACACGAAGCCGTACCTGGAGAGGCGGCTGGGCAGCCGCTACATCTGGGTAAGGGAGCTTGGGAACATGTCCAGGGAGTTGCCGCCAACCTTGGCGGACGAGGAGGCGGGGCTCCGCAGGCTCAGGGAGCTCGCCGAGGCCCACGAAGTGCTTGTGCTCCTTTGCGCCGAGAAAGATGAGGAGCGCTGCCACAGAGGCTATATACGGCTGAAGATTCAGGAGCCCGTTAATGGATGATTGACCCATATCACCAATTGATAATTATTCATCGAGGACCCTGGGTCACACTTTGATAGCATCAAAGGGCAAGGAAGCTACTTTGGCCCTTGGTCCCGCGGGCTTAGTAGAGCGTCCAGCTCGGCCATGAGGCTGTCCCTGTCGGAGGGGCTGTCCCTCCAGAGCCTGTCAAGGTCGCGCCGCCGCTCAGCCGATATTAGCCCCTCCCGCCGCGCCCGGTTCAGGGCCTCGACGTAGTCTCTATACCGGTTCGCCTTCACCCTGGGCCGTTCTAGGCGCTCCTTGATGATCTCCCGCTGAGTCTTTATGTCCAGGAGGACGCCCAGGAGGGGCCCTAGCCTCGACGCCGCGTCCCTGTAGGCCGCAGGGTCTAGGGGCGTCGACACCTCCGCGAGGTGGAGCAGCGGGCTCCGGGGCTGCCGGTAGACCGACCTCCCGTACTCGACGGTCGTGCCCCCCTTCCTCATGGATCCCGCCTCCTCCAGCAGCCTCGACAGCAGCTGCTCGTCCAGCCGGCCCGCGAGGTAGCTCCTGGTCAACTCGGGCCTGTCATCCGCGGCGCCCGCGTACAGCCTCGTCTGGTACCGCGCGTCCAGGCTCTTCACATTCTCGAACAGGCTTCGCCTCTGCTCGGAGTGGACCTCATCCAGTATCCTGGCCAGGTGGTCCAGGGACTTCTTGGAGTCGTACCTTACGGCGATGGTCACCCCCTCGTCACGCACCTTCAGGTGCAGCGAGGGGCTGGGCCTCTCTTCGCCCCCCAGCCTGATGTTCGCCTCATCGTGGGCCTCCACGGCGTCCACCACCTCCCTGTCCTCCAGGCGAGGTGCCAGACCTTCCAGGCTCCTCTCCGTCTCCCTGTACCAGTCCACGTATTTTGATCGCCAAGCCATGAAGGCCCTCCCCAACGGTCGGGGTGCTAACTAGAATCCCGGCTCAGTAAAAAAGGGATGGGGTCACAGCGCTGCGCCTATGTGGGCTTTGCCTGCGTGATGGCGGGTTCAGAGGGTAAGCCATATAATCCTTCGCCCCCCAAAGGTTGCTGTGAGCGACGCGGAGCAGGACCGTCAGAGACACATCATGGTCGCCCTGTACAAGAACGACATATGGGGGGACGCCTCGGTGGAGGTGGCCAGCCTGGCCCGCTTCGTCGAGGCCGACCATGGGGACGTGGAGAGCGACCTCCTGCACCTTGAAGGGGCGGGCTACGTGAAGCTCAACGGGTCGCGGGTCGCTTTGACAGAGAACGGGTACCGCGCCATGGAGCAGAGGGAGTTCAGTTTCTGCCCCCACCTCTGAGGGGCGCCGTCTGAACCGTCAGCACCCCGGCGAGCACCAGCGCCATCCCCGCTGCCTTCGCCGCCGTAAGGGTCTCGCCCAGGAAGAGCCAGGACAGGACAGCTATCTGTATGAGCATCGTGTTCTGGATCATTGATACCTCGAAGGCGTCCACCCGGGCCAGGGCGTGGTTCCACAGGAAGAAAGCCGCCGCCGTGTTCACGACCCCGAGCCACAAGATGATGGCTGCGGACTGGGCGGTTATCGGCGCGAACCCCTCGAGGGCCGCGGCGGAGCCCGCTATGACCACCGTTCCGGAGGCCATGGCGAAGGCCGAGAGGGCCAGGGGCTCAACGGGCTTCCGGGCGAACAGGCGGCCCACCGCAACGAGGTAGACGGCCCACCCGGCACCAGACGCCAAGGTGACGAGCACCCCCGTTGGGCTGCCCGACCACACGTCCCCGCCCAAGAACACGTAGGCCCCGGCAAGCACGACCAGTGAACCCAGGACCTGCCGTGGGCTGGGCGGCCTCCTGAACGCCGCGGCGTTGATGAGCAGCACTATGACCGGGGTGAAGTTGAGTATGAAGGTGACCGTGACCGCTGGCAGGAGGTATAGGCCCACGCACTGGAGCCCCTGGGCGACCGCGTAGCCTGCGAGCCCCAGAAGCGCCAGCTCTGCGAGGGTCCCCCTGTCCAGGCCCCTGTGCGCGCCCCGCGCGAGGGCCACCGGAACCAGCACAAGCGACGCCACAAGGTACCTTAGCGCCACCAGGAGCAGCGGCGAGGTGTCCCTGAGACCGATCTTGGTGAGGACGTAGCTGGAGGACCACAGAAAGGAGACCAGGAGCGCCTCCAGCACCCCCCTGAGCCTGTCGTCAGCCATAGCCTAAACTGAGCCTGAAGGATTTAAGCCGATTTCCCTCAAGCCACGCGGCGCCTACCGTCTGCAAACATCTAAAACCCTGTACGCGTCTACATCCACCATGAGCGTAGAGAAACGTATCAAGGAGCTAGGCATCAAGCTACCCGAGGCGCCCGGATACAAGGGCAACTACATCGGGGCCAAGTGGGCTGGAAACATAGCCTTCAGCTGCGGCCAGGGACCCTTCGAGACTACCAAGCGGGGCATGGTGGGCAAGGACCTGACTATCGAGGAGGCCTACAAGGGGGCCCGGGAGACCGCCATGAACTGCCTGGCGCAGCTCAAGGCCCAACTGGGCTCCCTGGACAAGGTCAAGCAGGTGCTCCAGGTGGTGGGATTCGTCAACAGCGCCGAGGGCTTCATGGACCAGCCCAAGGTGCTCAACGGGTTCACTGACCTACTCATAGAGATATGGGGCGACTACGCCGGCAGGCCCGCCAGGGCTGCGCTGCCGGTCCACCACCCGGGCTGGATATGCGTGGAGGCCTGGCTTGTGGTGGAGCTACACCCCGAGTAGCCTCCACACTTCTTTAACCCGTTCGACGTATCTTACCACGACTGTTATGGGTAGGCTAGACGGTAAGGTGGCCGTGGTCACCGGGGGCAGCAGCGGGATCGGCGAGGCCTCCGCCAGGCTCTTCCACGCTGAGGGGGCCAGCCTCGTGATCGCGGACATACGGGACGACAGGGGCGAGGCGCTGGCCCGGGAGCTTGGCCCCCGGGCGTCCTACGTTCACTGCGACGTTAGCACGGAGGCCGACGTCAAAGCGGCCGTGGACCACGCCCTCGCCCGCTTCGGCGGCCTTGACGTCATGTTCAACAACGCCGGCATCGCGGGGGCTGTGGGCGGCGTCGAGGAGGTAACCGTGGAGGCCTTCGACAGGACCCTGGCCGTGAACCTGAGGGGCGTCTTCCTGGGGGTGAAGCACGCGGCCCCCACCATGAAGAGGCGGGGCCGCGGCAGCATAATCAACACGGCGAGCGTCGCCGGGATCAGGGCCGGGTACGGGAACCACGTTTACAGCGCCGCCAAGGCGGCCGTCATCCAGTTCACCCGTTCCGTGGCCATGGAGCTGGGGGAGCACGGGGTGCGCGTCAACTGCGTGCTCCCCGGGTTCATACCCACCCCCATGATCGGCCTGGCCCGCGGCCTCAGCGCCGAGGAGGCCGAGGAAAAGCTGCGCGTCGTTGAGGAGGCCTTCACGGGGGCCCAGCCAATCAGGGGCCCAGGCGCCCCCGTGGACGTCGCACGGGCCGCCCTGTGGTTGGCCAGCGACGATTCAGCGTTCGTGAACGGACACGCCCTGGTCGTGGACGGCGGCGCCTCGGGTGGCCGCATGTGGTCCACGTACCAGGAGGCCGTCGTAGGCCTGGAGGAGAGGCTCAGGGAGCGTACATTATAGCCTCTCCCTGAGGCTCTCAAGCCCGGCCTCGGCCTCCCTGAGTAGACTCTCCAGCTTGGCTCTCCTCCACCCCACCCTGGCATCCATGAAGGTCTCGGCGTCCCCATCGTACACGGGCACGCCCTCCTCGGCTGACCCTCTCTGGAAGAGGGTGCCCAGAACCAGTATCTTCTCGTCGCCCTCCACGGCCTTCAGCACCCTAGCCCTGCATCGACCACACTCCCCGATGTGCTCCAAGAGGTTGAGCTCTGCGTGGGTCTCGACGATGAAGCCCAGGTACCTCCCCTCAAGCCACAGGAAGTCCAACGCGTCGCAGTCTTCCACAGGTACCTGTGCACTGTGCCCGGGGTCTTAAACTATTGGCCCCTCAGGTTGGCTGTGGGCACCCACCCAACCCTACCGTCCCTGGCCGTACATAGGGTCCAGTGCCTCACCTCGGTGACGTAACCCAGGGTCTCACCGGCCTCCACGTTGAGCTCCTGCGTGTCGTACGCCTCTGTGATGACGCCGTCGTCCCCACGCCTCTCCAAGTACTCCTCGGGTACCCACGAGTGAACGCCTCTCCTGTCCTTGCACCAGTACCAGCCGGGCATCTCGGGGTCCTCGCGCCCCACCTCGACGCGGTCGCCCCTGCTGAAGGGGACGCTGTAGTCGAAGGAGGCGATGTGGGGCTTGACCACGGTGAGAAACACGCGGCTCATAAGCATTCCATTTATGAATAATCAGATGGGATTAGAAGAAAACGGTTTTTATCACGGATGTTGGGGGGGCTACCAGGCTCCGCCCCGGCCGAGCCACTCCTTGGTCTCGGGGTGGATTTTCTTGAAGTTCTTCCTGATGTACTCCCTCATCTGGTCGGCCAGCTTCACTGTCTGGTCGTAGCCCTTGTCCTTGATGAACTTCTGTATCTCCTCCTGGGTCTTCCTCTTGGGGCTCCACTTGTCCTCGCAGGCGACCCTGAACAGGTACCTGCTGTAGTTGGCTGCGGCCAGGTGCAGGTACTGCATCTCCACCTTGTCCAGGGTGTCGTACTTGGAGTGGCCGTAGCCGCGGCCCGTCCTCACCTGGGTCGGGTCTCCGCCGCTGGCGCAGGGCACGCTCTTCAGGAAGAACGGCCAGTGGTCGCTGTAGGGGCTCACGTTCTGGTCGGTGGGCACCTCGGCCACCATCTGGTCGGCCCACTCCTCTGCGAGGGGCTCCAGCTCGGGGAAGTCGTGGAACACCAGGCCCTTCTTGCCTGCGCTGCCGCCGCTGTCCAGGTTCAGCATGAACCTGCACTTGTCCAGCTCGGCGGAATGCTCCTTAGCGTAGGCGTAGCTGCCGTAGAGGCCGATCTCCTCGGCCCCGAAACACATGCACCTGACGCGGCGCTTGAGCTTGTCCCTCACCTTGGTGAGGACGCGGGCGATCTCCATGACCGTGACCGCGCCGGAGGCCGGGTCCACCGCTCCCTGGCTGATGTCGTGGCCGTCGTAGTGGCTTCCGACGATGATGTACTCGTCGTCCACGGGCTTCTTGGGTACCACGTCGGCCACCACGTTGTAGGTGACCGTGTCGTGGTTCCTGTCGGTGGTCTTGATCCTGACCATCACGTCCTTCTCCCGCTTCAAGAGCCTGGCCAGGTACATGCCGTCCTCGTAGCTGACGCTTATGGAGGGGATGACGGGGTTGATGCCGCCCGTCTGGGGCCCGTACGCCGGGTACTGGTTCATGAATATCCAGCCCTTGGCCCCCGCCAGGACGCTGCGCATGAACTTCTCGCTCCTGTGCAGCGACCTCTGCATACCCCTAGGGTTCGCGGACGAGACCATCACTATGTTGCCCTCGATCTCATCCTTCCGCTTCTCGTAGTCGGGGATGGCGCCGTCGCCCAGGAACACGAGCTTGCCCTCCACCTCTCCGCCGATGCTGTGGGGCAGGCTGATGACTTCGAAGCTCTTCTTCGCGGGCTTCACTAGCTCCAGGGTTGCTGGGCCCCTCGTCCACCCGGCTATTGTGTACTCCTCGTAGTGGGCGTTCTCGCAGCCGTACTCCTCCAGCTTCTCCACCATGTACTCCACGCTGGGCTTGTCCCCTGGGGAGCCTGGGAACCTGCTCCCGTACACGTCGCAGAGCACTTCTAGGTTCTTCATGGGCTCTGAGCCCGTGTATATCTCGGCCATTATCTTCTTGTCCACGTCAAGGTATGGGTTCGCCAAAAGTTACACCGGCATATACGTGGCGGACGCGGATATAAGCCTTAAACAGGCACTGGTAGCGGGGAAAAAGCCGGGGTTAGATGACCTCCTCCCAGTTCCCTGAGAGGCGGTCAAGGTAGACCAGGGTCTCGGGGCGTAGCGAGCCCCTCCTGGCCTCAAGGTAGCCCCTGAGCCTGTTGCCCAGCTGCACGGTCTCCTCGTACCCCTGGGTCTGGACCAGCCCGTCGATCTCCGCCTGGCTGCGGCGCCTGGCGGGCCACTCGTCCTCGTTCACGAGCCTCAGGGCCGCCACGGCCGCGTTTCCTATGCACTCCCTCATGACCCTAGGGTTGCACTTATCCACGGTATCGTACTTGGTGTGGCCGAAGCCGCGGCCCCCGCGTCTCCGCGCCTCCTCGGGGTCACCCATGGTGGCCGTGGGGACCCCCTGCAGCAGGAAGGGCCAATGGTCGCTGTAGGGCCCCACCTGGCTCCAGACGGGTAGGTCCACGCCCAAGTCCCGGACTATCCCCTTGAACATGGGCTCCAGGGCCGGCCATCCGTGCAGGCAGAAGCCCTGCCTCCCGTCCCTCCCCGCTGCGTCGAAGTTCATCATGAACCTGATCCCGCTCATCTCATCGGGGTGAGCCCTGACGTAGGCCCTGCTGCCGAGGAGCCCGATCTCCTCGGCCCCGAAGAGGATGAACCTCATGTTCCTCTTCAGGTGGCGCCGCTCCCCGGCCATGATCCTGGCGATCTCCATGACGCATGCGGCCCCGGTCGCGTCGTCCAAGGCGCCCACTGAGATGTCGTGGCCCTCGTAGTGGGCACCGTAGATCACCCGCTCATCCGAGCCACCCGTGCCCCTCAGGTCCGCCACCACGTTCCAGGTGTCCACGTCCAGGTTCCTGCACGCGGTCTCCAGGCGGAGCCTCACCCTGCCCTTCCTCTCCAGGAGCCTGGCAAGGCGCATGCCATCCTCGTAGCTTACGCCGACGGCGGGGACTATGGGGCTGATTCCGCCCGTGGGGGGACCATACGCCGGGTAGTGGTTCATAAATATCCAGCCGGCGGCCCCCGCGAGGACGCTCCTCTGGTACTTCTCGCTCCTGTGGAGGGTCCGGGGCATGCCGGGGGGGTTGCCGCTGTTCACCATGACGATCTTGCCCTCGATCTCGTCCCTCCTCTCCTCGTACGCGTCCACGGGCCCCGTGCCCAGGTAGACGAGCTCAGCCTCCACGGAGCCCTCGCAGCTCATAGGCAGAGCTATGCATTCAACCGGACCCTCCTTGGGCTCCAGGAGCCTCAGGCTGCTGCTGCCCCTGATCCACCCCGGCAGAGTGAACTTCTCGAGGTGGACGTTCTCAAGGCCGCTACCCTTCAGCCACCCCGCCATGTACTCGCACGCCGCCCGGTCCATGCCTGAGCCGGGCCACCTGCTGTCAAAGTCGTCGCAGAGGGTGGTCACGATCTCCAGGGCCTCGCCGCTCCCGTATGCCTCGCCTAGGACCCTCTTATCCAGTTCGATGTACCGGTTACCCATACCAACCGAGGGTACATGCGTCCCCGGGGTTGAAACGTTTACGGTCAGGCGGGGGAGAGGTAGCTGAGGAACACGTACATGAGCACGGGCACCAACGCGATGAGGGAGGCCCTCCTTCTGTCGAGCTGGTAGTTCTCCGACAACGCGTAGGTCACGTAGATTAAGCCGGCCACTCCGAAAACGGTAAACATGTTGGTGCCCAGAACGGCTCTAAGCAGTTTGACGCTTACCTCTTGACTCGCCCTATAGTAGTCGACGAGGGCCTGGCTGCTCGACACGTAGGCGTCCACGGTCCTAAGCGCGTAGTTAAATGCGTGGGGGGCGGCCGCGAAGCCGTGCATCGCGAAGAACCTCTTCATACTTCCCCTGCCCCCCGCTAGGTTGGACAGCCCATGCATGATGGCAGTCGAGAGGGCCCACCCCGCGAGGATGGTCACCGAGGAGCCGACGGCCGAGAACAGGCCCATGCTCGCCCCGAGCTCGCCGACATCCACGCCCAGCTCCCCCAGCTGGGGGACGAGCACCTCTAGCGGTATCTTCGACATATACATGGAGGTGGAGGCGGCCGCGAGCGCCACCATAAGCAGCACAACCAGGAAGCCCCTGAGAAGGTCGCCCTCCCCCACGTATCCGAAGTACTCCCCGGGCCTCCTCAGAACCCCGAGCAGCAGCTCAAAGTAGCCCTTCCTGTCTTCACTCATGCCTCAAAGCCTCCACCGGGCTCAGGCTGCTGGCCCTCCACGCGGGGTAGAGCCCGGATAACACAGCCGTCGCCACCGCGAAGCTCACTACGAACACACCCAGACTAGGAGATGCCCTGACAGGTAAATCAATGTAGCCCCCGATGGCGCCGCCTAGGAGGAAGCCGAACGCTGCCCCCGCGGCGCCCCCCAGGACGCCGGTAACCATGGCCTCACTCAGGAACATGAGGAGCACGTCCCCGCTCTTGGCCCCCACCGCCTTCATGGTCCCTATCTCCTTGGTCCGCTCCAGGACGGACACCGTCATCGTGTTCACGATGCTGACGCCGGCGACCAGCAGTGAGATGCCGGCGATGCCCCCCAGGACCGATTGGACGGTGCCCAGTATGGAGCCTACCTGAGCCTGGGCCCTGGCGTAGCTAACCACGGTCACGCTGTCCCCCAGCCTCCCCCTTATGCTGCTCACCGCCGCCTGGACGTCTTCTATGGTGGCCGCCCTGGCTATCACGAAGCTGAACTCGCCCCCCACCTCGTATAACTGCTGGGCCGTGGAGAGGGGCATGGAGATGCTGTCGTCCAGGTTGAAGCCGAAGCTGCTCCCCTGGGCCTGAAGGATGGCCGTTACCCGGAGGGTCATCTCTTTCTCGACTCCGTTCACCTGGGCCTTGATCTTGATCCTGTCGCCGAGGCTGATGATGGGCTCGTCCAGGTCCCTCGGCTTCGCCAAGTTGGCGCCGACGGCCACCACCGCCGAGTCGGAGCGCACGAAGTTCCTGCCCTCCGCTATAACCGTGTTCTTGTTGATCTCCGCGTACTCCTCGGTGACCCCGTAGACGTCGGTGTAGAAGGTGCGGCCCTTCACCGTGAAGGTGCAGAACTTGTTGGCGACTATGCCTGTGGCCGCGTCCACCTTGGGCGTCCTCTTTATGATGTCCAGCTCCCTCCACCCGATGGTCTCGGTCGACAGGCCTGCGCTCATGACGCTCCCCGGCACCACTATGATGTTGGTGGGGCCGAACACGTCCAGCTGCTGGGTGACGCTATCTGTGAGCCCCTGGGTAACGCTTACGAGGCCGGTCACAGCCGCGCACCCTATGAGTATGCCGACGATGTTGAGGGCGAACCGGAACTTGCGCTCCCTCACGCCCTGGGTGGACATCAGGAAGATGTCGAGGGGCCTCACGGGGGATCACTTAGGGGCCGAGTCCCAGGAGGCGCCTCAGCCACACCCACAGCGAGGGCGCCTCGGGGGTCTCATTGTTGCTGGTCTGGCTGCCCGACACGTTGACGCCGAGCCCCATGTCCTCGCTGTGCTCCCTGTTCAGGTGGTCCCTGTAGTTGACCCTGATGCTCATGGTGTGGGTGCCCTCGGGCGCGTTTTCCGCCACCCTGAAAGTGATGTCGAAGGGGATGGGGCTGTCGGGGTCCACCGCCCCGATGTACTCCGTGCTGCCGGCCACGCGCTTGAAGACGGAGTCCTCGACGAGCTCGATGCTCACGAACTGGACGCTGTCGGTGCCTATGAGGAGGAGGTCCGCCTCCAGCTCCTTGGTCTCACCCCTCGTCGCATCGATCGTGGGGGCATCGAGGAGCTCGAAGTCTATGATCTCCTCCACCGTGATGGTCATGACCTCCGCGAGCGAGCCGGGCGACCCCTTATCGTCCAGGTACGTCACAACAATGCTTACCGGGTACTGCCCCGCGGGGACGTCGCCCGATGCTATGAGCCTCCAAGTCACGGTCCTGGCGCTCCCCTTCGAAAGGTCACCGACGCTGACCCTCGTCGGCGAGAGGGGCGAGATCCTTGTTATGCCCGTTAGGCTTATCGATGATATGAGGTCGAAGGCCTCGGCTCCCTCGCACTGGATCTCGGCCGTGACCTCGAAGGAGTCCCCCGGCTTCACGGCCTGGGCGACCGCCATATCGCTGATGGTGATGATGGTGTTCTCGACCAGGGCCTTGGCGTTCAGGTTCACCGGCAGCACGTAGTTCTGGTAGAACGAGTTGCCCGCGCCGTCAGTGTAGGTGGCCTTGGCCGTCAAGGTGTAGACGCCCAGGGGGGCGCTCTGGAGGGCCGACACCGTGGGTGTTATCCTGATCTCCTCGCCTGGAACCATGGAGTCGAAGGAGGACACCGAGCCGTCCGTCAGTATAAGGTAGTTCGTTGTCGAGCTGATGGTAAGCCTGAGGTTCCTGATCTCACTGTCCCAGTCGTTCCTGAAGACGTATTCCAGCTCGCTGCTCGTCCCCGTCTTCGCGTTCACGGTCTCCTGCCCCGAGACGTACAGGAACTTGGGCCTGGACTCGTTGCTTATCACGATCCCGATGGGGACGGTTACAGTGCTGTCAAACACGGTGCCGTACCTGATGTACTTGACGTTCAGCGAAAGAGTGTAGGTTCCGAGGGGAACGTTCTGATCCACGAACAGGACAGGGTAGTACTGTTTGGTTTTCCCCTGTAGGATCTCGTCGTAGACCTTCTGGGCCTCCTTAATGACTGAGATGCCAGGGGTCTGCGAGATGAGGAACGCCTCCACGGTGTATATGTCGAGGTCACCGACATTCCTCAGGGTGACCTTGATGCTGTTGGCCTCCCCGGCCGTGAGGTAAATGTTGTCCACAGACACCTGCAGGACGTTGGCCTGGGCGCTGGGCGTCGGGTACATGGCCAGCACTGTGGCTAACAAAACTATGATGCTTATGTGTTTCTTCATCATTAAAACAACTCCTTGATCCTCTTCTCTCCCACTATTACGCCGTCCCTGAGCTGTATGAGGCGGTCGGTGTTCTGGCCCACGGTTGGGTCGTGTGTGATGAGGACGAAGGTCTTACCCTCCTCCTTGTTGAGCATTCTGAGCAAGTGCATGATCTCTTCACCTGTCTTGGAGTCCAGGTTCCCCGTGAGCTCGTCCGCGAGGACGAGGTTGGGCTCGTTGGCCAGCGCCCTGGCTATGGCGACGCGCTGCTGCTCGCCGCCGCTGAGCTGGCTCGGCTTGTGGTCAGCCCTGTCGGCCAGGCCGACCAGGTCCAGGAGCTCAATGGCCCTGCGGTGCCTCTGGCCCCGGGGGACCCCGGCTATGGCCATGGGGAGCTCCACGTTTCCTCGGGCGTCCATCCGCGGAATAAGGTTGAAGAACTGGAAGATGAACCCTATCTCCCTGTTCCGGAGCTCGGCCGCCTGGTTGTCGCTGAGCTTGCTGAGGTCCACCTCGTTTATGAAGACCTTGCCCGACGTGGGCCTGTCCAGGGCCCCTATCATGTTGAGGAGGGTGCTCTTGCCGCTGCCGCTGGGCCCCATGATGGCCATGAACTCCCCCTCCTCCACGGACATGTTTATCCCCCTCAGCACCTCCAGGGGGCGCCCGCCCTGCATGTAGGTCTTCGTCAGGTCGAGGGTCTCTATTATGTGCTTCATGCATTGTCGTGCTCCTGTAGCAGGCTATCAATGAGTTTGAGGCGGTGCATGGTCACGTTCTTGATGTTTTTAAGGAAGCTAACCTTAACCTCGGTATCAAGGTTGCGGTAGAACTCGGTGAGCATCCTCTCGGTCAGGGCCTCGTCCTTATCGGCGAGCTTCCCCATGAGCCTGATGGCCCCCTGCTGCATGTCGGTGGACATCCACTTGAAGACCACTGAGAGGTACTTCACCGTGAAGTCGAGGGATTCCGAGAGGTGACTCTCCATAAGCCTGAACAGGGCCCTCCCCTCAGGGGTTATCATGTAGAAGTCCGTGCCCTCCTTCTCGAGGGTCTCCACGTAGCCCTTACGCTCCAGGCTCTTTAACGCCGGGTACACTGTCCCCGTCTTGGGCTCCCAGATACCCTCGAACTCCTCCTTGAGGCTCTTAAGCACCTCGTAGCCGTACCTGGGTCCGCCGTCCAGCTGGATGAGGAGGAGCACCTGGAGGGGGCTCACATCCATGTTGAAGGGCGTTCTACCTCCCAGGCTCATAGACATAGGTTGACCTCTACCTAGTAGACCTCTACTGTGAGGGTTCTGCCCTCCCCCCACTAATAAACGTTCCCCACTCAGGACCCCGGTTAGCACTGTGAAAGGGTTTAAGCACACGAGTGGTCTCGACCTATTGTTGAGCATGCGCGTCCTGATATTCACGGACAACCCCACCACCGGGGAGACCGGTCTGGTGAGGAAGGAGTTCCAGGACCGGGGCGTAGACGTTGACTACAAGGCGCCATGGGACATAGCCCTCCCCCGGTTCAGGCCTGACTACGACCTGGTCTACGTGCCCAGCAACATGCTTCACAGGGGCAGCACCTTCGAGATGCTTCACAGGCTCCTGATCCTGAGGCGCATGGAGGAGGACGCCGTGGTGGTGAACCCTGTGGACAGCATGCTGAACTACAGTAAGGAGCACCTCTCGTTGCAGCTTGGGAGGCTTGGGCTGCCCCACCCCGAGACTGTTATCACGGAGAACATCGAGCACGCGTACGAGTTCGCGGCCCGGCTGCTGGACGAGGACCGCGAGGTCGTCCTCAAGCCCATCTGCATGGCCAGGGGCATAGGCGTCATGAAGCTGAGCCGCATAAGGAGCCGGGAGGACCTGATGCAGTTCCTGGTCTGGTACATCCGCAGCTACGGTGAGGGGGTCTTCTACCTCCAGGAGTACGTGCCTAACCCGGGGTACGATGTCCGGTGCCTCGTCGTCGGCGGGGAGGTGGTGGGCCGCGAGAAGAGGTCCAACCCCGACGACTTCAGGTACAACGTGGCCGCGGGTGGCGCAGCCTCGCCATTCGACGACCCCGTGTACGATGAGTTGGCGGTCAAGGTCGCCGACGCCGTGGGGCTCCTCATCTCCGGCCTCGACATCCTTCCTCGGAGCGATGGCGAACCCATGGTCCTGGAAGCCAACTGCTTCCCAGGCTACAAGGCCCTCATGGACACCACGGGAATACAGATACACAAACTGCTCGTCGACTACCTCATCAGGCTCGTGGCTTAAGGGATACAATTATTAAGCACACCGCTCCGGTTTCTCTGTGAGAAGATATGCCATTCTGTGATAACTGCGGACAGCAGATAGACGAGAACCAGAAGTTCTGTCCGAACTGCGGGGCCAGGAACGAGCTGGCCTTCAAGGCTCAGGGATCAGTGGCCCCTCCGCCGCCAGGGCACAAGAGCGAGGTGCCTCCACCTCCTCCGCCGAAGAAGCTCATCGACTTGGAGATCGATCAAGAGGACGTTGACAGGGGGGTCGAGAAGGCCAGGCGCGGGTTAGGCGCGGCCTTCAGCTTCGCCAAGAAGGGCCTGAGCAAGGGCGCAGAGATCGCCGGTAAGGGGATCGATGCCGCCAAGGAGACCATCGATGAGCGCCGGGCCGCCCAGGCCGCCGCCCAGCCACCAGCTACCCAGCCGCCCGCCGAGGGCCAGAGAGTCTGCCCCAGCTGCGGGGAACCCGTGACTGGCTCGGGAAAGTTCTGCAACCACTGCGGGCAGAAGCTGGAATAGGCTCGCCCAGTTCTTCACCTATATCTTTCTATGATAGTAGTACAGGGTCTGTAACGCAAGGTACTGGGCCCCAGCCGTCACTATAGTGGAGAACTGCTCCAAGTAGAACAGTATCAGGTTCAGTCCCAGGAGGTATGCGAGAAGCCCCACCGACCCAAGCTCGACCCCCCACCTCTCCCTCCTCAACAGCATCAGGGCCGAGGCCGCCACCAGCGAGGCCCCCATGACGCTGTCCGCCACAATGTAGCCTACGGCCCACCTGCCGCTGAACCTGAAGGAGGACGGGAGCTCCTGGGCCAGCGTCGACATGAAGGCATCCATTCCTGACGGGGTCGAGGAGGCTTCCATGAAGGCCAGAAACCTGCTCATGCTGGGGAGCCCGAGTAGGAACAGGCTGATGACGAGGAACGCCTTCACCATCCTAGCGGTGATGTAGCGGCCCTCAACGACTCTTACCCACCCTATGACCCTGTCGAACAGGTTGGGCCTCTCGGCGGCCAGCTCCAGGGTACCGGTCTCAACGAAGTGGGTGAGCTCCTCCGCCAGCCTGGCCAGGTTGGGGCTGCTAGCCTTCTCCCTTATCCGGGCTAGCCGGCTGCAGAGCTCCTGGTGCTCCTCCAGCTCCAGGTCGTGGTCAACCACCTCGCTCAGGGTCTCGAGCACGGCGTAGAGCTCGGCCCTGGCGTCCAGCTCAGAGCCCCTGCTGACCCTCATGTAGACTAGGACCGTGAGTAGGAAGCAGGCATAGATGATGGGTGCAGCCGCCGGGAAGAAGTAGTCGTTGGCCTGGGTGATGAACTTGCCCACCTCGTCTATGAAGAGGCCCACGCCCACGCCGGAGAATATGGCGCTCCAGGTATAGGCCCACCTGTTGGCGTAGAGGAGGGGAAGCACGCTCGAGGCGTAGAGCAGGATGCCCCCGTAGAGAACGTGGGCTATGTGGAGGGACTCGTTTCCCAGCTGCGGATACCCCGTCAGCACTAGAGTAAGCCTGGTCAGGCTGACGCTGGCGGCGAAGCTCAGGATACTGAGCCTCAGGTACCTGTCCGCCCCCTTCCTCTGCACAGGCTTCCAGACGCGGCTCACTAGCTGACTCATGGGTGCATGTATCGCTAGCGTTACCTTAAACCATTATGACAAATCCAGGGGAAGTGGCACTATTTTCTTTGAATTCTGTCAACGTCGATGAGGACCACTATGCATGCGTTAACCATGACGATGCCGTGGGTCCTCGCCTCCGGGGCCGTCTTCTCACCCGGGAACTGGAGCCCGCCCTTCACCACGGTGATCCTCCTCTTGCCCTCGGGGAGTATGCTCAGGACGGCCTCCTCGTCCACCTTCTCGGGGTTGGGGGCCGCGACGGTGACATCCACCATCAGCGCCTCCTCCATCTCGCTGAACTTCTCATACTTGAAGAGGCTCCCCAAGCCCACCATGCTGCTATGACTGATGGCGTCCTTCACGGCCCTCTGGGCCGCCTTGGTCTCGTCCAGGCCGTGGAGGTCCACGCCGGTCCCCACCTCTACAAGGTACCTTCTGTAGTCCATACCCATCCACTGGAACCGTGTCGGTCCACGGATAAAACCTGTCCCATGCGGGATACAGTTAAAAGCGTGTTCTGGTTGTTTCTCTGGAAACATCAGGGAGCATGTGAGGGGCAACTTGGAAATGGATGGATCGATGCATCTGGCTGACGAAAAGATCAAGGAGTTCCTGAGGGAGGACGTCGGGTACGGAGACATCACCTCCGCGGCCCTCGTACCCATGGACCAGAGGGCCGCTGCCCACCTCTACTACAGGGAGCCGGGCGTGGCGTCAGGCCTGGAGGAGGCGGCGCTGGTCTTCACGGTCCTGGGGTGCGTGGCCAGGCAGCTCGTTCCCGACGGCTCGAGGGTGGAAGCCGAGCAGACCCTGCTGGAAGTGAGGGGTCCGGCACGTGCGCTTCTCACGGGGGAGAGAACGGCCCTCAACATCGTGTGCAGGATGGCCGGTATAGCGTCCCAGACGGCCGAAGCAGTGAGGCGAGCCGCATCAGTTAACCCGTTGGTCAGGGTGGCCGCGACACGCAAGACCGCCCCCGGGCTCAGAGACCTAGATAAGAAAGCCGTGGAGCACGGCGGCGGCGACCCCCACAGGTTCAGGCTCGACGACTGCGTACTCATAAAGGACAACCACCTTGAGCTAGTTCCCTCCATCACGGAGGCTGTGCAGAGGGCCCGGAGGCTGGTTAGCTTCACCAAGAAGATCGAGGTGGAGGTTAGGACCCTGGCCGAGGCCGAGGAGGCGGCGCGGGCCGGCGCCGAGATCATCATGTTCGACAACATGCCGCCCAAGGCGATCAAGGAGACCCTGGGAAGCCTCGACGAGCGGGGGCTGAGGGAGGGCCGAGTGTTCGAGGCGTCGGGCGGCGTCACCCTGGACAACATCGCAGAGTACGCGGCCTCGGGCGTGGATGTCATCAGCCTGGGATCCCTGACCCACAGCGTCAGGAGCCTGGACGTCAAGCTGGAGATAGAGATGATGTGATGGCGCTCAACGAGCTTCAGAGGCGCGTCCTCAGGCTGAAGGAGGAGAAGAACGCCATCCTCTTGGCTCACAACTACCAGGTGCCCGAGATACAGGTGATCGCAGACCACCTGGGGGACAGCCTGGAGCTATGCATCGAGGCCCAGAGGGCGGAGGACGCCGACATGATCGTGTTCTGCGGGGTGGACTTCATGGCGGAGACCGCTGCCATTCTAAACCCGGGCAAGAAGGTGGTCATCCCCAGCCAGAAGGCGTGCTGCCCCATGGCCGCCATGCTCCCCATGAGCAGGCTCATCGAAGCCAAGAAGAGGCACCCGGGCGCCCCGGTGGTCCTTTACGTGAACACCCTGGCTGAGGCCAAGGCGGAGGCCACGGTCACATGCACATCCGCCAACGCGGATAGGATCGTGCGCAGACTTGACACCGACACGGTCATCTTTGGCCCCGACAGGAACCTCGCGTACTTCGTCGGCAAACGCGTCCCAGGCGTGGAGATCATCCCCGTACCTGAGGACGGCCACTGCAATGTCCACAGGTTCATCGGCGACGGGGACGAGGCCATGGAGCTGAAGAAGCGTTACCCCGGCTCCGAGGTGTGGGCCCACCCAGAGTGCGAGCCCGCGTTCCAGGATCGCGCCGACTATGTGCTGAGCACCGGAGGGATGGTGAGGCGCGCCCGCGAGTCAGGCGCCGAGGTGTTCATAGTGGGCACGGAGTTGGGCCTCATCGACAGGCTGGACCGCGAGAACCCGGGGAAGACGTTCCTGCCGGCCAAGAGGTTCGCGGAGTGCGGGGCCATGAAGAGGATAACCCTGGAGGGACTCTACGCGGCGCTCGTCAACGAGGAGCCCGTGGTCACGGTGCAGGAAGATGTAGCGTCGAGGGCTCGCCAGGCGATAGAGCGTATGCTAGAGTTGAGCGTTTAGCGGGGATACTTTTTTCAGATAGTTCCCTCTCAGCTTGACTGAAAGGTGGAACCATTGTCCGTCATAGAGTTTGAGGGTAAGAAGCCGAAGATACACCCCTCCGTGTTCCTGGCGCCTGGTAGCTGGGTCATCGGGGACGTGACCCTGGACGAGGACGTGAACGTGTGGACCAACGCCGTCATCAGGGGAGACGACGACACGGTCAGGGTCGGAGCCAGGACCACGGTGCTTGAGGGGTGCCTCGTAGAGGCGCCCACCGGGAACCCGGTGGAGGTTGGCTCAGACGTCATCATAAGCCACGGCGCCACGGTGCACGGAGCCAAGGTGGAGGACGGCAGCATCATAGGGATCGGGGCCATCGTGCTGGACAACGCCAGGATCGGCTCTATGTGCATAGTGGGCTCGGGGGCCCTGGTGTCCCCCAGGACGGAGATCCCGCCCAACCAGCTTGTGCTGGGCGTCCCCGCGAAGCCCGTGAGGGAGTGCAAGGAGGCCGAGCACGAGTATATGCGGAAGGAGCACGAGCGAACCCTGAGCAAGGCCAAGGCCTACAAGAAGATTTACGCCGATAAACAGTAGCCTCCCCTACCTTTTCTTGTTGTGGGGGAAGGTGAAGGCCGAGAGGCAGATATCGTTCAGGACGCACCTGTCGCACAGAGGCTTCCTAGCGTCACACACTCTCCTGCCGTGCTCTATTATGAGGTAGTTTAGGGCATACCACTTGTCCTTCGGGAATAGCTCCATGAGGTCCTGCTCTATCTTGTCCCTGTTCTTCTCCTCCGTGAGGCCCAGTCGGTGGCTGAGCCTATCCACGTGGGTGTCCACGGCGATGCCCACGGTCACCCCGTAGGCGCCCTGTAGCACTATGTTGGCCGTCTTGCGGGCGACGCCGTGGAGCCGCGTCAGCTCCTCCATGGTGCCCGGGACCCTCCCGCCGTGCTCCTCGGCTATGGCCTTGGCAGCCTCCTGTATGGCCTCGGCCTTCCTGTGGTAGAAGCCGCTGCTCTTGATGTCCCGTTCAAGCTCCTCCCTGGGCGCATAGGCGTAGTCCGGGGCTGACCTATACTTCTTGAAGAGGCGCTTGGTGATCTTGTTGATCTGCTCGTCCGTGGCCTGTGCCGACAGTATGGTGGCTACGAGCAGGTCTAGGGTCGTCTCGTAGTGGAGGGCCGTGCCCCTCACGTCCGGGTACTCCACCTCCAGCCTCCGTAGGATCTCCAGGGCTCTCTCCTTGGGCTCCATGGCTCTGACTGCACGTTAGCGGGATAAAAGCCTTGGAAGCGTTTAATACGGGCAGCTCCCAGCCGTTCCATGAGGCCCTTGTTCTGGAGGAAGAAGAAAGAGGAGAGGCACCATGAACGCCTGCCCCCTAAGCAGCGGTGGATACCCGGCATACTGAAGTGGGGCGTGGAGCACCCGGGGGTCGTGGCCAAGCTGCCCGAGGTGAGCCTGGGCGATTGGAGGCTGAAGTTGGACGGGCTCGTCGAGAGTCCGACGCTGCTCACGTGGGGCGAATTCGTGGCGTTGCCCCAGGCGGAGTCGGTGAGCGACTTCCATTGTGTGGAGACCTGGAGCGTCCAGGACCAGAGGTGGGAGGGCGTCAGGTTCAGGGACCTGGCCGACCGCGTCAAGCCCACGGGGGACGCCCGGCACGTGTTCTTCGAGTGCATGGACACCTACACCACGGATCTGCCCCTGGCCGAGCTTATGGGGGACGACGTGATCCTAGCTCACAGGCTCAACGGCGAACCGCTGCCACAACCCCTGGGCGGCCCTATGAGGCTCATCGTGCCCCACAAGTACGCGTACAAGAGCCCCATGTGGTTGAGCAGGATCACGTTCATGAAGGACAACAGGCTCGGGTTCTG
>MEZG01000032.1 GCA_001775965.1 Candidatus Bathyarchaeota archaeon RBG_13_60_20 | reverse complement strand
CCTGCCACACCCAGTAGCTGTTGAGCACCTCCATGTTGGGGTACTTCCTGGCCACCCTCTCCTCAGCCATGAGCTGCCTGCTCTTCCCCGGGGTGTACTTGGTGACGCCCATGCGCTTCTGCCTGTGGCCCAGCACGGGCCTCAGCTTCCTGCGGCCGCCCCTCATGATCCTGGCGCGCACCACAACGAAGCCCTTCTTGGCCTTGTAGCCCAGGCTATGTGCCCTGTCGAGGCGGGTAGGCGTGTCGAGTCTGACGACGGAGGGCTGCTTGCGCCACGTGATGGCCCTCTCGCGCATGATATCCTGGACGAAGCTGTCCTTGGGCCGCTTCCAAGCTTCCTTGAGGTGCCTGTACATGCTTGTTTTCCCCGTTGGGCTATCAAAGTAGACTGGTTCAAACTAATAAAGATATAGGGGTGGGTTCCGCCTAGAAGATGCTGAACAGGAGGAACAGGGGCAGGAACATGTGGGCCACCAGCCCGATTACGGTGATGAGCGTGTTCAGGCTGGGCCCCGCCGTGTCCTTGAAGGGGTCGCCCACGGTGTCGCCAATGACTGCGGCGTGGTGGGCGTCGCTGCCCTTGCCTCCCAGGTGGCCCTCCTCGATGTACTTCTTGGCGTTGTCCCAGAGGCCCCCCGCGTTGCTCATGAGCAGCGCGAACACGAGGCCGCTGAAGATGCACCCGGCCAGGTACCCGCCCAGGGCCTCAACGCCGAAGATGAAGCCCACGCCGAGGGTCACGGCTATGGCGCTGACGCTTGCGGGCAGTAACTCCTTGAGGGCGCCCACCGTGGCGATGTCCACGCACTTGGCGTAGTCGGGGACGACGCCCTCCTTGCCCTCCCTAAGGCCCGGTATCTCCCGGAACTGGCGGCGCACCTCCTCGATCATCCTGAAGGCGTTCCTGCCCACGCCCAGCATGAGCTGGCTGCTGAACACCGCGGGAATGGCTATGCCTATGAGGGCGCCCAGCATCACCAGGGGGTTCATGAGGTCGAAGGCGACTGCGGCGCCCAGCTCGGCCTCGGCCACCTCCTTGAAGGCGGCCAGGATGCTGATGACCGTGAGGCCCGCGGCCCCGATGGCGAAGCCCTTGGTGATGGCCTTGCTGGTGTTTCCGGCGGCGTCCAGCGAGTCCAGTATCTCTATGGTCTTCTCGTCGAGGCCCCCCTGCTCGGCGATGCCCTTGGCGTTGTCCCCGATGGGCCCGAAGCTGTCGCTGGCAACAACGATGCCGACTATGCTGAGCATGCCGAAGGCCGCGACTCCGATCCCGTAGACCCCGTACCCGGGGCCGATGGTCTCGGTCACCGAGTAGGCAATCCAGGCGGCCAGTCCGATGCCCACGAGCGGCGGGAAGACGCTGAGGAGGCCATAGCTGAAGCCCGTGATAATGGTGATGGCGGGGCCTGTGACGCTGCTCTCGGCCGTGATCCTGGTGGGGGGCCTGTTGATGCTGGTGAAGTAGTCGCTGGTCACGCCGATGACGACGCCTGCGATTAGTCCGACGGTGGCCGCGCCCCAGAACCTGACATCGTAGCCCAGGACGGTGCACGCGGCGTAGCTCAGTGCCATGAAGAGGACCACAGTGATGTAGGTCCCTCTGTTGAGCACGGAGCCGGGGTCGCCGCCCTCGCCGACGCGGACCGCGAAGATGCCTATGAGGCTGCTGAGGGCACCCAGGCCGGCGAAGACCAGAGGCATGTCGAGTAGATATCCCCCAAGAACCTGGCCCAGGACCATGACCGCCATGAGGCTGGCCACGTAGCTGTCGTACAGATCGGCTCCCATGCCGGCAACGTCGCCCACGTTGTCGCCCACGTTGTCCGCGATGACGGCGGGGTTCCTAGGGTCGTCCTCGGGTAGGTCCATCTCCACCTTACCCACCAGGTCGGCCCCGATGTCGGCCGTCTTGGTGAATATTCCTCCGCCCGCTTTAGCGAAGAGAGCCATGGCCGAGGCTCCGAAGCTGAACCCTAGGATGACGTTCGGGTCGCCGGTGAGGAAGTACAGGATGCTGACACCCGCGAGGGCCAGGCCGATGACGCTTGTGCCCATGACGGCGCCGCCCCTGAAGGCTATGGTGAACGCCTTGGTTATGCCGTCCCGTGCCGCGCTCGCAGACCTCAGGTTGGCGTCGGTGGCCACGTCCATCCCGAGCCAGCCGGCGATGGCGCTGCACACGGAGCCGAAGACGTAAGCGAAGGCGAGCGTGACGTTGCCCATGATGTTGCTGGTGGCCCAGATGGGGTGGGGCAGGAACAGCAGCAGCACAACGGCCATGACCGCCACGAACATCCCTAGGGTCCTGTACATGCGGTTGAGGAAGGCCCTGGCCCCCTCCTTGATGGCTCCGGCTACGAACTGCATCCGGGCCGTGCCAGGGTCCTGCTTCTTGACGAAACCGTGGATGTAAAAGCCAGTTATTATCGATATCAGCGCCATTGCGGGGGCTATGTACCATGCGTCAACCATTTCACTTAAACCTCCGATTTGATTCACATTTTACCGAGCTATAGGGTATAAAAATGTGTGGGGTAAACGCCGCGTTCTCAACCCTTGGAGTTTGCGAGTTGCCCCCGTTGGAGAGGGACTGGCGCACAGCTGCTCACAGCATATATGAAAGACGCTGGCGGCTTCCCCCCGAAAATACTAATAAGTGTGAAGCCCACCTCATCAGGTTTAGCTAAACGCGGTGCTGACCCTTGGAGAAGAAGCAATGGCACACGAGGAACATCGAAGAGACGCTGACGGAGCTTGAGACCAGCGGGAACGGCCTCTCAACGGGCGAAGCCGAGGCCAGGATCAAGAAATACGGGTACAACGAGCTGGTAGAGAGGAAGCGGATAACGCCCCTGCAGATATTCATCAACCAGTTCAAGGATGTCTTCGTCCTCATGCTCATTGCCGCCATAGTCCTCTCCGCCGCGATAGGCTGGTACAAGAGCGGAGGAGGGGCCGACTCTTTCGACGAGTACGCGGACGCTCTCACCATCGGAGCCATAGTCATCCTCAACG
The DNA here is from genome assembly GCA_001775965.1 of Candidatus Bathyarchaeota archaeon RBG_13_60_20. Lineage (GTDB taxonomy): Archaea > Thermoproteota > Bathyarchaeia > TCS64 > TCS64 > RBG-16-57-9. Next base: position 5,800 of record MEZG01000032.1, on the reverse strand, counting down.
CCGTCGTCGGGTTCGTCCAGGAGTACCGCTCAGAGAAGGCCATAGAGGCCATGAAGAAGCTCCAGGCGCCCCGCGCCCACGTCCTCCGCGACGGGAAGATGACCGTACTACCCGCAAGGGAGTTGGTCCCCGGGGACGTACTGGTCATCGAGGCCGGCGATCATGTCGCAGCAGACGCGTTGCTCATTGAATCCATGGAATTGATGACGGAGGAGGCCCCCTTCACAGGTGAGTCCACCCCAGTCAGCAAGAAGCTTGGGCCCCTCCCCGAGGCCACCCCCGTCGCGGACAGGAAGAACACAGTCTTCATGGGGACCCACGTCACCTACGGCCGCGCCAAGGCCATCGTAACCAGCACGGGCATGGGCACCGAGTTCGGCAAGATTGCCGAGCTTGTGCAGAGCGTCGAGGAGGAGCAGACACCCCTCCAGCTGAAGCTGGAGAGCTTCGCCAAGAAGCTGGGCCAGATCATCATAGGCATCGTCATACTCATCTTCGTCATAGAGATATTCAGGAGCGGACTCCACATCGAGATGGCGCTGGACGCCCTCATGGTCTCAGTGGCCCTGGCCGTCTCGGCGGTCCCCGAGGGCCTGCCCGCCGTGGTCACCGTCTCCCTGGCCCTGGGCGCCCGGGAGCTGGCCAAGAGGAACGCCATCCTGAGGAGGCTCTCCTCCGCCGAGACCCTCGGCGCCGTCACCGTCATATGCAGCGACAAGACGGGCACCCTCACCAAGGGGGAGATGACCGTCCGGGAGGTCTACGTGGACGGCAAGACCATCGACGTGACGGGCGTCGGCTACGAGTCCAAGGGCGAGTTCCTCCATGAGGGCAGGCCCCTGAAGCCCGGGGACGAGCCCAGTCTGGACCTTATCCTCAGGGCTGCGACTCTATGCTCCAACGCCGTGTACGACGGAAGCACCATCATGGGCGACACCACCGAGGGGGCACTCATAGTCGCGGCCGCCAAACACGGCCTCGTCAAGGAGGAGCTGGACCGAAAGCACCCCCGCGTCCACGAGGTCACATTCTCCTCAGAGAGGAAGCGCATGACCACAGTCCACAGGACGGGCGGGGAGGCGCTCACGTGCAACGTCAAGGGCGCCCCCGAGCTCATCCTCGAGCGCAGCGCCATGATGACGGTGGACGGCGCGGACGTGGAGCTCGACGACGCGAAGAGGCGGGCCATCCTCGAGGCCAACGAGAGGATGGCCAACAAGGCCCTCCGCGTCCTGGGCGTCGCCCACAGGAGGCTCCCGGTGGGGGGCGTGGACGCCCTCACCGAGGACGAGATCGAGAGGGACCTCGTCTTCATCGGGCTCATGGGCATGATCGACCCGCCCAGGGCCGAGGCCAGGGACGCCGTCAGGAAGTGTGACGAGGCCGGCATCAAGACCGTCATGATAACCGGCGACCACAGGATAACGGCGGAGGCCGTCGCCAAGGAGCTGAATATCCTCAAGGAGGGCATCGTGCTGACGGGCACGGAGCTGGACGCCATGGACGAGGCCGAGTACACGAGGATCGTTAACAAAGTCAACGTCTACGCCAGGGTCTCACCCGAGCACAAGATCAAGATCGTCAGGGCCCTGCGGGCCCAGGGCAACATCGTGGCCATGAGCGGCGACGGGGTCAACGACGCCCCCGCCCTCAAGCAGTCAGACATAGGCGTCTCTATGGGCATCACCGGCACAGACGTCACCCGGGAGGCCTCGGACATCGTCCTCGCCGACGACAACTTCGCCACCATAGTGAACGCCGTGGAGGGCGGCAGGACCATATACGACAACATAAGGAAGTTCTCCTTCTTCCTCATGAGGTGCAACTTCGACGAGCTGGCCATCATAGGCGTCTTCGCCATCCTCGGACTGGAGCTGCCCCTGACCCCCGCCATGATCCTGTGGCTGAACCTGGTCACGGACGGCGGCCCGGCCCTGGCCCTCACCATGGACCCGCCTGAGGAGGACGTCATGAAGCGTCCGCCGCGCAACCCCGACGAGGGGATACTGTACGGCAGGTTCGCCTCCATAGTAACGACCTTCATGCTTCAGCTCACCCTGACGGGCGGCATCTTCTACTGGCAGTACTACATGCTGCCGGGACCCCTCACGCCTGAGAAGCTCGCCGCCGCCAGGACCATGGCCTTCATGCGGGCCTCCCTCCAGGAGCTTTTCGTGGTGTGGAATTGCAGGTCCGAGAAGCACAACGCCTTCGTGACCGGCTTCACGTCCAACAGGTTCCTGCTGGGGGCCGTCCTGGTGTCCATGGCCCTCACCCTAGTGCTGCCGTACTTCGGGGTGTTCGGCATGGTGTGGCTGACGGACCCCGCGGACTGGGCCATCGTGTTCGGGGCCTCCATGACCGGCCTGCTGATACTGCCAGAGGTCTTCTACGGCAGGAAGATACTGCGCTGGAGATAGACGCGTAGGGACCTAACCTTTTTAAATTATTTTATGGGTACGTGTTTAGCTTGGAGTAAAAAATTAAAAATTTTAACAGTTTTTATGTAATTTCTGCTATCTTTTTCGTGGAAACGTCAAAATAAACTGTTCAAAGTTGAACTTTACATCGAAGAGTATCGAGCTAAACACGTACTTTTATGGGATGCCTGAAGCTGACATGGGTTCAATGGGGGTCTCAGCCTACCAGCTGGAGGTACCTTCTTTGGCGGAGGATGAGCACCTTGACGCCCGAGCGCCTCAGCTTCTTCTTGAGCTCGGAGTCGGTGGTGGCCACCACGTAGCCCCCCGCGGACGCGAGCCTGACCAGGGAGTCGTCCACCGTCTCGCCCTCCAAGAGGTCGTGGCCGATGACCCTGCACCTTGACGCAAGGGACAACGCGAAGTCCAGCTCCCTCTCAAAGCCGGGGGCCGCGCCCTGCCTGAGCTGCTCCAGCTCCCGGAGGACGCCCGGGGTCACGGCCGGGTCCACGAGCTGGTTTAGAACCCTCTCGGCCTCGGCGAAAACGTCCACACCGAACCGTATGGGCACGAGGAGAAAGTTGGTGTCGAAGATTACTGTGGCGGGCAAATCAGCCACTTATGGTGCCCACGCCGATGAGCCTCCAGCGCCCCCCCATGCGCCTGCTTATGGCGACGCGGCTGCCCGTGTCCGCGCAAACGGGGATGCTGAGGCTCGCCTCCATGGCGGACTTCTTGATCTCGACGACGTCGCCCATGGTCTTGGCCGTCCCCACGTTAAGGAGGAGCTTCTCGCCCTTGGCCACCCTGGCCACCTTCTCGCCTTCCTTGCTCCCTACCACGTTCTCGAAGAGCTCGTAGTCGAGGACTAGCTTCTCAAGGACGGGGGGCAGGGTGCCGGGCTTGCCTACTAGGCTGCCCACCAGTCCGTCGCTCTTGGTTAATGACGGGTCGAGCATGGTGCCCACGCCCGCCAGCCCGCCCGGCATGGCCTCCTCCACGGCTGTGCCGCCCACGTGGAGGCTGGTGATCTCGGTGAATAGCTCACGCATCTTGATTTTGTTCTTCTGCCTGGTGGGTAGGCCAGGCCTGATCTCCACCTCGTCCCCCATCCTGAAGCTGCCCTGGGTGATGCTTCCCCCCAGGACGCCCCCCACGATGTCCTCCACCATGGTCCCCGGCTTGTTCACGTCGAAGCTCCTGATGATGTACATTCGGGGCGACAGACTGGAGTCCCGCTCCGGCGTGGGCAGGTGCCTCTCCATGGCCTGGACAAGGAGGTCGATGTTGATCTCCTGCTGCGCCGAGACGGGTACTATGGGCGCCTTCTCAGCTATGCTGCCCTTGATGAACGCCTTGATCTGCCCATAGTTCTTGAGCGCGTCCTCCTGGGAGACCAGGTCGATCTTGTTCTGGACGATGATCAGGTTCCTGAGCCCCACGGCCTCGATGGCGGCCAGGTGCTCCCTGGTCTGGGGCTGGGGGCACTGCTCGTTGGCCGCGATGACCAGGATGGCCCCGTCCATCACGGCTGCGCCGCTCAGCATGGTCGCCATCAGTATCTCGTGGCCTGGGGCGTCCACGAAGCTCACCGCGCGCTGGAGCTCGGCCTCCCCTCCGCACTTGGGGCAATCCTTGGAGACGCAGTAGCACTCGGGGTCATCGCAGCTCGGGCACTTGTATATAGCCGCGTCGGCGTACCCCAGCTTGATGGTGATGCCGCGCTTGAGCTCCTCGCTGTGGCGGCTCGCCCACTGCCCCGTGAGGGCCTGAACCAGGGTGGTCTTGCCGTGGTCCACGTGGCCGATGGTGCCGATGTTGATCTCCGGTTGACGCGGTAGCTTGGCGATGATGGATCTCCCCTATAAGCTGGATTCACTACGCAGCGTTCTCTTAAATACATATCCCCGGGGACGCTGAGCCAATATGCGCCTATATGTATTGGTGGAGTATTGGTAACAGTTATATTAGGTTCCTGTGGAGTTGAATCAGGTTAGGTGCATTAGTTGAGCGATGATAAGGTGACCGTGATGATCCCCCGCGAGCTCTACACCAAGGTGGAGGAGAAGATCGCGGGCACGAGCTTCACGAGCGTGGAGGAGTACCTCGTGCTCCTGCTGGAGAACGAGTTCCCCGAGGAGGCCGAGTACAGCGAGGAGGAGGAGGCCCTCATAAGGGAGCGCCTCAGGAAGCTGGGGTACATCGAGTGACCTGGCATGCCTAGACCCCACGGAGGACGCCTGGTGGAGCGGCTGACGGCCCCGGACCGCGTTGAGAAGGCCGCCGAGGAGGCGTCCGAGCTGACCGTGGTCCAGGTGAGCGAGGAGCTCCGCCTGGACCTGGAGAACGTGGCCTTCGGCCTCTACAGCCCCCTGGCGGGCCCCCTAAACCAGGGCGACTACCTGACCGTGCTGGCCAAGGGGCGGCTCGCCTGCGACCTGCCCTGGACCATACCGATACTGCTGGACCTCACCGAGGAGGAGGCATCCGGCTTCAGCGTCGGCGACAGGCTCGCCCTCGCCCAAGACGGGGAACGCTTCGCGGTACTCGACGTGCAGGAGAAGTACGGCTGGGACAGGAAGACCCACTGCGAACGCGTCTACAGGACACTGGACCCCGCCCACCCGGGAGTCGCCAAGACCCACGAGATGAGGCCGGCGCTGGTGGGCGGCTGCATCGAGGTGTTCAACCCGTCGCCGGGCAAGTACCCCAGGTACCGCCTCAAGCCCCGGGAGACCAGGTTCCTTTTCAGGGAGAAGGGGTGGAGGACCGTGGCCGGGTTCCAGACCAGGAACGCGCCCCACATAGGCCACGAGTACGTCCAGAAGACGGCCCTGGCCTTCGTGGACGGCCTCTTCATAAACCCCCTCATAGGCAGGAAGAAGCCGGGGGACTTCACGGACGAGGTGATACTGGAGACCTACGAGGCCGCGTTCAGGCACTACTTCCTGAGGAACAGCGCCACCATGGTGACCCTGGAGATGGAGATGAGGTACGCGGGTCCCAGGGAGGCTATACACCACGCCATCGTCAGGAAGAACTATGGGTGCAGCCACTTCATCGTCGGCAGGGACCACGCCGGTGTCGGCAGCTACTACGGGCCCTTTGAGGCTCAGGAGATATTCGAGGACTACCCGGACCTGGGGGTCACGCCCATCTTCTTCCGCAACTTCTTCCACTGCAACAGGTGCGGGGGCCCCCAGAACGACAAGATATGCCCCCACGGGCCTGAGGACCACGTCAACTACAGCGGCACGAAGATGAGGAGCCTCCTGCTGGAGGGGAAGAGGCCCGACGAGACCATGATGAGGCCCGAGGTTGTGGACGTGATCCTCCGCCACAAGGAGCCCTTCAACCCCTGAGCCCCACAGCATTTATCA
>MEZG01000031.1 GCA_001775965.1 Candidatus Bathyarchaeota archaeon RBG_13_60_20 | reverse complement strand
AGACGGTGGAAAGGCTTAGGCGCGAACTCGACCCCCTGACCACCGCCCAGACAACCATAGGTTACCTTGTGCTGGTGGGGTTCCTGGTGGCTCCGCTGGCCTCCCTGGTTCTCCAGGCGTTCATGTACAGCGGCGGCCTATCCCTCAACTGGTTCATCGACATCCTGTCGAGCCCCGAGTATGTCAGCCTCTCATCCCGGGGCGGCTTCCTCTTCGAGGTGAGGAGGGGCGTCATGTACATCTGGGGCTACGACCACGGGATAATACTGAACTCCCTGACGGTCGCCTTCTTCGTAACGCTGTTCTGCAGCGTCATAGGCATAGCGGTGGCCATGATCATGGGCCGCTACGAGTTCAAGGGGAAGGCCGTGTTCAGGGTCATACTCCTGGTGCCGCTCCTGGCGACCCCGTTCATCAACGCCTACGTCGTGGGCAAGGTGTTCAACCCCCAGGGGGGGCTCCTGAACTACGTCCTCTACGACCTGCTTCACATCATCCCCTGGAGGCTGAGTATAGACGGGCTCGCGGGGCTTGTTCTGGCTCAGACCCTGGCTTACTACCCCATCGTGTACACCAACGTCCAGGCGGCCCTCAACAACGTGGACCCCAGCCTGGAGGAGATGGCCGAGAACCTGGGGGCCAGGGGCTTCAGGCTCTTCAGGACCGTCACGTTCCCCCTCTTTATGCCCGGCCTCGTGGCGGGGGCCGTCATCACATTCATATTCAGCCTGGAGGACCTTGGGGCCCCTATAGGCTTCATCGGGGCCACGGCCAACCCCCTGTCCAAGAGCGTAGCCTCGTACCAGATATACTCGACCTTCGCCCAGGCCCTGACGGGCAGCATATCCCCGAGGACCTCGGCCCTCGCCCTTCTCATCATGGTCATAACGGTGGCGAGCTACGTGGTCGTGAAGAGGTACACGACGCGCAGGACCTACGCCATGCTCAGCAAGGGCGGCAGGTGGAGCCCTAGGCTGAGGACCCCCAGCCTTCCGGCCCAGGCCGCCATATCACTGGGGCTGCTGGTGCTTGTGGTGATGGGGTCCATGCCCCAGATAGGCACGTTCCTGCTGGCCTCCACAGACTGGGCCACCAGCGGCACCCTGCCCACCAGGTTCACGGGCCAGTACTTCGCGGCCCTCACAACCAACAGGAACGTGACCCAGGCCATCTCCAACAGCCTCGGCTACAGTGTCGTAGCCGTGGCTCTGATGGTGGTGGTGGGCGCCAGCATAAGCTACGTGGTGGCCAAACGCAACATCCCGACGAGAGGCGTGCTGGACATGCTGGCCACGGTGCCCGTGAGCGTGCCGGGCGTAAGCCTGGCCGTGGGGTACTTCCTGTTCTTTTCGTCGGGCTTCTTCCGCGGCTCCCTCCTCGACCCCCTCACCGACCCGGCTTTGCTCCTGGTCTTCGCGTACACCATCAGGAGGCTGCCCTTCACGACGCGGTCCGTCTTCGCGGGCCTCCAGCAGGTCGACAAGAGCCTTGAGGAGGCCTCGGTGAACCTAGGCGCCAGCCGCACCACCACCTTCGGCAGGATCGTCCTGCCCCTCATCGTGTCGAACGTGATCAGCGGGGCCCTACTGGGCTTCGTCTACTCCATGGCAGAGGTCAGCGCCAGCATAACCCTGGGCGCCCTGCGCGAGGACAGGCAGCCCATCACGTTCCTGATAAGCCAGATAGTGTACGGGCTGGCAGCCGTGGGCTCCGTGAGCATAGGCGCCAGCCTGTGCATCCTGCTGATGGCAGTGCAGATAACGGCCATGGCCGTGTCGACGTACGTGCTCAAGCAGAGGACGTCTTTCCTGGGAGTGTAGACTATGGTTGAAGTAAGGCTTGAGGGGGTCACGAAGCGGTTCGGCGAGGTGCTCGCCGCCGACGACGTGAACCTGACCATAAACGACGGCGAGTTCTTCACCCTCCTCGGCCCCAGCGGATGCGGGAAGACCACCACCATGAGGATCATAGCCGGCCTGGAGTACCCCACCGAGGGCAAGGTGTACTACAACGGCGTGGATGTCACCCAGCTGCCCAGCTTCAGGCGCAACACGGGTATGGTGTTCCAGAACTACGCCCTGTGGCCCCACATGACGGTGAGTGAGAACGTGGCTTACGGCCTCAACGTCAGGAAGACGCCCCGGGAGGAGGCGAGGAGGCGCGTGGACGAGATGCTGGAGCTGGTCCACCTAGGCGGCCTGGGCGACAGGTTCCCCAACCAGCTCAGCGGCGGCCAGCAGCAGCGCGTAGCCCTCGCCCGAGTCCTGGTCATCAACCCGGGCATACTGCTCCTGGACGAGCCCCTCAGCAACCTGGACGCCAAGCTCCGAGTCGAGATGAGGGAGGAGATAAAGGAGATTCAGCGGAGGCTGGGCATCACCACCGTATACGTGACCCACGACCAGGAGGAGGCCATGGCCGTCAGCGACAGGGTCGCCATCCAGGACAAGGGGCGCATCATGCAGGTGGGGACCCCCCACGAGGTCTACGACAGGCCAGGTAACCTGTTCGTGGCCACCTTCATAGGCAAGGGGACCCTCCTAGAGGGCACCGTGGAAAGCTGCGGCGACCTCACGGGCGTCCGCGTCGGAGACATGTTGTTCGAGGGCGTCACCACCTGCGACGAGGAGGTCACCGAGGGTAGCAAGGTGGCATGCGTTCTCCGGCCAGAGTACTTCACCGTCCGGGAGCCCCCTGAGCCCAGCAACTCCGTGGAGGGAACCATAGAGTGGAGCGCCTTCGTGGGCCCCATCACCGAGGTCAGGATAAACGTTGGCGGCGTAAGCCTCCTCGTGGACGCGCCCCCCGACAGGGAGTACGAGACGGGCAGCACCCTCAGGGTATACATACCCAAGAGAAAGACCATAGTGCTCCCCTGGATGGAACTGTAACACCATTATCCGATACGAAAATGTATCGGATAGACACGGAAAGAAGCCTATCCGATACGTTTCTGTATCGGATGGCTATTGTATGGGTGGCTGGCTGAAGAAGTCCAGGGGCCGCTGACCCGTCATCTTGGACTCCTTGATGAGGAAGTCCCTCATCTCGTCTGGGTCCGTGAAGATGCGCGTCGCGTACCACTCGAAGAAGGGGCTCGGCTCGTAGGGGTAGTACGCGTACACAAGCTTTGCCATGGACTTGGCGTACACCATCTCGCACATCACCCCAGCGCTGACGCTCTTCCGGGGGTGGTAGACCACCACCATGTCGCTGTTCTCTATGATCTTGTAGTCGCTGTCGATGATCTGGAACCTGAGGTTCTTGATGGCCGTCTCCACCTCCCTGATGTCGAACTCCTCCTCAAGGGGCCCCTCACGGTACGTGATCCTGAAGGTGAAGGTCTCGGGGAGCTCCTCGTCAGCGTCGATGGTCGCGTTGACGGCCTCCCTCCACTGCTCCACGATGTCCCAGTCCTTGATCAGGTACGGGTCATATACGACGTAGTACTCGTCAAGGCTGTCAAGGAACCTGGTGACGTCCCTGAAGAACTCTGGGCCCTCCCCGGTGATGGGGTGGCTCAGGTAGACCTTCTCCTTGCCGGGCTTGTAGACCAGGTCCCGAAGGATGCCGGGCCCGTTCTCGTAGGCCACAAGCTGTGTCTCCCGACGTGGCGTGAACGCATTGGCGAGCCTGTAGACGCCGATCACCTCCTCCCTCCGCCAGTTGGCGATCTCCCCCAGGGTGTACCTGTGGCCCTGCCACTGGGTGTCTTCCAGGAGCCGCTTCCTGACGCGGACGAAGTCGTCGAAGACGACGATGAACATGTCGGGGTTGAGGAGCCTCACGTCCTCCTCTAGGAGCCCCTGGAACCTGTTGCCCTTCCACTCGAAGTGGAAGGGGGTGCTCACTATGTGGACGCCGCCCGACTTGTTGACCTCCTGGACGATCTTCTGGATTGCCCGCTTCCTGAGCTGCTCCATCTTCTCGGGCTGGCTGTCGTAGAAGTCCAGGATGTTGATCTTGCTGAGGTTGGTGCCCTCGAGGCGTGCCTCCTCCACGATGTACCTGAAGAGGTGGTGGTACCCGAAGTGAGCCCGCTCCTTCAAGGCGTTGAGCATCTCGTCGCGGCCGTTGCCCGGGGCACCGGTGCACACTATGACCCTTTTCTGCGTCGACACAGCCTCTCAACTCCCGGTTTCTTAATGGAGAGTTTACGCGGTCGCGTTAATAAAATGGGTGGGTCAGGGCGCCTTTAGCCTGAGGGCTGACCAGGTTTCGTCCACAGAGACCATGGCCACTGCCTGGTACCCGTGCTCCTTGGCGTACCCTGCGATGATGTCCCTGTTCACGTCCACCTTCCGGACCTTGGCGAGCTGGGACGTTCCTTTGAGATATGTGATCCATATTAAGCCGCCAGCCTTAAGACGGCCCTTGAGGCTGGGAAGCAGGCTCCTCAGCTCCTCCATGCCGGTGACGAATACCTGGGCCAGGTCAACGGGTTCTCTTGGACTCGAGGTTTTTGATACGCCCTCGGGCAGCGATCCAAGGGTCTCCAGGTAGCCCTCTGGCTCGTTCAGTATGAGGACCTTGTACCCTTCTTTATGAGGAGCTTGTCGGCGACGGGTTTGTTTGACATCAAGAAGAGGTGGTGCCGGCTCTCATTTATTCCTTCATAAAGAAAAAAAGGGATTTAGACGTCTCCGTTCTGCTGTATCTTGGTGTCCTCGTAGGGGGCCGCGACGCGGCGGTAGAACTCTTGCTGGATGCAGCTTAGGACCCCCATGGCGCGGTTCAGGTGGAAGTAGCGTAAGGGGTACACCTCCTTGAGTATGCGGGTGACGCAGTAGTTGATGTCGCCGTCCACGTTCTCCACGGGCCTCTCCTTCAGCTTCTCTATGAGTTGGTCCAGGGTCTCGTCGTACCTGGGCCGGTCCTCCTTGGCTATGTAGGGCATGCTCTATCCTCGGCTGTATATTGTCAGTGGAGCGTAAAGGGTTTACTGGGCTCTCAGCTCGTGGTCGAGCAGCCTTGAGCCGTCCTCGGTGAACAGGAACCGTCCCCTGAACCTCCTGCCCTCAAGGAGCAGGGGTAGCCAGAAAGCGTCGTCCTGCCACATCCTGCCGTAGGGGATCTCATCGAGGCCGAACCAGCGGAGCATTCCCTCCTCAGATGCATCAAAGGGTTCGCCCTCGAAGTCACTGCTACGAAACACGTGGACTATCCAGTCGGGCTCGGCCTTTTCACCGAAATAGAAGTCGAGGACGCCGTGCAGAGCGACGGACCTGAGCCTGAGGCCGGTCTCCTCCTCGACCTCGCGAACTACGCCGACCTCGGGGCTCTCCCCTGTGAGGAGCTTGCCACCGGCCCCGTCCCATTTACCCTCGCCGAACCTGCCCGGGTTCTTCAGGAGCAGGAGGACGCGGCTGTCCCTGATCATCAGGCAGAGGGTGGCGTGGATGGTCATGGCCATAGTGTGTGTTCCATGGTTTATGGTGGTACCGGTTGCGTCAACCTCGATATGTTTTTATGTGCATCTCGTATACAAACAATGTAGAAGGTTTATTTATAACCTTTATAATTGTTATAATCACTATAAAATGACTACTATAGCGGTCGACGACGATGTGAGGGATGAGCTCCTCAGGATTTCCGCCGAGCTCCAGATCAAGCTGGGCCGCAAGGTAAACTACAACGATGTCCTGAGGTTCCTGATAGAGAGCCGAGCGAAGCGCCCCGAGCTTCTTGACAGGGCCGTGATTAAGGGGGCTGACCGTGAGGGGCTCGCCCGTGAGCTCCGCGAGGAGCGGATGAAAGATGAGGAGAAGCTTGAGAGGCTATTACGCTCTTGATGGGGGCACCCTTATCGAGCTGTGCCTGGAGACGGGCGCAGGGAAGGCGCTAAGGGACGAGTTGAAGTCAGGTGATGTGTTCGCCTATACTCATGACATGGCCTTAATGGAGCTGTTGTACATTCTATGCAGGAAGTATGGGTGGCAGCGCGCGATGAGAAGCACGGAGTCGCTGATGTTGTCTGGCTTCTTGACGGTTGAGGCTGCCTCGGCTCTGTCTGAGGACGCGTCGAGGATGAAGTGCAGCAGGCCCCTGGCCCTCTCTGACTGCCTCACCCTAGCACTGGCCACGAGGAAGGGTATGACGGCGCTGTTCGCCAGTCGCGAGGCTGAGTTGGTGAGGGAGATGGAACGAGAGCCTCTGGGGGTTGACGTTGAGTTCATCTCTGATTGGCATAATGGGGCCTAGGAATGCATGCTTATGCCTCTGAAGGGGCTTTGAAAGTAATAAAAGCGACCTAACGTGAAAGAAGTGTCACACTTTCTCCGCCCTTACAGTTCATGCCTTCATTTTATTAGGCATATTTCTTTGGTGCCAAGCCGGCTTCTCGCACCTTCGCCTTGATCTCTTCGGGCAGTATCCTCCAGACCTGGGGCATCTCGTCCCAGTCCAGCATCTCCCACCACTCGGGCTTGCATATTATTAGCTAGCCGCCCTGTATCTCGACCTTCAGTATCTCGTCGTCCTGGAAGGGGAAATCCGGCTCGTTCAGGAGCTCCTGTCTGAGGTATAGTCTTGCCCCAGACTTGTTGAAGTGCTTCAGTTGGGTGGTCGATACCATCTCCGTTCCTCCGTTTACTAAGTATCATGCTGGTTTTTTAAAATATTATCGTTTTTATAGTAATACGTTATTTACTAAGTTTAAATTTGGGGCGACCCATCTACAGCGTCCCGGGGTGCGTTTACTATTCTATGCAGCAACTCATAGATGAGACGTCTCTTCTGAACGCGTGAGCTACGGCCTTGATTGCCTCGGTGGCCGTCGGGAAGACGTGTGGGGTGCTGATGATGTCGTCTATCGTGAGCCCAAGCTTGACCGCGAGCGTCGCCTCGTGTATCATGTCAGCCGCTGTCGGTGCTACTATGTGGACGCCCATAATCTTGAGGGTCTTGGGATCAACGACCATCTTGATTATGCCTCTTGTATCCTTCAAGATACGTGCCTTCGGGATCCGGTCCATGCCTATGGTTCTGCAGGCGCAGGCGCCGGCAGTAGCCATGTATTCGTCCTCGGTGTAACCGACTGTGGCAACCTGAGGATCTGTAAAAACGGCTGAAGGAAACTCCCTTACGTTCACGGAGAGGTGGGCGCCCTCGAAAGCGTTTCTAACGGCGACATAGCCCATCCTCGCGGCCAAGGTCTCAAGCATCACCTCCGAGGCGCAGTCTCCCGCGGCGTATACGGCTGGATTCGTCGTCCTCAGGGACTCGTCCGTCTTGATGAAGCCGCCCCGCGTTTCGACCCCCGCCAAGTCTAGCCCCAGTCCCTCAACGTTCGGCCTCCGACCCGTCGCCATCAACACATGATCCGCGGTGAAGGCCCTCGGGTTTCCTGCGACTCTGCACTTAACCACCTTCCCGCCGTTTTCCTCGTGGATCTCCTCGACACCCACATTCGTGAATATGCTGATCCCTTCCTGCCTCAGATTTTTGGTGAGTTCCTCGGAGATCTCCCTCTCGTGGCCCGGCAGCACCCTCTCGCTCCTCTGGAGGAGGGTCACCTGGGAGCCGAACCTCGAGAACATCTGGGCG
>MEZG01000030.1:5972-8029 GCA_001775965.1 Candidatus Bathyarchaeota archaeon RBG_13_60_20 | reverse complement strand
GGCAGGCCAGCCTTCTCACATCAAGTTGATCGCTGAGTATTCTGGCTGGGTCGAAGCCGCCCCTGCTCACCGCGGCGATGAGGTCGGGCTTGAAGCCGCTCGTGGCAATCCTGTCGGCCAGGACTTCGGCGAGCCTTTGGACGTCGTCCCAAGTCAGGTATAGGTACTCCAATCAGTCACCAGGTGGGGGATCGTTAAGGTTCCATGCCCCCCGTTTAAATAAAGCGATTGCGGTTACAGAGCCATGCTGGACGACCCGGCCTCGTGGATCACGGGCATCGTGAAGGGCTTCATCGCTTCGCCTGAGAACACCCTTGAGAAGTGGGGCGACGAGCCCGCATGGGGAGAGCCCATCGTGGGATTCAGCAGCGGAGCCGATCCCCTCTACGACTTCTATAAGAGGGATATTGGACCCTTCTACGTGTCGCCCCTGGAGTTCATCAGCCACACGCACCCCGACGATGAGTTCAAGGCTGAGGGTCTTACGGTTATCAGCTGGATACTCCCCCAGACGGAGGCAACCAAACGCGACCACAGGGCGGAGACCCACTTCCCCAGCGAGAGGTGGGCTCGCAGCAGGGTCATGGGGGAGAAGGTGAACGTCAAGATCAGGACCCACGTCGTGGACAGGCTCGGGGAGCAGGGCGTCAAGGCTGTCGCGCCCATGCTGTCACCTCTATGGAGAGGGGAGACCTCCCCCAAGTATGGCTACGCGTCCACATGGAGCGAGCGTCACGCCGCCTACGCCGCCGGCCTCGGCACCTTCGGCCTCAGCGACGGCCTGATAACCCCCGTCGGCAAGGCCATGAGGGCGGGCAGCGTCGTCGCCGACCTTTACATCGAGCCCAGCCTGCGGCCGTATACGGACCACCACGCCTACTGCCTCTTCTACTCGGAGGGCACCTGCGGAAAGTGCATGGAGAGGTGCCCCATCGGGGCCATCACCCCGGAGGGACACAACAAGAACCTCTGCTCAAAGTACGAGAGCATGACCCACAGGTACGTCCCCAGGCACTTCGGGTTCGACGGGTACGGGTGCGGCTTCTGCCAGACCGGTGTCCCATGCGAGTCAGGGATACCTAGAAGCATGAAAAAGAAGTAGTAGGGATTCTTACTCGACGGCGGCTACAGTTCCGTCCTGGGACACTGTGCCCATCCAGTCGAAGGCCGGCTCGTCGAGTGATAGCTCCACGGCGTAAGTGGGCTTCCACACCACGGGGAAACCTACCTGGACGGTCCAGCCGCCCGAGGTGTACTGATGGGTGCTGTAGCCTAGAAGTCCCTCGGGCGTCAGGTCAGCAAACTCCCACTCCTCGGGGGCCTCCAAGCCCTCAAGCTCCGGGTAGTTGGCCAGCACGTACTCCACGGCCAGGTCCCTCGCCTGCTTTGGGCTCAGTATGTCCACGGGCTCGGGGGAGAGGCTGGTGGATAGCTCGGTGACCCCCGAGCCATCGACCGTGCCCTCCCATGTGAACTCCGCATCGCCGCTGTACTCCATGGTCACCGTGTACACGGGCTCCAGGACCACCATGAAGCGGACGGTGACGTTCCATCCGAGGCCCATGTACCTGTAGGTGCTTGCACCCAGCATCCCTTCAGGGGTAAGGTCGGTGAACGCCCACTCGCTGGAGATCGGCAGGTCGGCCAGCTCTGGGTAGTTCTCGACGATGTACCGGATGGCTGCGTCGCGGGCCGACTCGGGGGAGACGGGGCCCGAATCCACGTCCCTCTGGTTCAGCTCATCCCACTGGTCGTCGATGACTGCGCTCCTGACCTCGCCTGCGCTTACCACGACTCTCATCACGTGGGGCGTGATGACCTGGGCCAGAACCTGGCCCGTCCTGTCGCCGTACCCAGCGTGGCGGCACTCGAAGGCGATTCTCACGGCGTACTGGACTGGGTAGCTCTCCATGGCCACGATGTCCAGCACCTCTACGGACTCGTCGATGCCGTCGAAGGCGAACGTGGGCGAGGCCCTTAGGAACTCTACCGCGATCATCCTGGCATCTTCGTCAGTGGTGTCGCCTGTGGGAAGCATCTCGCCTCTGAACTCATTG
>MEZG01000030.1:0-5962 GCA_001775965.1 Candidatus Bathyarchaeota archaeon RBG_13_60_20 | reverse complement strand
CCGTCACGGCCACCCTGACCTGGCCCTCGCTGACCACAATCTTGGCCACGTGGGGTGTCAGAACCTGCAACAGCATCTGCCTCGTCCTGTCGCCGTAGCCGCTGTGCCTTGAGGTGAAGGCTACTGTGACCTCCCATGTGTTGAGCATCCTGAGGGGCTCCACCTTAACTACCTCCACCGACTCGGGCAGCCCGTCGAAAGCGTAGGTGGGCATACTCTTTAGGTAGACCAGGGCCACGGCCTGCGCACCCTCAGCACTGAACGAGGGGCCTAGGCCACCGCTGTATAGACTGAGCGCTGGGAAGGCGCCCACAAGCATTAACGCGATTACAGTATTGACCTTCTTGTTCATTTCTGGTCGTATTAGCCTTATAGAGGAGCAAGGTATAATGCCAGTGTTTAGAACAAGTGTTCAAGCAGCTAGAACACTGGGAAAACACATAAACCCGGTCCACTCACTAGAAGCAGCGAGGGACAAAGTTGACGCGCGCGCTGTTCGTGGGCAGGTTCCAGCCCTTCCACTATGGGCACCTCCACGCCATCCAGACAATCCTCAGTGAGTGCGACGAGCTGGTTCTCGTGGTGGGTAGCGCCCAGATGAGCCACGATCCGGACAACCCCTTCACAGCCGGCGAGCGCATAGAGATGATAAGGGCCGCTCTGAACGCCGCAGCCGTGCCCACGGACAGATACCTCGTGATCCCCATCCCCGACGCTCCAGCCCACAGGGTCTGGGTGAGCGCCGTGGAGAGCCAGACGCCCCGCTTCGACTTGGTTTACAGCAACCAGAGCCTCACCAGGAGGCTCCTCATAGAGGCAGGGTACGAGGTCAGGCGCATTGAGATGTACGAGCGCGGCAAGTACGAGGCCACGGAGATCAGGCGCAGGATACTGGAGGCTGAGGATTGGAGCGACCTTGTACCAAAGGAGGTCTACAGGATCGTCAATGAGGTCGACGGCGCGAACCGGATCAGGGACCTGGCCAAGTCAGACTCCAACCACAGGAGGGTCCAGGATGAGTAGGTACCTCAGGCTCGACCCCAGGCTCAGGGGGAGGTTCCCGGACCTGAACGCCGAGATCATCGTGTTCAGAGACGTCCACGTGGTACAGCGGGGCGATGAGTTGGAGCAGTACAAGATAGAGGTCGCGGGCCGGCTTAAGGCTAGGTGGAGCCTGGACCAGCTCCGCGACGACCCCCTATTCAGGGCCTACAGGGACTTCTTCTGGAGGCTGGGCGTGGACCCCACGAAGAACAGGCCCGCCGCGGAGGCCCTCATCAGGCGCGTCCTCAGGGACAGCCCTATACCCAGGATCAACACGTGGGTGGACGCCTACAACCTGGTAAGCATGGAGACCGCGATACCCGTTGCCAGCTTCGACGCCGACAAGCTGAGGGGCGAGCTCATCATGCGGGAAGCTGAGGCCGGGGAGCCGTTCACAGGCATAGGAATGGACAAGCCCATGACCCTGGCAGGAGGGGAGGCAGTGATCCAGGACGATGAGGCCTTGGTGGCGGTCTACCCCTACAGGGACGCCGACCACAGCAAGGTGAGCCTTGAGACCGAGAACGTACTTATGCTCATGTGCGGGGCCCCCGGCGTCGCCATGGAGACCCTATCACGGGCGTCACACGTGGCCAGGGAGGTGCTCCCCCGGTTCTGCGGGGGCAGAGCCCTCGCGGTGGACCCATGATCACCGTAGACGGCTCCATGATGGAGGGAGGCGGCCAGCTCCTCCGCATGGCCACCGCCTACAGCGCCATCAATTGCACGCCCGTGAAGGTGGAGAACATCAGGGCGGGGAGGAGCGACCCAGGCCTCAAGCCCCAGCACCTAGCGACCCTTAGGGCCGCCGCCGAGATGTGCGGGGCCAGGCTGACCGGAGACAGGCCGGGATCAGGGGAGATAACGTTCATCCCCGGCGCCATCAGGGGCGGCGACTACGTCTTCGACATAGGTACAGCAGGCAGCGTGACCCTCCTGCTACAGTGCCTCGCTCCCATCGCGGCGTACGCGGAATCTCCTGTGAGGCTTGTGGTGACCGGGGGGACGGCCGTCAAGTGGTCTCCACCTACGCCCTTCCTGGAGAACGTGGTGTGGAGGGCCTTCAACCACATGGGATTCGACCTCCGGCTTACAGTCAAGCGCCACGGGTTCTACCCTAAGGGTGGAGGCGAGGTGGAGGCACTCATAAACCCCGTAGGGCCTCCTAGGCCGCTCATCACCGCGCCGAGCCCAACCAGGGTCATCCGCGGCCTGTCCCTATGCGGCAAGCTGCCCGCGCACGTGGCAGTTAGGCAGGGCAAGGCTGCCCAGGACGCCCTCAAGAAGGCCGGGTACAAGCCAAGGATAGACGTGGTGGCCCTAGAGGGCAGGGACACGCCCCTGTCCCCGGGGAGCCTCATGTGCCTATGGTCTGAAGCCGCGTACCTTGGCTCTTGCACCCTGGGAGAGAGGGGTAAACCAGCCGAGGCCGTCGGGGCCGAGGCGGCCAAGTCCCTAATAGGCTACATGCAGAACGGGGCCCATGTGGACCCCCACACCGCCGACAACCTCATCCTCCCCCTATCACTGGCTGGGGGAGAGTCAACCTTCACAACAAGCGAGGTCACCCTCCACACCCTCACGGCCATCAGACTCGCAGAGACGTTCACGGGCTCCAGGTTCAGCGTCGAGGGAGGCGAGGGAGGGCCAACCACGGTGAAGTGCCTGGCGAGAGAAGCCGGAAGCTGAGTACACCTTATCACCGCGGACACGTAGAATACGTGAAGAAAACCAGCCATGATCACCCTCAGGTACAGGCGGGGCAGACTAGTCTTGGAGGGGGGCCACATCAGCATGGGCTCCCTGGAGCAGGCGGACGAGTACTCCGCACATATGTACAGGGACGTGGTGAGGCACCTGGAGGCCACGGCGACCCCCTACAAGGACGAGGCCCTAAGGGACGAGGCTCCCCCGCCCCTTGAGTCTAGCCTCCGGCTCAGGGACTACCAGTCTGAGGCCCTCGCTAGGTGGAGAACAGGCGGAGGCCGCGGGATAGTCGTCCTGCCCACGGGGGCCGGAAAGACGATCCTAGCCATCAAGGCCATGGAGGAGCTCGGGTGCTCGACGCTTATCGTGGTGCCCACCATAGTCCTGGTGGACCAGTGGAGAGGTGTGCTTGAGGACGCCTTCAAGCAGCCCATTGGCGCCCTGGGCGGCGGCCACGACGAGGTCAGGCCACTCACCGTGGCTACCTACGACTCGGCCAGCCTAAGGGCGGGGAGCCTAGGCGACATGTTCAGGCTCATAGTGTTCGACGAGGTCCACCACCTGGCCGCCCCAACCTACAGGGTGATAGCCGAAGGGTACCTGGCGCCACACCGCCTCGGCCTCACGGCCACCCTGCAGGCCGACGAAGCGACCCGTGAGCTCTACTCCCAACTGGTCGGGGACGTGGTGTACAGCCTGGACCCCGAGCAGCTGGCGGGCACCCACCTAGCCGACTACGCGGTTAAGACGGTGAACCTGCCCCTGACCCCCCAGAAGAAGGCCCAGTACGACCGGGACTACCAGACCTACAGGGGCTTCCTCAGGAGCCGCAATATAAGGATCAGGGGCAGTCAGGACTACCTCAGGTTCGTGAAGCGCAGCGCCAGGGACCCCGAGGCCAGGCGAGCCCTCACGGCCAGGAACAGGGCCATGGACATTGCACTCAACAGCGGCACCAAGATCGCCTACCTCAGGAGCCTGCTGAGAGCCAACCCCGAAGAGAAGACGCTGATATTCACCAGCCACAACAGGCTGGTTTACAGGCTCAGCAGGGAGCTCCTGATCCCCGCTATAACCCACGTGACGCCCCGGGAGGAGCGGGAGCAGATACTGGGCCGGTTCATGGACGGCACCTACCGCCGCATAGTGACCAGCAGGGTCCTGGACGAGGGCGTGGACGTGCCCGACGCTTCCATGGCGGTGATCATCTCGGGCTCGGGCAGCAGCCGCCAGTTCATACAGCGCCTGGGCAGGATACTCAGGAAGCGCCCCGGGAAGCAGGCGGTCCTCTATGAGCTCGTCTCGGCCGACACCGCGGAGACCCACATCAGCCAGAGGAGGCGCCGGCGATGATGCTGCCAACGGAGCACATGAGGCTCCACAGGCGAGGCGATGTCCTGCGGCCGCTTTACCTAGAGGATGATATTAGCCTGGCCAAGACCCTCATATCTGTTTACCGCGACCACGTGGGGCGTAGGAGGGGCGAGCTCGCCGAGGCGCTGTCCGGCTGCGAGGGCCTGGGCTACGACTACAGGCTCGTCAGAGGCCTGGCATCGGTCCTGGACACGCGCACCAGCTACAGGGTGGGCGCCGCGATACCGCCCCTGGCAGCTAGGTCTGAGGTGTTCAGGGCTGCCGGGGCGAGGGGGGTGTCATCGGAGGGCGATCGGCTGGAGGTGCTCCGGGAGGTGGCTGGGAGGCTGGGGGTGACCGTCGAAGAGCTGGATGGCAGCCTCTACGCGGACCTAGAAGAGGAGCAGGTTCTGGCAGAGTTTAGAGAGCCCACGCCCGAAGAGCTGAACAGGCACTACAACTACGCCCACACGGTCGCCCTGCTCACGTACAGCATACGCCTCACATTGACGACTGCGGGGCGCGACGAGTACCTGAAGGCCCTGGCCGCATCCCTGGGCGAAGCCTCCACAAGCGGAGACAGACGAACCGTGTCGACCACGGTGTCGCTGAAGCCCACGAGACGCTTAAGCGTGAGGGGCTCCAAGGTGGACGAGCTCCTCGGGCGCGCGTTGAAGGCCGGCAGGTGGACCCTGGAGGCGGTTATACACTACCCGTCAACGAACAAGAGGCCGGGCCGCCTAAGCCTCAGTAGCGAGGCCCACGGCGGCCTGCTGGAGAGGGACCCCTCGGAGGAGGAGACGGTCATCGAGGTGAGGCCTAGGAAGCCGAGGCCGAGCCTCGGCGAGATCATCGTCCTTGAGGAGCTGGCCTCCAGGCGCGGCGTCACAGAGAGCCAACTGCTGAAGGAGATCAGGGACGGGGGCATACCATACAGGGACCTCGGCGGAGTCCTGGTCACCCCCGGGAAGCTGGAGGAGCTTAGGGAGGCCCTCGGGGGGGCTGAGACCCTCGGGGCCGCCCGGTCCGTGCTCAGGGAGCACGGGGTGAGGAGCTTCATGCCGGTCCTGGAGGCCCTGGGCTACGAGGTGGAGTTTAGGAGGCCCAGGGACGCGAGCAGGGTGTACAGGCCGTGATGGGCAACGTATATATCGCGGCCCTCGTACACAAGTCTGTAAAGTGAGGCTAGGATGGGTTACCAAGCTATTCAGGGTGCGACCACCGTGGGCCTGGTCTGCAGCGACGGCGTGGTCCTGGCGAGCGACAAGCGGGTCAGCTGGGGCTACCTCATCAGCAGCAGGAGCGGCAAGAAGGTGTTCAAGCTCACCGACAACATCGGGCTTGCCTTCGCGGGCCTCATGAGCGACATGCAGGCTCTGATCAGGGAGGCGGAGGCCTACGCGAACCTGTTCAGGCTTGAGAAGGGGCGGCCCATCACCACCAAGGCCATGAGCAAGCTGGTGTCCAACATGCTGTTCAACAGGCGGATGATGCCGCTCCTCATGGAGACCCTTGTGGGTGGGGTGGACCCAGACGGGCCCCAGCTGTACAGCATGGACCTGGCGGGCAGCCTAATACCGGACGACTACATCACGGCGGGCTCCGGCTCACCCATAGCCATGGGTGTCCTGGAGGCAGATTACAGCAAGGGGCTGGACTGCGAAGCCGGCTCCCAGCTGGCCATCAAGGCCATCAAGGCGGCCATAGCCAGGGACGCCGTCAGCGGGGACGGCATCGACCTCCTGATCATAAGGGCGGGGGGCTCGGAGGAGAGGACCCTCCCCTTCAGGAGCACGTAGCCGTCCCGCTCTTCAACTGTCCGCTGCCTACGCGGTGTTATCGCCGATTCCAGCATGTT
>MEZG01000029.1:15698-16187 GCA_001775965.1 Candidatus Bathyarchaeota archaeon RBG_13_60_20 | reverse complement strand
CTCACCGCGGTCATGAGCCTTTCCGCGGGCGTCGTCCTGACGTGCGCCAACACGCTGCTCCTGGGCCAGGTGCCGCGGTACAGAGGCACCGTCACGTCCCTCAACTCGGCTGCGACGCAGCTGGGCATGGCCCTGGGGGCGGCCCTCGGCGGCGTCGCGCTGAGCCTCATCGGCTGGAGCGCTGTGGGCGTCACCTACGGCGCCATGCACGTTGCTGCCGCAGCAATCTACAGCAGGGCACAGGACGAGGATGGGCAAGAAGCATAAAGCCTGGGGAGCTACGGCTATTGCCCGGTAGGGGTGCCCTACCAGGCTCCTTGATGAGGAAAAGCACGATGGCTAAGGCTTTACGGAACACCTGATCCCCAAGAATCTCAGCACCACAGCACGGACCCTCGCCACACGCTCCTACCCTTCAGCGACAGACGCTTGTAAGCTCGATTATGGACGATGGGCTATAGTCCAGAGGGTATGAATGAGCTTACAAGC
>MEZG01000029.1:14323-15671 GCA_001775965.1 Candidatus Bathyarchaeota archaeon RBG_13_60_20 | reverse complement strand
CTGACGGTGAGGGGTACCTGTCTACGCCTATCTTTACGCTTCCGTCCTTGTAGTCGGTGATCCTTACCTCGTCCACCTTCGGGTGCCTCAGCAGCTCCGGGTATATCTGGTTCACAACGGAGTATAGGTCGCGGCCCTCGACCAGAAGGTGGAAATCGATGTCCAGCTTCACTATGAGGTCGAGGGCGACGCTGCCCACGAGCTCGGCCCTGCCGTGTCTTCCCAGAGTGTCTGGTAGGCCCAGCTCGGATACGATGCCCAGCGCTTCCTCCCTCAGAGACATGACTACAAGTGAAAAAAGGTTGAATAATAAAATTGGGTCTAGGAGACGACCTCGGATAGGGCAGCCAGCATGTCGCCGATGCTCTTGGCCGGTATCCAGCCCATGTTGCCGACCCTGAAGGTATTGTCCTTCAGCGCGCCGTAGCCCTGGGCCAACTCGAAGCCCTTGCCCCTCATGGCCTTGTATACGTCGGGGCCGCTCATCTTCCCGGGCGCGTTTATGCAGCTGACGGTGGGGCTCTCGTAGCCCTTCTGCGGGTAGGTGCTGAGCCCCAGCTTCCTTATGCCTCTCCTGATCTTCCTGCTCCGCTTCCGGTAGAGGTCGAAGTACCACTTCTTGCCGCCCTTGCGGCTGATCATCTTGAGGGCCGCGTTGAGGCCGGCGACCTGGGGTATGGCACTGGTGACGGGGGTGCCCTTGCCGTCCCTGTGGTCCTTCTCCCAGAGCTTCAGGTCGAAGTACCAGCCCCTGTTAGGTATGCTCTCAGCGACCTTGAGGGCCTCCTCGCTGACGGAGCCCAGCCCCAGTCCGGGGGGGACCCCGAAGCACTTCTGGCTGCTGCTGAAGCAGATGTCCAGGCCCCACTCGTCTGTCCTTATCTCGGTGCCCCCCATGCTGCTGACGGCGTCCACGAACACAAGCTTCCCGTGCTCCTTGCACACCTTCGCTAGGCTGGGCAGGTCGTTGATGATGCCCACGCTGGTCTCGTTGTGGGTGATGGCCACGGCCTCGACGCCGGGGTTCGCCCTGATGGCGTCCTCTATCATCCTGGGTGTCACGGGGTGCCCAAGCTTGGGCTCCACAGGCACGACCTGTCTGCCGTTGCTTCTGGCCACCTCGGCGAACCGTTTGCCGAAGTCGCCGTTGACGCAGACTATGAGCTTCTCTCTGACGCAGTTCCTCACGGCGGCTTCCATGAAGCCCGTGCCCGTGGCACTGAACAGGAACACCGGCTGCTTGGTCCCTATGAAGTACTGTAAGAGCCTCACGGTTTCGAAGTGGAGGTCCAGGTACTCCTTGCTCCGGTGGCTCATCATCTGCATCCCCATGGCTTTGAGGACCTCG
>MEZG01000029.1:14077-14302 GCA_001775965.1 Candidatus Bathyarchaeota archaeon RBG_13_60_20 | reverse complement strand
ACTGTGAACAGCTTCATATCAATCAGGTTGAAGTTGGGCGATGAGGATAAAAACTTGTAGCCCCAAGTGGAACCCATGGAGCCGCGCAGGGTTGAGGGCGAGGAGGCGTCCAGGACCCTCATAGACATCCTCAGGAGGGCGGGCCGGCCCCTCAGCACCAGGGAGGTCCAGGCCGAGACCCAGAGGCTCCTCGTCCGCTGCCCCGACTCCACCATCGTCTTCCTT
>MEZG01000029.1:12634-13874 GCA_001775965.1 Candidatus Bathyarchaeota archaeon RBG_13_60_20 | reverse complement strand
GCCGTCGTCCACGAAGACCAGGATGGGCGCGTAGTCCATCCCCAGCATGGCCGCTGAGAGCCTCAGCCCCTCCTCAACCCTGGCACCGGGTATCAACCGCTTCCGCATGATAAGCATCGTCTCCCCCACTACCTCACCCCATGAACAGCGTCCTGTCGCACTCCTGCATCAGTGTCACCACCTCGGCCAGGCTGGTCACCCTAGCCCCCTCAACAATGTCCTCCTGCCTGATGCCGCTATACTCGCAGGCCGTGATGCAGGCCAGCATCTCGGCCCTCAGGTCGCTGAGGTTGACGCGGTCGAGGAGAAGCTTCACTGACTCCTCGTTGAAGAACACGGTGACCCTGTGCCGCCTCATCCGGGCCGCCTCGGCCACCCCCTTCATGTGCCTTAGCATCCGCGGGTTGGAGATGATGAGCAGGATATACAATGCATCGCCGCCCATGAATCTGGGCTTTCCGCGCTTAACGGTTTCCATTGTTCGATATAATAGAACAGCGGCTGCGGGGTGTTCAAAAGCCTAGGATTATAATGGCTCAGCAACGTTGTATGATCAGTGAATAAGTGATGCTTCCAACCATGCATGTGTCCCTTGACACCAAGAAGCTGGTCTCTTTCGCCCTGGTGGCCTTCATGTTCGGGGGCCTTCTGGGCACCGCCCTCTGGAACTTCGGCGGAGTCTACGTGCCTACCCTCAGCCAAGGCCTGGGCTTCGGCAGCATGCGCCAGTTCGCCGACGCAGATGAGCTCGCGGGTTATCTGAAGGATAGACCCAATGTTAGGGCCTACTATGATGTGGACATTATCAGCGTGACAGGATTCGGCTTCACAGTAAAGTCAGCTCAGTCTGCAGCAACTGCAGCTACGCCGGCCTCTGGGACGATCACGGACTACTCCACAACCAACATCCAGGTGGAGGGCGTGGACGAGGCCGACGTGGTGAAGACTGACGGCGAGTACGTCTACATAGTAAAGGGCCGCACCGTCATCATTGTGAAGGCCTACCCCGCCGAAGATGCGAGGATCGTCCACAGGCTCAACGTGAGCCAGCCCGTCAGCGACATCTACGTCTCAGACGACAAGCTGGTGGTCTTCAGCTACATGCCCAGGTTCTGGAACTGGGATGTGTCCAGCAGGACCAGCGAACCAGACAAGGAGAGGGCACGCGTCACCGTCTACGACATAAGCGACAGGGCCAACCCGGTCGAGGAGCGAGACCTGTCCGTGGACGGCTACCACT
>MEZG01000029.1:6372-12556 GCA_001775965.1 Candidatus Bathyarchaeota archaeon RBG_13_60_20 | reverse complement strand
ACTAGCCACAGTTGGAGGACCGGCGCAGAGGGCAACAACGTCTACGTCTTGGACGAGAACATGGAGACTGTTGGCCGCCTGGAGGGTTTAGCCCCCGGAGAGGACATATACAGCGCCCGCTTCATGGGTGACCGCTGCTACCTGGTCACCTTCAAGAAGGTGGACCCCCTCTTCACCATAGACCTCAGCGACCCCGAGGAGCCCCGCGTCCTCGGCAAGCTCAAAATACCCGGCTACAGCGACTACCTCCACCCCTACGACGAGAACACCCTCATAGGCATCGGCAAGGAGACCGAGGAGGCTAAGGAGGGCGACTTCGCCTGGTACCAGGGCGTCAAGATCAGCCTCTTCGACGTCAGCGACGTGGAGAACCCACGCGAGCTGGCCAAGATAGAGATCGGGGACAGGGGCACAGAGAGCCCGGCCCTCTACGATCACCACGCCTTCCTCTTCAGTAGGGCCCGCAACCTGCTGGTCATCCCCGTACTGGAGGCCCAGATAGACGAGGGCGACTTCAGCGGCACCGTGCCCGCCAACTTCTACGGCGAGTACATGTACCAGGGTGCCTACGTGTTCAGCATCAGCCCCGAGGGCATAGAACTCAGGGGCAGGGTCACCCACATAAGCGACGACAGCCTTCTCAGGAGCGGCTTCTGGTTCGACTCTGAGTACAGCGTCGAGCGAAGCCTCTACATAGAGGAGAACCTCTACACCATAAGCAGGGGCATGCTGAAGATCAACGACCTGGCCACCCTCGAGGAGATCGCATCCGTGGAGCTGGGTGAGGGTAGTGGCTGAGGCTAAGCGCATATACGGTAAGACCCTTGACGTCTATCTCTGCATCCTGACCAAGGACGGCGGCGTCGGCGTCAGGGACATCTGGAGGGAGCTGGGCTTCAGCAGCCCCAGCCTGGCCCAGTACCACGTCAACAAGCTCCTGGACCTCCGGCTCATCGAGGCCGACTTCGACGGCAAGTACATAGTAAATGATCAAGAGTCAATAGAGGCCCTGCGAAGCTTCCTGCTGCTCCGTGGCATGCTCATCCCCCGCCTCACCATATACTCGGCCCTCCTCCTAGGCCTCATGGTGAGCTACGTGAGCCTCTGGCCGTGGCGCGGCGACTTCAGGGACCTGGCCACGCTGTTCATCGGACTGTTCAGCGCAGCCGCCTTCCTCTTCGAGGCCGTGAAGCAGTACAGGGGCCTCACATTCATGAAGAGGGAGCCCTAGCGCGCCGGGCCGTGGCCCCCCATCATATCAGGTCTCTAAGCTGCCTGAGGATATCCTGCTTGGCCATGTGCATGTACACCCTCCTCGTCAGCACGTTCCTCGACAGGATCCCCCTCAACCGCCTGCCCCAGCCACCGTAGAAGCTTCGGTAGCACTCGTAGAGCTCCTCCTGCACCTCGCTCCTCGTCAGCGTCTCGGTGCCCATGACAGCATGGGTCATGTCGTAGTTGGACAGGTTGTCGTCCACTATCCAGCCCCTGGCCTTAGCCTCGTCGTAGACCTCTGTACCGGGGAAGGGGGTCAGCACCGAGTATATGACGAAGTCGGGGTCAAGCTCCTCGGCGAAGCTCCTCATGTACGCTATGGACTCCCTGGTGTCCTCCCTGGCGCCGACGATGAGCATGGCCTGAGTGAAGACGTCGCTGGCCCTGAGCAGCCGAACCGCCTCCACGGCCTGGCTGGGCTCGATGCCCTTCCTGTACCCCTCCAGGGTGCTAGGCCTCGGGCTCTCGACGCCCATCAAGACCCACCGCAGCCCGGACCTCCTCATCGACAGCAGGGAGTCCCTTGCGGCGACCACGTCGTCGCACCTCATCTGGGTGAACCACATGAGGTCGTCGCCCAGGTCCCGCCCTTGCAGCTCCTCAGCAAGCTCCCCGCCTCTGCCACCGGCCCCGAAGTTGTCGTCGGTGAGCCATATGAACCTGGCCCCGAACTCGTTGTAGATGTACTCCATCTCGTCGGCGATCCTCGCGGGCGTCTTGATCCTCCAGGAGCCGCACCAGTGCCTCCACTGGGTGCAGAAGGTGCACCTGTGGGGGCAGCCCCTGCTACCCTCGATGAGTGCGTAGGGGGCGTCCCTGCCCGCCATTCCAGTGAAGTGGTACATGTGGACCGTGTCCCGGACCAGGTGGTAGCCCGGAAGGGGCAGCGTGTTCAGGTCCCCTATGAGGGGCCTGTCCGGATTGACGCGTATGGCATCGCCGTCCCTGTACGTGAGACCTGCGACTCCTGAGAGGGGTTTGCCCTCGGCCCTGGCCTTAACCAGCTCCGTGAAGGTGGCCTCACCCTCGCCCCTAACAATGGCGTCTATCTCCGGGTACTTAGCCAGCGACTCCTCAGCCAGTGACGAGAAGTGGATGCCCCCTGTTACCGTTAGGACGCTTGGGTCGGCCTTCTTGGCCAGCTGCAGCGTACGGGCGGTGAGGTACGTGTTGCACGTGGCGAGGCTGCTGGAAGCCACCGCGTCTGCATCTGACTCCTCTATGCGCCTGGCCAGCTCGCCCCACTCTATCCCCCTGGCGTTGCAGTCCAGAAGCTCCAGCTCGACGCCCGGGAGCTCGCGCTCAAGGTATGCGCCCAGCTGGATCAGCCCGTAGGGCGGCGGCAGGTACTCGCCCATCAAGAACCAGTTCTCCTTGGGGGGCTCTACCAGAAGTACCTTCATCCCAATGGGATTGGGCCCGCAGTGATTTAAACCCTCAAGGTAAACAAACATCTTCAAAGCTCAACCAAGAACTAGCACTGGGGCAGCTGATGACCATATTTCACGTATCAATAAAGTAACTTGATAATTAATAGAACAAAATTTAATATATAGAAAAGCGGGTGAAAAACACCTATTCAAAATGACTAAAATTCCACTCTATTAGCCAAGTATGTAGTCTTAATTACTATATCGGCTACTTTCTAATGATCAGAGTTTCTTATATTCAGGGCACTGACAGTAACTAGGGATCGAATATGTACACAACGGAGATAAGCAGGGGCAACCCCACGTGCTTCCTGTTCCTGATCGACCAGTCGGGCTCGATGGAAGACCCCTTCGGGGGCGAGTCCTCGGGCTCCAAGGCCCAGGCCGTGGCCGACGCCATAAACCGGCTGCTACAGAACCTGGTGCTGCGCTGCGCCAAGGCCGAGGGGATAAGGGACTACTTCCACGTAGGCGTCATAGGGTACGGAGCGAAGGTGGGCCCGGCTTTCGGCGGCGACCTCGCTGGGGAGAGCCTCGTCCCCATCAGCGTCATAGGCGACCGACCCCTCATGATCGAGGAGAGGATGCAGAAGGTACCCGACGGGGCAGGCGGAGTCGTGGAGCAGGCCGTCAAGTTCCCGGTCTGGTTCGAGCCGCTGGCCAAGGGACCCACGCCCATGAAGCAGGCGCTCAAGAAGGCGGAGGGCATCCTGTCCGACTGGCTCAACGCCCACCCGGACTGCTTCCCCCCCATCGCGATAAACATATCCGACGGCGAGCCCACGGACGGCGACCCCTCACAGGTGGCAGAGACCATCATGCAGCTGGAGAGCAGCGACGGCCGCGTGCTCCTCTTCAACCTGCACCTCTCGTCCAGCAAGGCACCGCCCGTCGAGTTCCCGGACACCAACGACAACCTGCCGGACGAGTTCGCCCGGCTCCTGTACGAGATGTCAAGCGTGCTCCCCGAGAAGATCAGGCTGGAGGCCGAGAGCGAGGGCTTCAAGGTGTCGGACGAGTCCAGGGGATTCATCTTCAACTCCGACATGGTCAAGGTGATCCAGTTCCTAGACATAGGGACAAGAGCTACAAACCTGCGATGAGCAGTACCCCACATGAAGCTGATCTCCTCCCTTTTTACCATACCTAAGAGGGGCAGCGTGCCCAGCGAGAACGAGGACTTCTACTTCCAGCACGACGCGGAGATCAGCCGGGACCACCAGACCGTGGCCATCGCCGACGGCGCCAGCGAGGGGTTCCTCAGCAAGCTGTGGAGCAAGATACTCACCGTCTCCTACGTCAACTTCGACCGGACAGACCTGGACATCCGCCAGTTCACGGACTTCTGCATAGACGTCTACGAGCACCAGAGAGAAAGGTACGTTCAACGGAGGACGGAGAAAAACAACCCACTGAAGTGGTTCGAGGAGAACCTCATGGCCAAGGGCTCCTTCTCAACCCTGCTCGGGGTCAGCTTCTCCAACTCGACGCCTGAAGGCGGGTACTGGAGATCCATATCGGTAGGCGACTCCTGCCTCTTCCAGATCAGGGAAAGCGTCATCGAGTCCTTCCCCATGAACGACTCGTCCGCCTTCGGCAACAGCCCCGAGCTGATATCGTCGAACCCAGCGTACAACCAGGACCTGGAGAGCAAGGTCAAGGTCAAGACAGGCAGCTTCCTCTTCGGCGACTCCTTCTACCTGATGACGGACGCCGTAGCCAACTGGTTCATAACCCAGAACGCGGAGGGGAAGAGACCCTGGGCCATCCTAGAAGAACTCCTCGAGACTGACGGGTTAAAGGACTACGTGAACCACCTACGGGGAGAAGGAAGCCTCAAAAACGACGACGTGACCATAGCCCGGGTTAAGCTGGCGGAGGATTGACCCTTGCCCAAGCCCACACTGCAGGAGTACCAGGAGGCCATGCAGCGGCCGGACCTGTGCTTCATAGACGGCGACCTGAAGAAGGGTAAACCCGTCCCAGGCGTGTTCGGGCTACCCAAAGTGATATCAGGGGGCTTCGCCGGGGTCTTCCAGATCAAGAAGGGTAACAAGAGCTACGCCGCACGCTGCTTCCTGCGGGACGTCAGGGACATAGAGAAGCGGTACAAGGCTATACACGACTTCCTCAAACGCAGGAGGATGCCCTACTTCGTGAAATTCGAGTACATAGACCAGGGCATACTCGTGAAGGGGAAGAAGCACCCCATACTCAAGATGGAGTGGGTGAACGGCCAGACCCTGGGGGAATACGTCGAGAAGAACAGGCGCAGCAGCCAGGCCATGGAGGACGCAGCACAGAATTTCAAGGAGCTGGTCAACGAGCTGAAGAAGCGCGGCGTCGCCCACTGCGACCTGCATGACCAGAACATAATGGTGGTAGACGGGGAGCTCAGGATAATCGACTACGACGCCATGTTCGTCCCAGGGCTCGAAGGCTTCCCGAGCAGCGAGGTGGGGCACACCAACTACCAGCACCCCGAGAGGAGGCTGGAGGACTTTGGGCCCCACATCGACAACTTCAGCGAGTGGGTCATATACATCTCCCTCATAGCCCTCGCCAGGAAACCGGAGGTCTGGGAGGAGCTGAACGGGGGTGACCAGTGCCTCCTGTTCAGGAGAACCGACTACACCGACCCCGACCACTCCAAGGCGTTCAGGGCCATCGAGGACATACCGGACGACAACCTGAAGCTCCTACTGGACACCTTCAAGGACGCGGTCTACACGTACAACCTCCAGGACATACCCTCCATAGTGGACGAGGGCAAGATCGTTCGCAGGCGGAGGCAGCTGGTGAACGAGGTGGCGAAGATACCGCAGATATCCATGGACGGCCTCGAGGTGACGATGCCCCGGAGAGACAGGTCGTGGATATGGGCCAACAAGGAGGTGGAGCGCATGAGCCTACCCAAGAACATGAGGCTTGAGAGGCTGGCCCTGGCCTTCACCCTCCTCTACACCCTCGTGGCCGGCGGCGTCTACGCAGTCTACCATGTGCCCCTCCTAGAGCTGGCCCGCTACGCGTCCGGCATCCCAGTGATGGCCCTCCTAATAACGGCGTCCTACCTTGGCCGGGACGTCGTGAGGAAGAGGGGCCAGAAGGCGTCACGAATCAGGCAGCTTGAGTCCGAGGTCAGGTCGCGGCAGGAAAGGATACGTAGAGAGGTCGAGAGAGTCAACCAGATCAAGGAGGACGTGAGCCAGCGGATAAGGGAGCTGAAGGAGAGGATCGTGGCCCTGAAGAACCAGGAGGAGCTGGAGCTGAAGAAGAGGGAGTCGACGCACTGGAGCAGGCTGCAGCAGATAACCGAGGCGAAGAAGGAGTTCAAGGTGCAGGAGAGGAACGAGAGGTACGCCCTCCTAAAGGAGAAGCAGAGGGCCCACATAGCTGCCCAGCTGTCGGCTCACCGGATCAATGGCTCCAGGACACCAGGCCTAGGATTGGTTAAAAGCTTCATGCTCTCGCGGATGGGC
>MEZG01000029.1:0-6027 GCA_001775965.1 Candidatus Bathyarchaeota archaeon RBG_13_60_20 | reverse complement strand
CCTGGATGAGTGCCACGTCGAGTCCATACTGGAGGTGGCCTGCGGCACAGGCCGACTCATGGCGATACTCGAGTCGGAGGGCTACGTGGTCACAGGGGTGGACCTGAGCCCTGAGATGCTGGCTCTGGCGAGACCCCGAGTCAAGGGAAAGCTTGTCCAATTGGACATGAGGGCCATGGAGTTCAGCGACGAGTTCGACGCCGTCCTCTGCCTGGGCAGCAGCTTCACCTACATGTCAACCGACGCGGACGCGATTAAGGCTCTGAGGGGCTTCCACGGAACCCTAAAGCCTGGGGGAGTGCTGATATTCGACAACTTCAACGCAGAGCGCTTCGACCCCAAGAGGTACAGGGACTGGAGAGAGAACGTCTACAGGGTTGACGGGGTGACTATAATCCGCCGATCCAAGAACAGAGACTGGAACCCCGAGAATTACAGGTGGGTGGCCGAGTGGGAGTACCTGATAGAGAGGGACGGCTCAACCCAGGCGGTGACAGACTCCGGGAACCTGAGAGCCTTCACCTACGGCCAGATCGCGGGGCTGCTGGGGGAGGCCGGGTTCACGGAGCCAGCGCCGATGAGCGTTGAGAGGCTCATGGTGTGGGCGAGGAAGGGCCCAGATCCTTCCCGATGACCGCGACGTATGTGGACCCCTCCGACTCGATGAACCGTTCAGCGCCCCAGCCCGTGCCCTCAAGCAGCTTCTCCATCTCCCCCCGTGAGACCATCAGGTAGTCGTACCAAGCGGTGGCGTACTGCCTGAACCTGACTCTCATCCTAATCTGGCCGCTCATCCTCCCCCTCCCCCGGTTCCTCTCCTGGTACCGGAGGTGCACGGGGTTGGATGTCCTGTAAACGTCGTTGCTCGACGCGACGATGACGGCTTTAGCCGAGGTCACGCGGCCTAGCCTCCTCAGCAGCGCCCGGGCCTTCCCAGGGCTGCCGAAGAGGCCGAAGTTGTTGCCCATCATGAGTACCGTGTCGAATGTGCCCAGCTCTGGGCTGATCCTCTCCAGGGGCACCGCCTCCGCTCTCTCCAGTTCCCTCTTCCTGCACACTTCAACAGCGAGGGGGGAGACATCGGTGCCAAGGACATCGTGTCCCAGGCCCTGCAGGTAAAGGGCGTGCCTACCGGCCCCGCACCCTACATCGAGCACCCTGCCCCAGACGTGCTTCATAGCCTCCCTCTCGTGGGCCGGCCACTCATCGTAGCCTGTGAAGTACTTCCCTGTTTCGAGGATGTCCAGGTAGCCGTCGTCCCTCTCTATGGCGTACTGAGTGTCTCTGCCGCCGAGGTAGTGCATGAGGGCCTGGCCGAAGGCGTCCCGCTCAGGCTTCACGGTTACACTTTACTCGTTGTGAATTAATATGCTTGCTCACATTTCCGAGCTGAGGCAGGGCTAAATGGATTGATGAAATGTCTGCCGACACTGAGTCAACAGACTCGGATCTGCGTGTCAGCCTGGATCAATAGTACTTCGGGCTGGCGAAACGCGTCAAGGCGCAGACCACCGCCTCCGTTGAGGCGTGGGTCCTACTCAACCTGCCGCCCGTCAACACCCCTATGGGGCCTTGCCCGCTCAGCACCTCAGCCTCCCCGAAGTACTCGTCTATGGTCCTCCTGCCCGCCGCATCCGACGTGCTGACTATCAGCTTGTACAGCGTGTCCGGGCACACGTAGCCTGGTGAGACGCCCACCCCGACCTCGCCCCCGTGCACCACCACCGCGAGCTCCTTCACAACCATCCACCCGCCCAGCTGCGACAGGCCGCCCTCCAGCCCCACGTAGTAGTCCGCGCCGGGCTCAGCCATCGACAGCCGTCTGACCCGGTTCAACGCGCCCCTCCGGGTCTCCTCGTCCGAGGTAGGGAACGGTTTCACTCCCGACGAGACGCCGAGCCCTTTCACGTCCACGTCCTCGAAGAAGGCGTCGAACGCGCTCTTGGCGGCTTGAATCTTCACCGGGCTCGTGGAGCCGACGACCACCAACATGCCTAAAACGGATAGTAAAAAGATAATAAAACTATACGCGGCTACGCGGCAAGCCTCGATCCGTTTCCACTTCAAGTATGGATGATTAGCGCTTCCTGCCCACTATCATGAAGTGCTCGCTCACCCCGACGATGCTGGGGTGGGTGCAAGTCTTCAGGTGGGTCTCCCACAGGAGCTCGTTGTACTCTCCCGACGCTTGCACCTCGTTGTACCTCTGCTCGTGGGACGAGAACATGCCCTCGAGGCCCACCATCTCGATTACCTGGGCCCTGCCCTCGAACTCCCCCCTTAGCTCCTCGGGGAGGTAGAAGTGGCACGGGGCGAACCCGTAGCCGCCCAGGTACTGGCCAGTGGCCGTGTACTGCCTGTAGAGAGCCTGGTTGTCCTTCATCTCGGGCCATAGGTAGACGATGGAGTTCATGCAGAGGGCCAGTCTGCCGATGACCGAGGCGAATATGGGCGCGCCGGGCCCCGCGACCCGTATGAGCTCCTTGACCGCGTTGAGCCTCCTTTCCGCGTGAACCAGGTGCGACAGGGGCCCCCCGAGGCAGAGCACCGCGTCGAAGCTGCCCGTCTCGAACATGGACAGGTCATCTGCGGAGCCCTCAAGCACCCCCTTCACCCTGTCGCCCACGCCCGCCTCCCTTATCCTGCCCCTCGCTATCTCGAGCATCCTGGGCGTGAGGTCCAGCAGAACCACGTCGTACCCGAGCCTCGCCAGCTCCATGGTGTACCTCCCGGGGCCGCCGCCCGCGTCAAGGACCAGGCCCCTCCGCGGCAGGTGCTTCCTCAGGAAGTGCATCGTCGTGTCGTACTCCAGCCTGTGGTACGGGTTCTTCACGAGCCTGTTCCACTCGCCCTCGTCAAGCTCAGTGTAGTACCTCTTGACCAGCTCACCGCTCATCGCTCCACCTCTCCTCCAGCTTCACCGGCGACGACTTTCTCCTACGCTTCACGGATCAGGAGGGTTAGTGGGAGTTGAAGTACTCCCGGGCCTCCTTCAACGTCTCCGGCCTTGCCAGCAGCTCCACCAGCGTCATGCCCAGCGCCTTGGCACCAACCACCATGGCGTCCAGCCCCTCCTTAGTCATGGAGGCGTCAGCCAGCTGCCTGCTGTGGCCCGGCGTCCCCTCGGGGGCGATGCCTATGTAGCTTCCCGCCACCGGCGTCTTCTGGGACACATCCCCGAAGTCGGTGGAAGCCATGGGTATCGCCTTTGTGGATTCTTGCCAGTCCTTCACCGGCGCCCCCAGGTCCTTGTAGTTCTGCCAGAGCGCCTTGATCATGGGGATGTTCAGCTTGTTGCTGCTATACAGCTTCCTCTTGGTGACCTCCACCTCGACGCCCAGGGCGTGGGCGGCCCCCTCCGCACAGCGGCCAACCTTGTCCACCATCTCCACCAGGTACTTCTCGTCGCTGCTCCTCACACCGAACTGGCACACAGCCCTGTCCGGGATGATGTTGCTGGCCAGGCCCCCCTCGGTGATGATGCCGTGGATCACCAGGTTGGCGTCCCTCCGGGCCTCCTGCCTCAGCATGTGGGTGGCCATGTAGCAGAGGGTGGCCGCGTTCAGGGCGTTCCTGCCCCTGTCTGGGCTGGCCGCGGCGTGACTCGTCTGGCCCTTGAACACCATTTCAAGCTGGTGGATGCCCAGGCTCTGGCCGCCGACGCCCCAGCTGTTGGCCGGGTGCAGCATCACAACGCCGTCCACATCGTCGAAGAACCCGTGGTCCGCCATTATCACCTTAGCCCCAGCGCTTGGACCGTGGCCCTCCTCGGCGGGCGTCCCCACCACCAGCACCTCCCCGCTAAGCTCCTTCATCACCCTGCTCGCCGCGATACCGGCTCCGACGGCTGAGGCGGCTATCAGGTCGTGGCCGCAGCCGTGGCCCACCCCGGGCAGAGCGTCGTACTCGGCAAGCACGGCAACCCGCGGCCCCTTCCCCTTACCCTTGAAGGACGCCACGAAGGCCGTGGGCATCCCGTAGACGCCCCTCTCCACATTGAAGCCGTGCTCCTCCAGAACCTTCGTCAGCCTCTCGAAGGCCTTGTACTCCTCGCTCCCCAACTCAGGGTTCTCATACAGGTACCTGGCAATCTCCACGAGAAGCGGCCTCTTCTCGTCCACCATCCTCTTGACGGATTCCTTGAACTTTTCTAGCTCAGACAACGCAACCAAATACGATTCTGCTCAACAACACTATATTATTATCCACCCTCACCCACTTTCACCCTCCTCCCCCCAGTGCACACGTGTGCGTTCACGTTAAAAGCCGTGGACCACGTTGAGGCTTTGAGAGTGTTATGGGAGAGGTAGTTGAGGCCGGAAGCCTCGAAGGCATCGCCAGCACCACCATGAAGAAGCTGCACAAGGCCGGGTTAGTCACCCTCGAATCCATCGCAGTTACTCCCCCCCGCGAGATCGTGGAACTAACCGGCATGGGCGCGGACACCGCAATGAAGGTGAGCGCCCTCGCACGCCTCAAGGTGGACCCCGGGTTCGTCTCAGCCACGGAGATGCTGGAGATGCGCAGCCACATGCGGCGCTGCAGGACCGGCTCCAACGAGCTCGACCGCATACTGGGCGGAGGCGTCGAGACCGGCGTCATAACCGAGCTCATTGGAGAGTTCGGGTCAGGCAAGACCCAGATATGCTACACTCTTTCCGTGCTGGCACAAATGCCCGTGGAGGAGGGCGGCCTCGGCGGACGCGTCTGCGTCATAGACACCGAGAGCACCTTCCTCCCCGAACGGATAGTCCAGATAGCCGAGGCCAGGGGCTACGACTCCAGGGAGGTCCTCAGTAACATCCTCATAGCCCGCGCATACAACAGTGAGCACCAGATCATCCTCATCAAGAACCTGCCTCAGGTCTGCCAGGAGCACGACGTGAAGCTGGTCATAGTGGACAGCATGATAGGCCACTTCAGGGGCGAGTACATAGGCAGGGGCACCCTCGCCGAGAGGCAGCAGAAGCTGGGCAACGCCCTCGGCAACCTGCTGCGCGTCGCCGAGGCCTTCAACTTGGCTGTCGTCCTCACCAACCAGGTCCAGGCCAAGCCGGACACCGCCTACGGTGACCCCAACAAGCCGGCCGGCGGCCACGTCATGGCCCACGCATGCACCCACAGGATGTACCTCCGCAGGGGACGCGCCAACACCAGGCTCGCCCAGATCATAGACAGCCCCTACCTCCCCGAGGTGAAGGTCAGGATCGCCATAACCCCCGCCGGCATCACCGATGAGGACGGCGGCCTCCCCGCCATGGGCGACGAGGACGAGGTCAAGCCCAGAGACGAAGAGTAAACAGCCCCTACACGTGAACCCTCTGCATCAACAGAACCCAGATGTTCATTACAACTATGCCGAAGGTCTCCGCCATGGCCGTGGACGGCCAGGGCACAAGGTAGGCCACCATGGGGCTCAATAACCCGAGGCCAGCCACCACTGTTCCCAGGTCCTTTTCCCCCCTCTCCACGAGCCCCAGGCCCCAGACCAGTATGGCTAGGTCGGTCTGGGCGAAGAACCAGTAGCTCACGAAGCCATGGGGACCTGTGCCGGAGGGGTAGACGCCTATGAAAATGAGGAAGACGCCGGCGATGGCCAGGAAGGCGCCGCCCACGGTCTCCAGCTTGTTAACGGAGTCGTCTAGGCACCTCAGGGAGTAGAGGATGAGGAGGGTGCCCAGCGCCATCATCCCCGCGTTGTAGACTATGGGATCGGCCGCCAGGGAGCCACCCAGGTCGCTGAAGGCATACTCAGCGAACACGAACCACGGGTTGATGCTCATGGCGTAGGCGAAGATCGCCCATGCCAGCAGAGCCGCTGCCACGCCGCAGTATTTGGTGACGGCGCCGATAGCCCTGTTCATCACGTATTGTACGCGTGGCCCCAGATAACCTTTAGCCTCTCAGGTACTCGAAGGGGTCCCTGAAGCCCGCGCGCCGCAGGACCTCCACAAGCCTGCCCCTCAGCGCACCCACGCCATCGCCCGTCTTGGCGCTGACAGGGAACACGTGCTGCCTCACGTCCTC
>MEZG01000028.1:5381-7613 GCA_001775965.1 Candidatus Bathyarchaeota archaeon RBG_13_60_20 | reverse complement strand
CTTGGCGGTGAACCCTCCGACGAGGGGGCCCAGGGTGAAGCCCAGGCCCATGGATGCCATGTATACCCCCTGAGCCGTGTTCCTGAAGCCCGGCTCCGCCACCTCCGACATGAGGAGGAACCCGTTGCCGAAGATCAGGCCCACGCCGAGGCTGAGGCCGAGCCTCACAGGGTACAGGTGGATAGGCGAGGAGGCGAGGATGTATGAGAGGGGTACCAGGGCGAAGAGGAGCGTGCCAGGGATTATCATGTGTTTCCTGCCCAGCCTGTCTGATAGCCTGCCCAGCGGTATGGCTAGGAGGAGCATGAAGACTGCCGAGACGGAGTCGTAGCTGCCCAGCATGCTGAGGGAGGCACCTATGCCTTGGGCGAAGCCGGGGAAGAGTGGTATCACTGCGCTGTGGCTGGCGTCCAGTAGGAAGATGGCTACGCTGACCAGGGCCACGTCCCTGGTTACACCCCTTGGGTTCGCCAGCACCATTACCCTCTCAGTGACTCCGTTTAGTTATGAGGTTATTCAGAGGGTGGCGACGAGCCCTGCTATCTCGGGGATGTCTATGGTCTCCGTGGTGTAAATCCTCCAGCCCTGGGCCTCGCATATCTCACGCATGGCGCCGCTGGGGTTCAGGGCTAGGGGAAGCGCTGTTGCCTGCAGAGTCTGGGCGTCCTGGTCCGAGTCCCCGAAGGCCGCGGTCCTGCTGAGGTCGATGCCATGCCTCACCGCGACGATCTTGGCGTACTCCGCCTTCCTCTCGCCTAGTATAAGGTTCCAGTCAACCTTCCCCGTGTAGGCCCCGTCCCTGGTCTCGAAGACGCTGCCGTAGGCGTGGTGGAATCCCAGCCGCTTCACGCTTTGTATGGGCTCCGCTGGTGAGCCGGAGAGAGCGATGGTCAGGTCCACCTCGGCGCGGATCGCCTCGACGAGCGACCTGGCGTAGGGGTGGATGGACGCGGGGATGTGGCTCTTCATGTATTCCGCGGCGTGTCTTCTGATGGTTGTCTCCTCAATGCCCCTGATAGACTCGGCGTAGATGGATGGGATCGTCTCGGCGGCGTGCCTGTAGGGGGTGGCGCCCCTGTCGTAGCTGTGGAAGACCTCGTCTATCCTGTCGGAGAACCGGGGCTGGATGACCCCCTGGTCCGCTAGGTAGCGGGGAAAGCTCTGGATGATGAAGCCCCGGAGGAGGGTTCCATCTACATCGAAGATGGCGGCGGATCGCATGTGGATGGCTACTCTTCCTGTAGGTCTCTCAGTATCTTCTCTACCACGTTCAGGTCAATGCCGTGCCTCTCGGCCACGCGCCTGACCCTTCCGCTGGGCACCTCCGGGAAGGGTTTGCCTGGCTCGCCCCTGATGTCGAGCCTGAGGAGGTCCCACCTGGCGTAGTGGCCCAGGGCGTCCAGGTACGCCTTGGTGTGGCGCCTGTCGTCCTGGTCCAGCTCTGCGTAGAGGATGGTCTCCCTGTTGAAGGTGGGCTCCACTAGGTAGACGCCCGCCGGGTTCACTATGCTACTGCCGCCGCTGGCCACGTTGAAGTCCCTGGTGTCCTCGGGCATCTGCTCGTCGGGGATGTACTGGCAGGCGCTGAGGACGAAGCTCTGGGTCTCTATGGCGTACTCGCGGACCGCGTAGTCGATGTCGCACAGGTACGGGTTGTCGCCTTCCTTGAACCTGCGCTTCTTACCGGGGTGCCAGTCCATGACCCAGTACCCATCCCAGAGGGCGCAGTGGATTTCCTCTCCGAGGTACGCCATGGCCGCCTTCGTCAGGGTCATGTGGTGCTCGTAGCAGACGAGACCGCCCACGGTGCCGATGCTTGTCTTGAAGGTCTTGAGGTCGCGGCTGTCGCCCATGCCCCAGACGGTGCGCTCGCCGTGGGTGGGCATGAGCTTCCTGTGGCGGCCGAGGAGGGCACCGTCGCTGTCGATGAAGAGGATGGTGTTGTAGAGGGTGTTGCTGCCGGGCTGGTCGCTCATCTCCGTGCAGCCGACGACGGCCACGATCTCGTTGTCGCGGGCCGCCTGGCAGAGGGCGTCGGTGTCCGGGCCGGGGATGCTGACGGCGTTCTTCATGTACTGGACCTGGTTCAGGCTCCAGCGGCTTATGGGGTTGGCGCCCCTCCAGTAGGGGTAGCCGGGGATGTGGGTCTCGCTGAAGACGATGATCTGGGCCTTATTGCGGGCGGCCTCCTCGATGGCCTTGACGGTCTTCTCGACAGTGGCCTGCCTGTCC
>MEZG01000028.1:0-5155 GCA_001775965.1 Candidatus Bathyarchaeota archaeon RBG_13_60_20 | reverse complement strand
GGGTTGAGGCTTCGCCTTCTTTTTCTCGTGGAAATACTTCTTACGGATTATTTTCTCGACGTATTTTCTAGGTTTTCTTGGTTCTTCGTGCCTCTCCGTTGGTACACCCGACAATTTTATACATGGAATATGAGGGTGGAGCGGAGGATAAGTTTATGGAGATTCGTATGAAAATTGATGTGGCGTGAGTGCAACATCTCTCTGATATTCAAGCGTTGACTATTTTTCCAGGGGCTTGTCCCACACGAACCGGCGCGTGGGGGCGTTGAGCCCGTAGAGTATGACGAACTTGTCTGGGCCCTCGTTCAAGATGCTGTGCTTTGCATCGGGCGGGATGTAGATGGCGGTGCCCGGGGTGGCGTCCACCTCCAGATCCTCCACCGTCACCTTAGCCCTCCCGCTGAGCACGTAGTAGAACTCGGCGTCCCCCATGTGGTGGTGGAGGTCAAGCACTTTCCCCGGCGGCAGCTCTCCGAGGCCGACAGTGAGCTCCGTTGAGCCCGTCTCCTCCCAGAGGAGGCGCTTGAAGTTAAGCCAGTCCCTGGGGTCGTCGTTCCTCCTCCAGGGGACGTCTTCCAGTCGAACGACTCTACCTTCTTTCGGCATGAGGTTCACAAGGTCTTCGTTACCAGCAACCCGATTTAAGACTTGGCTTGCGGCCGGCTTGACTCCTCGAGGCTACATCCTATGAACAGATTACCCTTAATTGGAGCCCATGCCATTGGTGCGGCTAGCCTGGTCCTCTCCACAGCTTTTACGGCGCCTAAGCCGAGGGAGCCAGGCTGGTACGCGTTCGGCGTAGGCGGTCCACTGGTCCCCAAACTCCAGAGCCAGGGCCTCCTCCTCCCTCACGGCGCGATGGTATATTCCAGGGAAGTTGCCAAGGAAAAACACGAACGTCCAGGTGCGGTAGACGAGTAGGCCCCCCAGCGCCACGAGCAGAATGCCGAGGTACATGGGGTGCCGTACGATGGCGTAGGGACCTTCAGTTACAAGCTTGTGGTCCTTGTAAAGCTGGACCCCCAGCCCGCTGGAGACGTTGTACATCCTGCCCAGCGCCAGCCGGCCCCAGATCACCAGTGCGATCCCCGCGTACAGGAGAGCCGCCCCCGCAGCGAGGGCGGCGACTCGGACCCAACCTGAAGGCGTCAAGGGCAGAGGCCGCCAGAGAAAGAAGCACAGGGCGAAGTACCCTGCTCCCGCCAGCGTGTAGAACGCGCTGTTAAGCATGCTCTCAGGTGAGCCTGTTTTCCTTCCAAGTGGCCTGCGTAGGCTCAGCCATAGCCCCCAGTACACGTAGAGAATGGCTGCGAGTAGACCAGCCAGCCCCACGGCGCCGACCCACCACTCCAGTGCGTCGAGCAGCATCAAGTATCAGGGTGGCGGCGCCTGGTTAATGTATTAGTAGGGGGGAGCGGCGGAACGCCTCAGAGACCTTGTTACTCGCTAAGAGGTAGCTGCGCACATTCTTGGTGCTCAGAGAGTTTGGCCTCTTAACGTGGACGCTAGGAACACGACGTACAAAGCCGCCAGAACGGCTCCCTCCCTCCAGCATATCCTGTCACCGCTGAGGAAGTACCAGAGGAAGAGGTTGGATATGAGGCTGAAGACGGCAAGGTTGGTGAAGACCGACATGTCCACCGTCAGGTCGGTGAGCACCAGGGTGGTCCCTAGGATGAGCGTCAGGTTCAGCATGCCGCTGCCTACGATGTTCCCCAGGGCCATGCTGATGTTCCCCGACTTGGTGGCTTCAAGGCTGGTGGCCAGCTCGGGGAGGCTGGTGCCGAAGGCCACGATGGTGGCCCCGATGACCAGCTTGGATAAGCCCAGCTCAAGGGCGATGTAGGTGGCGGACTCAACTATGAAGTAGCTGCTCGCTATCACGCCCAGTGACCCGAAGACCGCTAGGCCCATGTACCTGGGCAGCTTACCGGCCTCCTCACCGAGGGCGCCCTCGTCCTTTACCCCCTCCTGGCTCCTGATGATCTGCACCGTGTTCCAGACGAATACCAGGAGGAGTACGACGCCGATGAGCCTGCTCGCGTACCCGATGTAGATGAGTGTGAGGGGGATGATGCTAGCCGCGAAGAGCCCCAGCTGCAGGCTCTTAATATCCTGGCGGGTGATGAGGGGCAGGAAGTCGAGGCAATCCAGGTTCTTCCACGCCGCGTAGAGGATGCACACCCCGAAGACCAGGCATACGTTCACAATATTACTGCCTAGGACGTTACCGACGGCTATCCCGACGGCCTCTTGGGTCCTGGTGCTGAAGACGGCGACGGATAGCTCCGGCAGCGAGGTGGACATGGCCACCAGGAGGAAGCCCACCGCGGTCTTGCCGAAGCCCGTCAGGTCGGCCACCCTCTCCGAGTTCACTATAGTCCAGTGGCTGAACTTGTCGAGGAGCAGCAGTGCCACCACGAGCACCCCCGCGTTGACCAGCATCCCCTCAAATAAGCTCATCTGTCTTCAACAACCCGAACAGAGAACTAAGATAAAAACTAGAAGATACGGCTAAAGGACAATAGATTTCAGGCCTCACTCCAGGCACCGTCTAAGAGCCCCTTCAGACTCTGCAGGGGATAAAAGATCCATCGATGAGCGTCATGTGCTTCCTCGGGACCAGCGTCTCCCTCGGCGTGAGCAGCGCACCACCCCGCCTCGCTGAGGCGCCCGGCGTGATCAGAGCTTTTATATCGACGCGACCTGTACATCGAATCGCCGGGACACGTCATGGTTTACGATTTCCTGACCCTCGAAGACGTTGACGTCGCCGGGAAAACCGTTTTCCTAAGGGTGGACATCAATGCGCCGCTGGACCCCGCCAGCAAGAGGATCCTGGACGCCAGCAGGATCCAGGCAGTAACACCCACCATAAGGGACCTCAAGGAGGCGAAGGTGGTGCTGGGGGCCCACCAGAGCCGGCCGGGCCGCTACGACTTCACCAGCCTGGAGCTGCACGCCAGGGTCCTCCAGATGTACCTGGAGCAGGAGGTCAAGTACACGGACGACATCATCGGCAAGGAAGCCCAGCGGATGATCAGGGAGCTCCAGCCGGGGCAGATACTGGTCCTCAACAACGTGAGGATGCTGGACGAGGAGAACAAGGAGGCCTCCATGGAGAAGCTGGCTGAGACCGAGTTCGTGAAGACCCTGACGCCCCTCGCGGACCTCTTCGTCAATGACGCCTTCGCGGCCGCCCACAGGAGCCAGCCCAGCCTTGTGGGGCTATGCGGGACCCTGCCGACGGTGGCGGGCCGCCTCATGGAGGCCGAACTGAAGGCCCTCAACAGGGTGCTGGACAACCCGGCCCGGCCCAGCGTCTACCTGCTGGGCGGCGCCAAGGTGGAGGACAGGATACCCGTCATCAGCCGGGTCCTCAGAGACGACGTGGCCGACACCATACTCATAGGCGGCCTCGTAAGGGACAGCTTCCACATGGCCGCGGGGGGCATGAGGAAGCGCTTCGAGAATCTTGACGAGGACGGCCTCAGGCAGGTGGAGCAGGCCCGGGCCATCATGGACAAGTACCCGGGCAAGATCACGCTGCCCATAGACGTGGCCCTGGACGTGAACAGGGAGCGGGTCGAGGTCATGGCCGAGAGGCTCACGGACGAGACCAACATCTACGACATCGGGCTCAACGCCATAGCCCAGTTCAGCCACAGGATCATGAACGCTGGCACCGTGGTGGCCGAGGGCCCCATGGGGATGTTCGAGCGCCGAGGCTTCGACATAGGCACCAAGGAGCTGCTCCGCTGCATGGCCAGGTGCGGCGGCTATACGGTGGTGGGCGGGGGCCACCTGGGAGGCTTGGCGAGCATGCTGGGCATCACGGGGGACATGAGCCACGTCTCCACGGGCGGCGGCGCCATGCTGAGCATGCTAGCCGGCGAGGTGCTACCCGTCATCGAGGGCCTGGAGAAGTCCAAGCAGAGGTTCGGATAGGTTTAAGTAACCTCCACCCTCTTTTCCTTTGGCCGCGCGGGACCGTGGTCAAGCTTGGTAAGATACGCGGTTTGGGACCGCGTGATCCCCGGTTCAAATCCGGGCGGTCCCACCACCTGCGTAAAGGTTAAAGCCGCCGCTTTGTCTTGTTTCAGTGCGCGCCGGGTTGGCTGAGCGGTTTAGGCGGCCGCCTGCAGAGCGGCTACACGGGGGTTCGAATCCCTCGCCCGGCTCCAAATTTACGGCGATGCCTCTTTATCATTATTGGATGAAAGAACCTTTTAATGACTTCTTGTCTTCTGGATGCAATAGTCTAGGGTAAGGGCGGGTGGGGATGCAACTAGATTACAGCGTGCACGCATTATCGAGCGTCAACGAGGTCTATGAGCTCCTTCAGACCCATCCGGATGGGTTGACTGCTCAGGAGGCGGCTCGAAGACTCCAGACGCACGGCCCGAATCTGCTTCCCTCACCCAAGAAGAGGAGCCTCACAAGTAGAACTATGATGCAGCTACGGAACGCCTTCAACCTGCT
This sequence comes from Candidatus Bathyarchaeota archaeon RBG_13_60_20, assembly GCA_001775965.1. Classification (GTDB taxonomy): domain Archaea; phylum Thermoproteota; class Bathyarchaeia; order TCS64; family TCS64; genus RBG-16-57-9. Next base: position 673 of record MEZG01000028.1, on the reverse strand, counting down.
CCTCGTCTTCGCCGCTGCACTCTCATTCCTCAGTGGCTACGCCTACAATGACCTGGGCTCCATCCAGATGGGATCAGCAATAACCGCCGTCGTCATCATCAACGTTGCCTTCAGCATCTTTCAGGAGTACCGCGCCGAGCACGCCGTTAAGACGATAACTCGCTTGATACCGAGGAAGGCGAGAGCGCTACGAGGCGGTTCCGTGACGGAGGTCGAGGTCTCCGACATTGTCCCGGGAGACGTCGTTATTCTTGATGAAGGCGACAGGGTCCCCGCTGACCTGCGACTAGTAAAAGCCTTCGAGGTCTCTGTTGACAACTCGATACTCACAGGCGAGTCGGAGGCTCAGCGGCGATTCGTCGACATGACGCCGGGCATGACTGTCAGTAACGCAACGGAGTACCAGAACCTCCTCTTCGCTGGCTCTACAATCGTCTCTGGCGTAGCCAGAGGAGTCGTTCTGAGCACTGGCGAGGAGACCCAGTTCGGTCGCATAGTCGCCATATCCAGCGAGATCGAGGACCCTCTCAGCCCGCTGCAGAGGGACATAGACCACACCGCCAGGGTCAACCTGGTTCTCGCAATCGTAGTCGGCGCCTCGTTTTTCCTCATGGCTAATATTTTTATCAAGCTCACCATCGTCGAGAGCATCCTTTTCGCCATAGGCGTCATG
>MEZG01000027.1:6849-17445 GCA_001775965.1 Candidatus Bathyarchaeota archaeon RBG_13_60_20 | reverse complement strand
TATATCCGGCCGAGCCCAACCATACATAATAGTTATGACCGCCCTAGACTACGGCCTGCAGATCGAGCCCCAGTACGGGTACACCTACACCCACATCAGGGACGCCGCGCAGCGAGCCGAGCAGAGCGGCTTCGAGAGCATCTGGCTCAGCGACCACTTCCTCATCCGGCCCGACGCCGCGGACGTCAACTGCCTGGAGGCCTGGACCACCCTGGCCGCCCTCGCCCGGGACACCGCTAAGCTGAGGCTCGGCACACTGGTGAGCAGCCAGAGCTACAGGAACCCGGCCCTGGCGGCCAAGATGGCGGCCACCCTGGACCACATAAGCGGCGGCAGGCTCTACTACGGTGTCGGCGCCGGCTGGAAGGAGGCCGAGTACGACGCCTACGACATACCCTTCCCCCGCCCATCCACGAGGATCAGGCAGCTGGACGAGGCCCTGGAGATCGCCGAGCGCATGTGGACGCTGCCCCGGGCCAGCTACCAGGGTAGGCACTACTCGGTCAAGGACTGCGTCTCCGCACCCAAGCCCCTCCAGAGCCCGCTGCCCATCGTCGTCGGCGGCACCGGAGACAGGCTCCTACGGGTCTCCGCGAAGCACGCCCACATGGTGAACTTCTCGTGGAACACGCCCCTGGACGCATACAGGGAGCGACTGGGCGTGCTGGAGCGGCACTGCGCTAGGCTGGGTAGGGACTACCACAGGATCAGGAAGTCGGCGGGGCTCCACCTCGCCCTGGACGGCGTCAAGGGCCACGCGCCGGCCCCCTACGAGAGGTACAGCGGCGCCAAGAAGTGGGAGCCCAGGGCGCCCCGGGAGGCCGCTGAGCTCATCCGGGGCTACGCGGAGCTGGGTGTCACCCACTTCGTCATGGTGTTCCCCTACGGCTCCGAGGCCGGGTCCGCGGAGGCCTTCATGAGGGACGTGGCCCCAAGGGTCTAACCTTTTATTCCCTGCACGCGTTTGAAACCCTACGGGTTTGTACACATGAACAGGAGAGGCTGGTTCAGCGTGCTGGCCGTCGCGGCCGTCGCCGTCATCTCGGGCCTGCTGCTCTGGAGGCTGATGAACGACGGCGGCAGCCTGGGCCAGCTGGGCCTAGTAGGCGTCTTCGTGGCCTCCATGCTGAGCCACCTCACCGTGGTGGCCCGCGACATGTTCGTGCCGCTGTTCTTGCCCCTGGCATCTGTCTACCACCCCCTGGTTCTAGGGGCCGCGGCAGGCACCGGCGGCGCCATAGGCGAGCTGACCACGTACTTCCTGGGGTGGGGGGTCGCCGAGTCCGTGGGACCCGCCTCTGAGGCCGAGGACAGGGTCGCCCGCTGGATCAGGCGGTACGGGCTCTGGGCGGTGCTCCTCGTCTCCATGACGCCCCTCCCCGACACCCCGATAGTGCTGCTGGCTGGGTCCAGGAGGCTCCCTTTCAGAGGCCTGCTGGCCGTCGAGCTGGTGGGCAAGACCGCCCTCTACTCGGTGGGCGCCGTGGTGGGGGGCCTCGTCTACACGGGTCTTGAGGGCACCCTGGGCGGCCTGACCGCCTCGGGCCTCATGGTGGTGGGCAGCCTCCTCTTCTGCATCGCCGTCACGTGGAGGCCCAGCAGGGACCTCATCTTCGGGTGGCTTGAGAGGCTCGTGCCGAGCCTGGGCGAGTAGACGCCCGTCGAGCCAGACCTCTGCCAGCGCCATCCTTTATCTTTCTATTCTCCCTTGTATTCTCGGTGATTAGTTGAGGAACGTCTACCTGGGGGCAGCCGTCGTGGGCACCCTGGTCCCGTACTACTTCTTCGTCTCTTTCCTCCTCGAACAGGGCCTGGATGTGGGACTGATGATGGACCAGATGTTCGGGACCGCCATATCGGCCTTCTTCGTCGCGGACGTCCTGATCTCGGCGCTCGTACTCATCACCTACATCGCCGTGGACGGTAAAAGGCACAGCGTGAGGAACCGCTGGCTCGGCGTGGTCGGCACCCTCCTCGTGGGGGTCAGCTGCGGTCTGCCCCTATACCTGTACCTGAAAGAGGCTAGCTCCTGAGTCGGGTGACCTCGTCGGCGGTGAGGGTGTTCACGACGTCCCCCGGGCCCAGCCAGCCCCGCCTGGCCACGGAGACGCCCATGCCCAGGAACTCCAGCTCGGAGACCGTGTGGGCGTCCGTCCCCAGGGTGACCCTGACCCCCTTCTCCTTAGCCTGGCGGCTGTTCACGTCGCTCAGGTCCAGCCTATCCGGGAAGCAGTTGATCTCCATGCAGACGCGCTGCTCCGCCGCCGCGTCCAGCACCCTGTCCAGGTCCACGGTGTAGGGGCTCCTCTTCTCTATGAGCCGCCCCGTGGGGTGGCCCACCGTGGAGACGTTCTCGTTGTGGATGGCCTCCACGATGCGCCTCGTCATGGCCTCCTCGTCCTGCTTGAACCCGCTGTGGACGCTGGCCACCACCCAGTCCAGCTCCTGGAGCACGTCGTCGGCTATGTCCAGCTTGCCGTCCCTGAGGATGTCGCACTCGGTCCCCGCCAGGATCCTGAAGCCGGACATCTCATCGTCCAGCCGCCTGATCTCCTTGAGCTGCTCCAGGAGCCTCTCCTCGTCCAGGCCCCTGGCTATCCCCAGGGTCTTGGTGTGGTCGCAGACGGCCAGGTACTCGAGGCCCATGGACCGGGCCTTCTCGGCCATCTCCTCTATGGACGCCGTGCCTTCGCTCCAGTCCGTGTGGGCGTGGAGGTCCCCCCTTATCTGGTCGAGTTCAACCAGCTCGGGGAGCCTGTGCTCCATGGCAGCCTCGATCTCGCCCGTGTTCTCCCTGAGCTCCGGCGGCATCCAGTCCATGCCCAGGGCCTCGTAGATGCGCTCCTCGTCCTCGGCCTCCACCAGGCTGTCGTCGCCGCGCCTGAAGAGCCCGTACTCGTTGAGCTTGAACCCGGCCTTGACGCCTATGGTGCGAAGCTTCACGTTGTGCTCCTTGCTGCCCGTGAAGTACTGGAGGGCGGCGCCGAAGCTCCCGGGCGGGATGACCCTGATGTCCACCTGGAGCCTGTTCTCAAGGACCACCGTGCTCTTGGTGGGCCCATGGGCCAGCACCCGCGCCACGTTCGGCATCCTGATGAAGTGGTCCGAGACCTTCTCAGGCTCAAGACTGCTGGCCAGGACGTCAAGGTCGCCCACGGTCTCCTTCCTACGTCGCGCCGAGCCGGCCACCTCCACCCTTCGAATGGCGTCGCAGCCCCGCATGTGCGTGAGGATGCCCTGAATTATGGGAAGCACCTCTCCGAGGAGGAACCTGCCGCTGCGACCCCTGTACTCCTCCACGGCCTTAAGCAGGTTCTGCTCCTTCTTCTCTCCGAAGCCCTTCAGCGCCCTGATCCTATGCTCCTTCGCGGCCTTCTCCAGGCTGTCGATGCCCGTGACCCCCAGCTCCCGGTTGAGCCTCATGGCCAGCTTGGGGCCCACCCCTTCCAGCGCCATGAGCTCCGGGACGCCCGGAGGCAGGCTCTCCCTGAGCTCCATGAGCGCCTTGGACTCCCCCGTATCGAGGACCTCCTCGATGGTAGCCGCTATGCTCTTGCCGATGCCGGGGATGGAGTCCAGCTCGCCCCTGGCCCTGATGTCCCTGATGTCCTCGGTGAGGGACGTGACTCGCTGGGCGGCCATGAGGTAGGCTCGGCTCCTGAACGTGTCCTCCTTGACGGTCAGTATCTCCCCTATCTCGTAAAGGACGGCGGCTACGCCCGAATTGGCGCTCATAGATTTGATGTTACTCCTCGGCAAATATGAACTCGTCTACAACACGGGTTTAGCCCTCTCCCAGTATAAGTGGAACAGTTCCCTGCACCACTCGTGGGCCTCCTGGCCTCCCGAGGTGAAGCCCCTAAAGTCGAAGCCGCCATCCACCGTCGGGAAGCACAGCAACGCCACGTCCCTCTCCGACATATAGAGGATCATGGGTACGTCCAAGAGCCGCTCCAGGTATATGCCCGCCCCCTTCTTACGCTCGATGTAGCCCTCTGGGAACACCCTCCTCCTATCTCCCAACATCTCATCTGGCAGCCTCAACGTCGACCCGTGGAGGAAGTAGCCCTTCACATCCCTGTCGAAGGCCGCCTTTATGGCGTCGAAGCTGCTACTGAAGTACCTCATGTTGATGTTGAGGATGTACTCCTCGGCCTCCTCTATGAGCCTCTGGACCCTGTGGACAGCCACCATCACGTCCTCGATAGATGAGCAGCCCTCCAGCTCGCCCATACGAGCCAAGAACTTGTCGGGGAGCCCCGAGATGGTGTGGTCCGTGAAGTAGCCCCTGTGCCTGCTGGTGAAGCGCAGCGTCGCCAGCTGCCTGAGGAGCAGCTCCCCGAAGGGCGTCAGCGCCAGGAGCCCGTCGCTGCTCCTCGCCGTAAGACCGTTCTCGGTGAGCCTCTGAACGTGGCGGCTCACCTCCTGTGTGGTTATGTTCAGCCTACGCGATAGTTCCGAGTAGGTGCAGTGCTCAGCCGACAGCTCGTTGAGTATCCTCACCCTGTCCTCGTTGCTGACCTCGAACATGAGGTCGTAGAAGGCGCTCACGGACCAGTCAATTGGTCTACGTCTGGGCCTCTATTTCATCCTTTGGGGCCTCGGTGAACTCCCTGAATATGTCCCCGTAGGCCGAGCAGAAGTACCGGCAGGCCTCCAGCGCACCCCTTCGGCCCTCCTCCGTGAGCCTGTACACCTTCTTGCGGCCTTTCCTGATCCATTCCACCTGGCCGCTGCTCTCCAGCTCTCCTAGGGCGGGGTACAGGGTGCCCGGGGTGGGCTTGGTGCCCCTCATCCTACCCAGCTCGTCGGCCAGCTCCTGGCCGTACATGTCCTTCTTGAGTAGTAGCCACAGGATGCTGAAGGATAGCAGGCCACGCATATCGCAGCAGCCGGCGGGGGGGTTGGGGCAGCAGTCGCTCATCGCTCTGTATTGGGTCTCCGATACATTTATATCCTTCCAATCTTTTTATTGGGTATCCAATATAATGAAGTGGTGTGCATGGCAAAGAAACCTGAAGAGATAAAGCAACATGTGCGCGAACGCTACGGCGCCTTCGCGGAGATGTCACAGGCATCCTGCGGGTGCGGATGCGGAAGCGGTTCCAGTTCATCCTGCTGCGGCAGCGAGGGCAGCTACGCCCAGAACGTGGGTTACAGCGACGAGGAGCTGAAGAACGTCCCCGAGGCCGCCGTTAGCAGTTGCGCGGCATGCGGCAACCCAACGGCGATAGCCGGCCTGAAAGAAGGCGAGACGGTCCTAGACCTAGGCTCAGGCGGCGGCATGGACGCCATCCTGGCGGCCCAGAAGGTAGGCCCCAAGGGCAAGGTCATCGGCGTAGATATGACCCCCGAGATGATCAAGCTCGCCCAAAAGAACGTGAAGGCTACCGGCCTAAGCAACGTGGAGTTCAGGCGCGGCGAGATAGAAAACCTGCCCCTGGAGGACGGCACCATGGACGTCATCATAAGCAACTGCGTAATCAACCTCAGCCCCGACAAGGACACCGTGTTCAGCGAGGCCTACAGAGTCCTGAGGCCAGGCGGACGCATCACCGTCTCCGACATCGTGACAGAGGGCAAGCTCCCCGAGGAGGTGCTCAACGACCCCGACAGCTGGGCAGCCTGCGTCTCAGGAGCCCTGGAGACCGACGAGTACCTGGGTAAAATAAGGGCCGCCGGCTTCGAGGACGTGCGCGTCCTCTCAAAAAGAGGCAGCGATCCCCTGTACAGCGCCGAGGTCTACGCCCGCAAGCCCCTCTAAAACCCCTTATATCCGCGAGGCACCCCCAATACCCCGATAATATTGAACGTTCTCGACTACCTGAAGAAACAGGAGATCGTAGACCTGGCCTGCGACCTGATACGGCAGCCCAGCCTCACCAACATGGAGGGCCCCGCCGTGGACTACATGATCAACTGGTACACGGACCAGGGCTTCGATGAGGTCATTGTCCAGGAGGTGCAGCCGGGCCGCCGCCAGGTCCTCGGCGTCCTCAAAGGCGACGGCACCGGCAAGAGCATGATGTTCAACGGCCACTTGGACATCGACCCCATCACGGCTGACTGGGAGTGGGACCCCTACGAACCTAGGGTGGACGGGAACAGGCTGTGGGGCGCCGGCGTACATAACATGAAGAGCGGAGACGCCGCGTTCCTCTCCGCGGCCCTGGCTATCAAGCGCTCAGGGGCCAAGCTGAGGGGCGACCTGGTCTGCGCCACCGTCGTCGGCGAGCTCCAGGGCGGCGTCGGCACCGTCCACATGCTCAAAGAGGGTGTCCGCACCGACTACGCCATCGTACCCGAGCCCTACAGCGTGGACAACATACTCACCAAGTGCGTGGGGGTCCACGACTTCGCTATCAACGTCATCGGCAAGTCTGAGCACATAAGCCGCATGGAGGAGTCCATCGACGCCATACGGAAGATGCGCGTCGTCCTGGACCGCATCGACGGGATGGAGTTCGAGGCACGGGACCCGGACCTCCCCGGGGCACCCCGCTGGGTAGCGGGAAGCATCATCGGCGGCCGCAACAGGGACTACGACCTGGCCGGCCCCTACAACATACCCGACTTCTGCACCATCATCGTCGACTTCAGGTACCCCCCCGGCTACACCATCGAGGAGATCAACCAGAGGTTCAGGGATATGCTCGAGGAGATCGCGGCGGAGGACCCCGAGTTCAGGTACGAGCTCGAGTACCCTGTGAACCCCCGGTTCAGGGTAGGCGGAACCCCGATGCCCCCCATGGGCGTCGACCCCAACGCTGAGATCGTCAGGATACTGAAGGAGAACCACAGGAAGGTGACCGGCGCCTACCCCAAGCAGATAGGGGCCGTCATACCCCGCAGCTACTGCGGCAACGACACGGCCCACCTGGCCCATGCCGGCGTAGAGTGCTGTCTCTACGGGCCCCGCGGCTACCCGGACCAGGTAGAGAAGCACGTCAGGATCGACGAGATGGTCACATGCGCCAGGAGCCTGGTCCTCAGCGGGTACCAGGTGGTCACCCGGCCCAGGTAGCCTCACCTCGCAGCGCTCAGTTCTATTCCGAAGCCCGTGAACCCTCTAAGCCTCTCCGCTTCCTCCTCCAGCAGATCAGAGTGGAGCTCGCCGAGCCAGCTGAAGGACTCAACTTTGATGCCCCACGCCTCTCCACGCCCCTTCTTCATACTCCAGGTCCCGGCCACGCGTCCATCAATCAACAGGGTGGGGGCCACATCCGCCAGTCTGAGAAAAACTTGCTTCCTGTGCTCGAGATCCATGATCCGTGTCTTGTCGGCGTGACCCATTATCAGGGCATCCCAGGCAGGTAAGAGTCTAACCATCTCCATCGGCTCTACCCCCAGGAGAGCATCCAGGTCCTCCTCCAGCAGGAAAAGTTTTCCGCACTCCTGGGACATCACCTTGATCAGCTTTCCCTCGATTGCCTTGAAGGCGCCCTTGGCGAGGCTAGCTGAAAGACCCGTCCAGTACCTGAAGTCCGAGACCGTGGCGGGGCCATAAGCCTTGAGGTACCGCTCGGCGAGCTGGGCCCGTGCCTCCCCGCCGTCGCCTACATAGATTTGCCCAGGGAGCCATGCGTCCATCCTCACATAGGTGTTCTCAGTGTTGACGTACCAGGGCCCCCCTGACGCGGCGTGGCACAGTTCTCCCCTGTACCCAAGGAGCCTAACGAGGGCGTTCATCAACCGCTTGGCCTCCGGATGCCTCCAGCCCAGTCTGCCCACGAGCTCGCTTACCGTGGAGGGCTGATCACCCAGCGCTTCTAGAACCTCTTGAGCGTACTGCCTCCAGAGGCCCCCGGACTCCATTAGGTTCGACTTGTCCAGCTGCCTCTCGAAGCCGGAAACCAGGTGGTCCCTGAGGGCAGCATTGACGAGGACGTAGAGGCTCACGGGGGCCACATGAACCGTGCCCCTCACGCTGTAACACCTGATGAGGGCCCTGCTCTCCAGCGACTCCCCTATGAAGCCGTTGCTAAGGCCTTCCACCCGGCTCCAGAGGCTCACATGATAGTTGAGGGCTCCCTGGGCGTTAAGACCCAGTACGTCGTCGATGACCTGGAGGGCCCTGTCCCTGGGGGCCCGTTCAAGCAAGTGGTGCCGCGCCAGGTTGAAGTAGGTTAGTTCGCTTAGAGTTACCTCACGCATAGTTGAAGGAAAAACCGCGTGAAGCTAGATAAGCCTGCTACCTTAAGAGCCCCTTGGGGTACCTGGACTGGTCCCCCAGCCACTCCTCTATCCTCAGGAGCTGGTTGTACTTGGCCGTGCGCTCGCCCCTCGCCGGCGCACCGGATTTGATCTGGCCGCACCCGATGCCCACCGCGAGGTCAGCCACGAAGGGGTCCTCCGTCTCCCCGCTCCTGTGGCTGGCCATAACCGTGTAGCCGCTCATCATGGCCAGTTCCGCCGCGTCCCTCGCCTCCGTGAGGCTCCCTACCTGGTTCACCTTCCAGAGGAGGCTGTTGCAGGCCCCCACCTCAATGCCCCTCCTGAGCCTATCTATATTGGTGACGAAGATGTCATCCCCTATGATCTGGATCGGCAGAGCCTTGGTCACCTCCACGAAGCCCTCGTAGTCCTCCTCCTCGAGGGGGTCCTCCAAACTGGCCACGTGAAACTTGGATACCAGCTCACTGTACTCGTCGATGAGCTCGCCGCGGCTGATGACCCTGCCCATGTAGTGATACCCGTCGGGCTTGTAGAAGCTGCTGGCGGCCACGTCCATGGCGAGCCGCGTCTCGCCGCCGTACCCCAGCTCCTCAACGGACGCCTGTATGGCCTCCAGAGCCTCATCGGGGGTGCTCATTGGCGGGCTGAAGCCCCCCTCGTCACCTACGTTGATGGCGTTCTTCCCGTAATCCTTCAGTAGTTTGGCTTTCAGGGTCTGGTAGACCTCGGCTCCCACCCTGAGGGCCTCGGTGAAGCTGTCCACCCCCACGGGCGCTACCATGAACTCCTGGAAGTCCAGCTGGTTGCCCGCGTGTTTACCGCCGTTGACGACGTTGAAGAAGGGGACGGGCAGCAACCTTGCCTCGGGGTCGATGTAATTGTATAACTTTACGCCCACGCATTCGGCGGCGGCCTTGGCGCATGCGACGCTCACCCCTAGTATGGCGTTGCCGCCGAGGCGGCTCTTGTTGGGTGTGCCGTCGAGTTCGGCCATGAGGCGGTCGATCTCCCTCTGAGCCGTGACATCCACACCCCTGAGCCGCTGGGCAATCTCCGTCTTCACCGCCTCAACTGCCTTCAGCACGCCCTTTCCGTGGTACCTGCTTCCGCCGTCGCGCAGCTCTACTGCCTCGTAGATGCCCGTGGATGCCCCGCTGGGGACGGCCGCCCTCCCCGTGAACCCTTTGGTTGTCGTGACCTCCACCTCCACGGTGGGGTTCCCGCGGCTGTCCAGCACCTGGCGGGCGTGAACCGTCCTGATCGTCTCAGTCATTGAATGGTCTAATCGTTAAGAGTGTGGCCTTTAAATGAAAAAAGTATCTACGCCTTTGCTTGGGCTATGGCCTGTTCCAGGTCTTTCTCGTCGAAGGGCCACCCCACCAGCTTGATCTCGCCGTCCACGGCCACCGTGGGTACCGCCATGACCTTGAGGCTCATGCCGCGCTCGATGCCGGCCTCCGTGTAGGTGTTGACCTCCACGAACTCGTCGCCCGGGTGCCTGCCAGCCGCCTCGTTGAAGAGCCTCCGGGCCGCCGGGCAGTTGGGGCACACCGGGGAGCAGAACAGTTCCACCTTCACCATCCTTGTTCACTTCACAGTCTTCACGTGCTTCATTGCTGACAGGGCGGCCCTCGCCCCCATCCCGGTGGCCGTGGCTATCTGCATCCCCCAGCAGCTGCAGTCCCCGGCCGCGTAGACGCCCCTTATGTTGGTCATGCCGGTGTCGTCGACCAGTATGCAGCCGCCCGCGTCCGTAGCGACCCCCGCCTCCTGTAGGATTCCTGTTGTGCCGACGCGCTCAAGGATGACGAAGACGCCGTCCAGTTCCAGGTGCGAACCGTCGTCCAGCTTGACGCCCTGGACGGAGTCCTTCCCGGTGATCTCCTTGATCTCCCGGCCTTCCAAGATCTCGATCCTGGGGTTCTCCTTCATACGCTGCAGCTCGGGGAAGTCGTCACTGTACCCCCTCTTGCCGGGTATGGCGTACACCTTGGAGGCCGTTTCCGCTATTATCTCGGCGTCGTGGGCCGCCTCGCGGCCCTCACCCACTATGGCCACCTTCTTACCCTTGAAGAAGGGGCCGTCGCATACGGCGCAGTAGCTGACCCCCCTGCCCTTGAACTCGTTCTCCCCGGGCACGCTCAGCTGCTTCCTGTTTACCCCCGTGGCTATAATGACGGCCTTGGCCTGGTGGTACCCCTGCCGGGTGGACACCATCTTGAGGTCTCCGAAGTCGCTGAACCCTATTACTGTCTCGTGCTTGACCTCGGCGCCGAACCTCTCCACCTGGTCCACAAACCTCTGCATCAGGTCGGGGCCGCTTATTCCCTCGGGGAACCCGGGGTAGTTGTCCACCCAGTGGGCGTCCAGTGCCCTCCCCCCCACCTTAACCCCTTCGAGCACCAGGGTTTTGAGGTTGTG
>MEZG01000027.1:0-6838 GCA_001775965.1 Candidatus Bathyarchaeota archaeon RBG_13_60_20 | reverse complement strand
AGAGGGCGGCTGTGAGGCCGGCCGGGCCACCGCCCACGATGATCACGTCGTATGTGTCTTCGGCCATCGCACCGATCCGATTAGTAGAGAAGACGGGAGATAAAAAGAGTGGCGCTATTTGACGTACTCTTTAGCAATCTTGGCCAGCTCGTCCAGTTTTTTCTGTGCGAGGCTGTTGATGGTCCCTTCGGGCCAGGAGCCGTCCTCGTTCATCTTCCCCGCAGGCACCCCTGTGAGCGCCTCTATGCCCTCGTCGATGGTCTTGACCGGGTACACGCTGAACTTCCCGTCCTTTATCGCCTCCACCACCTCCTCCTTGAGCATAAGGTTCTTCACGTTGCTCTCGGGGATGACGACTCCGTGGCTCCCGTCCAGGCCCCTGTACTTGCAGAGCTCATAGTATCCCTCTATCTTCTCGTTGACGCCTCCGATGGCCTGGACCTCACCCTTCTGGTTGACACTGCCTGTGACGGCGAGGCTCTGCTTAATGGGTATACCGCTGAGGGCACTCATCATGGCGTAGGTCTCGGTGCTGGACGCGCTGTCGCCGTCCACCCCGCTGTAGCTCTGCTCAAAGGTCAGCCGGGCAGCTAGGCCGAGGGGGTGGCTGCGGGCGTACCGGTCGGTGAGGAACCCTGTGAGTATGTGGACGCCCTTGGTGTGAGTTGGGCCCCCCATCTCGGCCTCCCTCTCAATATCTATGATGCCTTCCTTGCCTGCGCCGATGCTCGCGGTGATCCTGCTGGGCTTGCCAAACATGTAGTCCCCGGTCCCCAGGACGGCGAGGCCGTTCACCTGGCCCACCTTCTCGCCGGCGGTGTCCACCAGTAGGCTGCCCCGCTCGATCATCTCCTCGATCTTCTCCTCTATGAGGTTGCTGCGGTACACCTTGGCCTCAACGGCCTGGCGGACCTGCTCCTCCGTGATGAATTTGCTTCCGTCCTGCTTGGAGTAGAAGTCGGCCTCCCTTATGATGTCGCTAACCTCTGCGAACTGGGTGCTTAGCTTCTCCTGGTCCGCGGCGAGCCTGCTGCTGTACTCCACAACGGCGGCGATGCCCGTGGAGTCAAGGTGCTTGAGGCCCTCCTTGTTGCAGAGAGTGCACATGAACTGGGCGTACTGCCTCACCTTGGACTCGTCTCTCTCCATGGTGTTGTCGAATTCTGCCTTCACCTTGAAGTTCTTCTTGAACTCGGGGTCCAACTGATAGAGAAGGTAGTATATCCGCGACTCGCCAACGATGATCACCTTGGCGTCGAAGGGAATAGGCTCGGGCCTGAGGCTCTTCGTGGTTATGTAGCCCAGCCTCTCCGCCAGCTCCTCTATCTCCAGCTTCCGGTTCGTGATGGTGCGCTTCAGGGTCTCGTAGCTCCCCGGGTTCCTGGCCAGCTCCTCCACGGGTATGACCAGGTAACCGCCGTTGGCCTTGTGGGCGCTCCCCGCCCGTATCATGGTGTAGTCGGTGACAAGGGTCCCGAACCTGGCCTCCTTCTCCGTGGCGCCGAACAGGTGGCTGTAGGTGGGGTTCATCTCCATTATGACGGGGGCCCCCTCCTGCTTGCTGTTGTCAACCACCAGGTTGACCCTGTACCTTAGGGTGGGGTCTGGGGCTTGCCCCATGAAGAAGGGCAGCTGGGACTCCTGCTGCTTCTGGGCTCCGAGGATGGCGCCCAGGTTCTCAAGTACGTCCTTGCGCAAAGCGTCCAGGTAATCGTTGCACTCGGTCACCTGGCCGTACTTGTCCCTAAGCCTCTGCATGAGGTGTTCCATGGCGTACTCGGCCACCTCCCTGTTGAAAGACTCCACATTGGTTTCGGTCTCCCTGTCGATGTCCCTGAACTGCCGGAACGCGCTCCTGAGCTCGTCCTGCAGCTTCTTGCGCCGCGCTTGTATCTCGTCCCTGACGCTCTGGGGCAGTATGCCTATTTGCTGCTCGTTGATCATCTGGCCGTTGATGACGGGGATGATGAGGAGCCCAATCTCTGTTCTCTGGAGGACGAATCCCGCGTCGCTGGCCTTCTTGTTGAGCGTCTTCATGAGCTCCTGCTTCTTCTCGTCGTACCGCTTGGTGACCTCCTCGCGGCGTGTGGCGTAGTCCTCGCTCTCGAATGCCGCCGCCAGCGCCTTCTTCAGGTCCTCCACGTACTTGGCCACGTCGTCTCGGAACTGGACGCCCATGCCTGTGGGGAGCCTCAGCGCGTTTGGCTTGTCCTCCTCCTCGAAGTTGTAAACGTAGCACCAGTCGGGGGGCGGAGGCATGCCCTTGGCCCGCTGCTCGAGGAACGTCATGATGGCCGTCTTCTTGCCGGTGCCCGCCATCCCGGCAACGTAGATGTTGAAGCCCTCCTCCTTGATGTCAAGGCCGAACTGGAGAGCCTTGACGGCACGCTCCTGACCTATGATCTCCACGAGGGGATCAAGGTCAAGCGTGCTCTCGCAGGTTATGAAGTCCCGCGGACACCTGCGCCTAGCCAAGGTGTAATCGAGTTTCTGCACCATGCTCATCGCCTAGTAATATGTTAATGAATGAGGTATGAATCTATATAAACGGTGGGTGCCTCTCACTTAATCCTGGCCATAAGGTCGTTCCAGCTGAGGCTCTGGTCCATCTTGATTGTGTAGTCGCCCACCTTCTCAGCCAGGTCGAACCGCCAGCCCTTGTACTTGAACTTCCCGGCGAGGACAGCGAAGCGCCTCGGGTAAATCCTGTGGATGTGGAGGAACTCGTGGAGCTTCTGCACCTGGTCCCGCTTATAATAGGCGTACCTTACCTGGGCCTTAACCTCCACGGCCAGTATGGAGTCGCCCCTGATAGCGAACACGTCAGGCAGGGGCTCGGTGCTAGGGGCGCTGACAGGCACCCTGAGAGCGTCGTACCCCTCATCCCTCAGCATGTGCACTAGCTCCCGCTCCGCGTCGTAGCCCCTCTTCTTCATTGCGCGGACCTGGCGTGCCGTCAGGTTCCGGGTGTACCTCTCCCGCGGCGGCTTCTTGGCGGAGGCCAGGTCCCTGAGGCTCACGGCTACTCCTCTTCGGGCTCCTCGGGCAGCTTGAGGGAGCCGCTCTCCAGGGGCTCCAGGGCCAGCTTCATGAGGTCCTTCATCCAGTCGCCGAACCTGTTGGCGTTGGCGTACTTCTGGTACATGCGCTTGTGGGGCACCTTGGTGACGAGCCGCAGGTCCACCATCTTATTCACGTAGAACTTGGCGCTGCTCCTGCTAATATCGCACAGCTTCGCCAGGTCGCCACTGGTGAAGTCCCGCTCCAGCCTGTTGTACCCGACGATGATCTTTGGGGGCAGGGGCAGAGCCCTCTCAAGCACCTCTATGAGTGATTCCTCGCGCGACAAAAAACTACCTCGGGCTACCGAGATAGATTGGCGTCAGCAAGAATAAAAGTGTCACTGGTGAGGAAGGGGGCTTATGAGGCTCCTGTGGGGACGGGTACTACCTTCTTCCCCATCTCCCGGATGCCCTCCTCGGCCACGGTCCTCTTCAGGTTCCACGCCGAGACGCTGGGCAGGCCCCACAGGTTGATGAAGCCCACGGCGTCGCCCTGGTCGTAGTGGGTGTTGATGTCGAAGCTGGCCAGGTTGTAGTCGTAGAGGCTGAATGGGCTCTCCCTGCTCACGGGCTTCGCGGAGCCCTTGAACAGCTTCATGGTCACCGAGCCCGTCACGTTCTCCTGGGTGCTATCGATGAAAGCGTCCAGGTTCTGCTTGAAGGGGTCCACCCATAGGCCCTGGTAGACGACCGTGGCCCACATCTGGTCAACCTGGTACTTGAACGCCTTCTGGTGGCGCGTCAGCACCATCTTCTCCAGGTCCTGGTGGGCGTTCAGGATCACCTCGGCGGCGGGTATCTCGTAGGTCTCCCGGGTCTTGAGCCCCACGACGCGGTCCTCCATGTGCTCGATCCTACCGATGCCGTGCTTCCCGCCCAGCTGCTTCAGCTTCTGGATGATCTCCACAGGCTTGTAGGGGATGCCGTCCAGGCTCGTGGGCAGACCCTTCTGGAACCCTATCTTGACGTAGTCGGGCTCGTCGGGCGCGTTCTCCACGTCCACGGTCCAGTCCCATATGTCACCGGGCACCATCTTGTCCGGGTGCTCTAGCAAGCCGCCCTCTATGCTGCGGCCCCACAGGTTCTCGTCGATGCTGTAGGGGCTGTCAGCCGTCACGGGGACCGGCACGTCATGGTCCTTCGCCCACTGTATCTGGCCCTTCCTGTTGAACTTCCACTCACGGACCGGCGCGATGATCTTCAGCTTAGGGTTCAGCGCCTTGAAGGTGAGGTCGAACCTGACCTGGTCGTTTCCCTTCCCCGTGCACCCATGGGCCACGGCCTTGGCGTCCTCCATTTCGGCCACCTCCACCACCTTGCTGGCTATCAGCGGCCTGCTGAGGCTGCTGCTCACGGGGTACGTGCCCATGTACAGAGCGTTGGCCTTTATGGCCGGGAAGATGTAGCCGGTGGCGAACTCCTCCTTGGCGTCAAAGGTGTAGTGGTTGACCACCCCCAGCTTCCAGGCCTTCTCCTCGATGCCCTTCCGCTCCTTGCCCTGGCCCACGTCCAGGTTGACCGTTACCACGTCCATCTTGTACTCCAGCTGAAGCCACTTCACCATCATGGACGTGTCCAGGCCGCCCGAGTAGGCTAGAACAACCTTGTCATTAACCATCGCAAATTTACTCCTATTAGGATACTAGCTTCAACATAGAGCAAGTTTTTATACCTTGCGACATATACGTTACAAACATGGCAGATAATACATCGGATAGGACAAGGAGCGTGGCCCAGCTGGTCCGCGAGACCATCCAGATGAGGCCCAGCCTACTGGACGCCCTCAACATGAAGATAGTCAACTACAGCGCCCTGGCCCGCCTCCTCCAGGAGGAGATGGGCGAGGGCAGCCTGGAGGCCGTGAAGGCGGCCGTGATCAGGGTCGCCGACGAGATATCCCAGGACAGAGGTCTTAGGGAGGAAGCCGTGCTCGGCATCCTCAAGGAGTCCAAGGTGCGCCTACAGGATAAGATCGCGGTGATAATAAGCTCCATCAGGCTGGATATCCCCCACATCGTGACCGCCCACCTCACAGACCAGTACGTCTACATAGTGGACCAGACCACCATGAAGCAGAGGCTCCCCGACCAGGTCAAGGTGGAGAGCAACCAGGTGGCCCTCATACTGCTGAGCCCCCTCAGGGTCGAGACCACGCCCGGCTTTGTGGCCTTTATAACCCAGCTCCTGGCCAGCAGGAACCTCAACATCGTGGAGTTCATCAGTTGCAGCACCAACACGATCATAATACTAAGCCCGAAGGACGCCCTCACGGCCTTCAGTCTCCTCCAGAACTACACGTGACCCGACCACCCTCCATTTATAAAGCAAAGGTTTTTACACTCTGCGCATCGATACAGTGTTGATAATGGCGGAGATTTGTCCCGTTTGCGGCCTCCCTAAAGACCTCTGCGTATGCGAGGAGATGAGCAAGGAGGAGCAGCGGATCAGAATTCGTTTAGAGACAAGAAAATGGGGAAAGAAATGGACCGTCATCGACGGCATCGACTCCGGAACCGTGTCTCTCAACAAGCTAGCTTCTGAACTAAAGGCCAAGTGCGCCTGCGGCGGCACGGCCAAGAACGAACAAGTAATGCTCATGGGGGACCACCGGGTCGTGGTCAGGGAGTCCCTCGTGCAGATGGGCTTCCCAGACGAGAACATCGAGGTCCAGTAGAATGGGCCCCCTACAGGGCATCTTGGAAGCTCTTAGGAAGGCCAGGTACAGCGCCCCCAAGCCGGTCTTCTGCCCCAATTGCAGGAGCCACAGGATGAGGCTCGTGGAGAGCTACGGCATCCTGCCTCGCAACTACCGCTGCGAGGACTGCGGGTACCAGGGGCCCCTGGCACTGGAGCTGGAGCCCGAGGAAGAGGAGCCGCGCTGAGTTTTTAACTCCGAACCTCCCAACATAGGTGAGGCAGAGCCGCCCCGTGAGCAAGATGTCCGAGGACCTGGAGTATTTCAAGGCCAAGTACCAGACCCTAGAGGACCTGCCGGGCCTCGGACCGGCGACGGTGGCCAAGCTCAAGGAGATCGGGTTTAAAACGGTGGAGAGCCTCGGCACCGCCGCCGTCAGCGAACTGGTGGCTGCCGGCATCGGCGAGGCCGTCGCCCAGAAGGCCATAGAGGAGGCCCGGAAGGGCCTGGCCATTACCTTCGTCAGGGGCGACGAGCTCGTAGAGCTCCGCAAGAACGTCAGGAAGCTCTCAACGGGGTGCAGCAGCATGGACCAGCTCCTGGACGGGGGCCTCGAGTCCCAGAGCCTCACAGAGTTCTACGGGGAGTTCGGCTCGGGGAAGAGCCAGATGTGCCACCAGCTCTGCGTAACTGTGCAGCTACCCGAGAGCCAGGGGGGCCTGGACGGCGGCGTCCTCTACATAGACACCGAGAACACGTTCCGCCCCGAGCGTGTCCAGCAGGTAGCACCCAGGTTCGGCATCAAGCCCGACCAGGTGCTGAAGCGCATCGTCTACGCGGAGGCGTACACCAGTAACCACCAGATGGTGCTCCTGGACAACGCCGATGAGGTCATCAGGGACAACGGCGTCAGACTCATCATAATCGACAGCGTAATGAGTCACTTCAGGAGCGAGTACCTCGGCAGGGAGATGCTGGCCCCCCGGCAGCAGCAGCTGAACAAGCACCTGCACAAGCTCATGAGGCTCAGCCGCGCCTTCAACATGGTGGCAGTCATCACCAACCAGGTCATGGCGAGCCCCGACGCGTTCTTCACCAAGGCCGTGGCGCCCGCTGGCGGCCACATAATGGGCCACATGAG
>MEZG01000026.1:19667-20243 GCA_001775965.1 Candidatus Bathyarchaeota archaeon RBG_13_60_20 | reverse complement strand
TGGTCTTGGTGGTGGGGTCGAAGCTGCCGCCCAGTCCCTTGTCGGGGTCGTTTACGACGTTGAAGTTGTACTCGACGCCCAGCCGGTCCTTGATGACTGTGTTCAGCTGCTGCAGGACGACGCCTCTCTGGCCCGGCGTCAGGTCCTTCCAGTTGTCGGGGTGCAGCCTGTCCACGGTCCAGCGGTCGAGGCCCGCGATGTCCCTGGAGATGCCGTCGAGGAGGGCCTGGTCCCTGGGGGGGTCCATGGTGTAGACGCGGACCCTGTTGCCTAGGGAGGGGTCGTCCTGGGCGTCTATTATTGTTCGGCGTAGCCCGGTGCCCTCCTGGCCTGTGGGCGTCCAGCGCCTGCCGTCGGGTGTGGTCCATAAGCCGTGGGGGTCCTCGGCGAACTCGGTGGTGAGGTCGACGACTCCGCCCCGGGTGTCGCCGCTCCAGTCCTTGTCCACGTACGCGTCGTCCAGGGGCTTCACGGTGCTCAGGGTCCTGGGGTTGAAGAGCATGGAGATGAGTATGGAGCCGAGGGTGGCGGCGGCTGAGGCTGGCAGGCCCCTGGTGATGAGGGTGTTGAGGAGCC
>MEZG01000026.1:18791-19644 GCA_001775965.1 Candidatus Bathyarchaeota archaeon RBG_13_60_20 | reverse complement strand
CAGCCGCCGTTCTCCTGTATCCCGCCGTCGTCTGCCGCGGCCGTCGGCGCCAGGAATGCAGCTGCAGCCACGAGGATTAGGGCCGCGACGGCGGCCCCCTGCGTTCCGCTCCTGCGCCTGAGGGCCAGGTAGGCCAGGCCGGCGGCGGCGACCAGGGTGAAGGCGATGAGGGTCAGGGCACCGGGGTTGAAGAAGGTCATGTAGGCGAAGCCCAGGGCCGAGCCGAGGATGGCGACGACGGGGGCGGACTTGTCTGGCATGGCGGCCTGCCGGCCAGCGAGCCTGGAAGCGTCGCGGATGCCCAGCTGGAGGGCGTAGACCATGATGCTCTCGCCCTGGGAGATGAGGATGGTGGCCGTGGTGAGGAGCATCAGGAGGCTTGTGGGCTCGGTGAGTAGGGTGAGGCCCAGGGCGAAGCTGGCGGCGATGCCGGCCGCGAGGGCGGGTAGTGAGGCTGCCCCGGCCCTGGCCAGCGAGCCGCCGACCCAGATGGGCGTCGTGAGTATGAGTTTCAGAGTTGTCCCGACTCCGCGGCTTCTGAGCATCCCGATGAGCCACCAGAAGATGTAGCTGGCGGCGAAGTAGAACAGCATGACGCTGGGGCTGCCCTGCTGGCCGTCGATGAAGATGAGGGCGTCCAGGGTGGGGTTGCCGCTGGAGTTCCAGCCGTCGTTCACCCAGCCCATGAGGTAGAGGTGGGCGGCGTTGGCGAGGATGGTGGAGATGAGGGCCATGGCGATCATGCTCTTGATGATCTGGGGGAGGCCCGTCACGAAGCCCTTGGCCACGGTGAGGATGAGCTGGGCCAGGGTCTCGGGTCTACGCTGCTGTGCGGACAATGAGATTCCAGCGG
>MEZG01000026.1:18562-18683 GCA_001775965.1 Candidatus Bathyarchaeota archaeon RBG_13_60_20 | reverse complement strand
GGACATCCTCAAACCCCCGCCTGTCCTCCCTAGCCTTCTCAACCACTTGGGCTGGGGTCAAACCTGTTATTTCGCAGAACCGGTACAGGGTTCGCGCGTTCAGCTTGGCGGTGTTGTCACT
>MEZG01000026.1:16345-18518 GCA_001775965.1 Candidatus Bathyarchaeota archaeon RBG_13_60_20 | reverse complement strand
TCTCTAGGAGGTGCTTCCAACGTGTTTTTCGGGGCAAAATTGTATCGTTATAAAGCTTAAAGCAGGTATAATAAATAGCTTTGGAATAAAATTTTAGGCGCAGGGAGTGGGATTCGAACCCACGCTCCCGTGAGGGAACCAGTTTTCAAGACTGGCGCCGTAGTCCGCTTGGCTACCCCTGCACCCGGCGCATGAAACGCGCGAGAACCTAAAACCTTATCGCCCCAGGTACTCCACCATCGAAGCCTGGTCCACCAAGCTGGTGACCACCACCGAGACGCGGGGCTCGCCCCCACTGACGTACAGCTTCGCGGCGCTCTTCACAACCACGAACCTGTCGTCCACGTACGCGACCCCGTTGAGGCCGTCCAGCACCGCCTTCTCCAGGTTGTCCAGGTCCGGCGTCGTCTCCACGTAGTTGTCCTTCCGCCTGCTCTTGGGCCGCCTCATGTAGAACCCTATGGTCAGCGCCACGGGGCCGGTGAAGGGCTCCGTGAAGTGTTTCTCGGCCTCGGCTTTGACCAGCCTCTCCCACTCGGCCACCTTCCTCGGGGTGAAGCTCCACGTCCTGCCGCCTTTACGCACGGTCCTCGCCCTGGCTTTCGGGACGGGGTCGCCCTGGACCTCGAAGCTGACGCGTCGCACGCCACTGTGAACGCGCGCAGCGCTAATGAGGGTTACCCTACGTCAGCAGGAGCACCACGAGGACAGACATGATGCCTGTGAGGTATATGCCGTCGAAGGTCCCAGCGCCGCCTATGCTGGCCATGGGGGCCCCGACCTCCGGCAGCCTCCTCAGGTTCATCAGGTCGGCCCCTATGAGCGCCCCCAGGGTCCCCCCGACGTAGGCTATCTGCGTGGGGCAGCTCAGTGGATTGATGAAGTCGATCATGAGGGTCGTGAGCGCCGTCGTCAGAGGAGGACCCAGCATAGGCGTCGCTATCCCCAGGCCCGCGACGATCCGGCTGCTCCGGTGAGTCGTATACGCTACCACGGCCAGGACCACGAGCAGCTGCGTGTAGCTGGCCGCTGCGTCCGGGGCGCACGCGGGTATGCCCACGAGCAGAAGGTAAGCCGAGATGAGCATGGGCACGATGGCCCCGCCCACGTTCAGTGTAACCACGGTCTTCCTCACCCCCATGTCTACCTTGGGCACCCTCCACGTGACCCAGAAGAACCTGACCTCCCTGTAGGTGTATATAGGGACCTCGGCCTCCACGGTGGTCACCGGGATGTTGATGTAGCTCCCCACGAGGCTCAGGAACAGCACGGCGCCGAAGGCCCACGGGGGTAGCCCCAGCTCACTCACCAGCAGCTCCCTGTAGAAGACGGTGAGCAGGGGCCACACGACGAGGAGCAGTAGGAAGAGGAACCCGAAGTACAGCCCGCTCAGGGGCCTGAAGACGTACCTTCGGGTCTCCGACACAGCTCACACCGTAGGGCTACACAGGAGGCAACCGAAATAAGTGTTCCGCGTTACGGGTCGATACCCGGGCCACCTCATCAGGCTTCAGCCCCTTGATCAGGGCCACCTCCCTGACGGTGAGCAGGACATCAGCCGGCTCACTCATCCTGGATTCACCCCTCAGCTGCACCGGGCTGTCCGTCTCGACCAGCATCCTCTCCAGGGGCGCCTCCGAGACGACGGCTCTATGCCCCTTGCTGTACGCCGCCGCCGGCGTGGCCGAGACGTAGTAGCCCTCGTCCAGTATCTCCCTGAGGGTGTGCAGGGGCCCGTCGTACCAGTGGAACACGGCTCCCGGGAGGTCCCTCCCCCTGAGCAGCTTCAGCGTGTCGCTGTACGCCGACCTGCTGTGAACGGAGACGGGGAGGCTGCTCTCCTCCGCAACGCCGAGCAGAGCGCTGAACAGCGCCCTCATCCTCTCCCTGACCTCCTGGGGCTTGGCGAAGCCGTAGGCGTAGTCCAGCCCGATCTCGCCGATGGCCACAGCCTCGGATGCGTGCGATGACACGAACGCCGCGGCCTCTTCCACACCCACCTTGAGGGCGTCGGCCGGGTGTACCCCTACGCCCGGGAACACGAAGCCGCTGTGCCGACGGGCGGCGGCGAGAGCCCCGCCACTCGACTGGATGCTGCCTCCCACGGCTACAACCGCCTTCACTCCGGCGCCCCTCGCCCTCGCAAGGGCCCCTTCAACGTCCACCAGCCCAT
>MEZG01000026.1:0-16192 GCA_001775965.1 Candidatus Bathyarchaeota archaeon RBG_13_60_20 | reverse complement strand
TATGCGCCTGTCCCTCGGCTTCAACGTCCCGTCGGGCTGGAGGACCCCGTAGCTCTCCGCATCGAACCCTGACGCTGCCTTCAGAAGGGCCTCCACGATGTACGGCGTGAAGCACAGGATGGCGAACTTCTCCATGTTCCCGATGACGGCCACGCAGGCGGCGACAGCCCCTATCGTGTAGTTGAGGTCCCCGGGGAAGACCTTGGCCGGGTACCAGTTGTACCGCAGGAACGCCAGCAGGCCGGCGGCGAAGCAGAAGGCGAGCACCGCGGCGCTGTGGTGGCCGGTCACGTAGGCGTAGGCGCCCAGGGCGAGGTGCAGCACGGCCCCCATCCCGGCCTCCAGGCCGTTGAACCCTGCCAGGAAGTTCGTGGCGTTCGTGCAGCAGAGGACCGCCAGGGGCACCAGCATCAGGGGGTACAGGATCCCCAGCTCCACCCTGCCGACGAGCGGAAGCGTGATCCGGCTCACGCCAGCGTTCACGGCCATGAGGGGGACCGCGGCCGGGAGAGGGAGGAAGAAGTACAGCCACCGCGGTATCCCCACCCTCTTGTACTGCTCGAAGCCCTCGCTGCCCTCCCGCTTCTTCATGAGGGCCGTCAAGGTGTCGAATATACCTACGAGGGTTATGATGAGGATGGTGCACAGGGCCGCCAGGATGTAGACGATGCCCTCAGCCCTCGGGGGCGCTATGATGGTCAGGCCGACGAAGAAGAACACCCCCATGAGGAACCCGCTCACGACGCCGGGCCCGCCCATGTCGGCGACCACGGGCCTGCCCTCCTTCATGACGTCCCGGCCCACTATCCCGACGCGGTGCATGTACCTGTTGAAGTAGGGTATGAGCAAGTAGCTGATGGCGAAGCTTAAGAACGAGGCCCCGATGATGCCAGCCGACGCGATATCCAAGCCTAACCCGTAGAGAATGGTGCCGCCCCATTAATCACACTTGCCCCGCATCCTTTATGTCGCGCCGCGCAGGCTCATGAACCGTGAAGCCCCTGGTGGTGGACGCCCTGGCCTCCGGTAAAGGCGAGCGCATAGCGACACGGGACGCCATAGGGGCCGGGCCCAGAGCCGTGGCAGGCGTCCTGGAGGCCCACGGACACAGACCCCGCATACTGCAGGTCGAGGCCCTCCTGCGCATGGGCCGCATTCCGGACGGCTACGACGTCCTCCTCATCAGCGGGATGACAAGCGACCTAGCCGCGGTCCAGAGGGCCGCCAAGCTGTGGAAGAGTGACGGCCCAATCATCATCGGGGGACCCGTGGCCAGCGAGCCTGAGAGGGTCCTCGGGAGGACAGGCGCCGCTGCGGCCATCATAGGCGAAGGCGAGGCAACCCTCGGCGAGATGCTCCAAGCCGGGCTGGACAAAGCCTCGTTCACAGGAATAAGGGGCCTGGCCTACCTCGAAGACGGGGAGACCGTCGTGAACCAGCTCCGCCCCATCCAAGGCAAGGAAGTATACGAGAGGTACCCAGCATCCACCCGCACCATGAAGGACTACCCCCTACACTACGCGGCCAGGGTCTACGTCGAGGCCGTCCGAGGCTGCAGCAACTACAACAGGGCCAGGACGGGGCCGCTGGGCAGCCGCTGCACCGCGTGCCGGCAGTGCACGGAGGCCGGACTCACCGAGAGGTACGACTGCCCCGAGGGCATCCCTCCGGGGTGCGGGTACTGCAGCGTCCCCAGCCTCTACGGGCCCCCCAGGAGCAAGCCGGTACGAGTTCTCCGCGACGAGGTGAGGGGCCTCACGGAGATGGGGGTGCGCCGCCTGGTCCTCAGCGCGCCAGGCTTCCTAGACTACGGCAGGGAGCTGCAGGTGGAGCCGGAGCCCCTTACCGACCCCAGGAGCCCCGAGCCCAACTACGAGGCCCTCGAGGAGTTGTTCGAGTCCCTGGGCTCCCTGCCCGGGCTCTCCGAGGGAGAAGTGTCCCTCATGATAGAGAACGTGAAGGCGTCCCTGGTCACCGACAGAGCCGCAGCCACCCTAGGCAGGCACCTCGAGGGGACCCCCGTCAGCATAGGGTTTGAGACAGGCTGCCCCAATCACAGCCGCCTCATAGGGCGGCCCGACACGCCCGCCGAGTGCCTCACAGCCGTGAGAAGGCTCAGGAGGGCGGGCCTCAAGCCCTACGTCTACTTCATCCACGGGCTCCCCGGACAAACAGAGGAGACCGTCGATAGGACGGTCAAGGCCATATCCGAGTCCATGAGGCTGGGGGCCGAGAGGGTCACTCTATACAGGTTCCAGAGCCTCCCATGGTCAGCCTTCAGCGAGTGCCCCTCAGGGCCACCCGCAGCCAAGGACAGGATGAGCCGGCGCATATACGAGGCGGCTCAGGAGGCTAACAGGGGCAGGAAGAAGGAGGCCATGGGCTCCCGGCTCAGGGTGGTCCTCGCCGAGCCGTACGACAGGGACCCCAGCCTCATGGTGGGGTACCCCATGAAGCACGGGCCCGTGGTGCTCGTGGAGGGCGCAGCCGGACGCGAGGGCGAGGTCGTCGAGGTGCAATTGACCACGGTGGCCTCCGACAGGGCCGTCAAAGGACGCCCAACAGACGCTATGTTTTAAAGAAGTCCAATGCACAGAGATAATTGGTTAAGTGGTAATCAAACCATTTTCAACTATTTTAGCAACAAGCTTAGCGCGGAGTTGAGTGCTGCAGCCGTTGAGGGCGCGTAGAGAAAATACGATGTAAATCAAAAATCTCATCATAGAGAACCATCATATAACTTGGTATGAGAACTCTCCAAAAAAATGATTCAAACATCTCACCTAACAGCTGGGTCTTATCAATGATAAAATCCCTGGAGATACGTCTCGACGGCCAGAAGGTCACTCTTAGACTTAAAGACGAGCCGCTGCACAGCGCCTACCTTCTGATGCTGAAAGCCGTCCTGACGCCGATGCTGCTAAGCAAGATAAACCCAGCCGACCTCAACGGCATCACGGTGCAGGAGACCTCGGACCCGAACAAGCCTAAAGACGTGCTGGTCGAGGTCGACTACAGCAACTACCAGGAGCCGAACCCGCTTAACCTGACGGGCCTGAGGGCGCTCCTCAAGATATGGGTGAAGGAGGTGTCATTCAGCGACTGGAGGACGACCCCCGACATCAAGATCAGGTGGCTCAAACACGGGTTAGGGATCAGGATACCCTTCGAGTCTCAGGGAAACGAGGTGAAGGTAACCAAGCCTGGCATCACCGTACAGGGCGACATCAATGGCTTCTACCTCGACGTACACCTGGTGCCCTACATATTCTGGTTCCCTGACATCGCCGCGGCCCGAGATAGAGATGGAGAGAAGATGGTAGACTCCCAAGGATGGCCCACCGAGTTCTGGGCAAGTGGAAAAGGCATGTACAAGCAAAGATGCGCCGCCTTCATAGACTTTAACTGGGATAGCTTCAGTCCGAAGATCATGGACGCCGAGCAGACCACGAGAGACACCCTCACGAACCTAGCGGCGGGCCTGCCCGAACACATGCCCCAGGAACTACTGTTCCAGCTCTTCGAGACGCTCATCCTCGGTGAGAAGGCCCCTCTGAACTATAAGGACCCCTCAAAGATGAGGGGCCTAGACATACAACCCAACAATGCAAGGTTCCTCTACCTCGACGAGGAGGTCGAGGACTACAAGGGGAAGGGCAGGATAGTCGCAGTGCGGAAGGACAAGACAACCAACCATCTACACGTCGATGAGACGGGCCACCTGGCATTGAGGAAGGACTACAAGGGGGACAACGTCATAGAGGTGGAGGTGGAGGACGAGCAAGGCAAAAGGGTCAGGATCAGCACACTCAACCTGGTAGAATCCATCCAGGATAAAGTTGCCGACATAGAGGACATCCACGTCGTCCTTAGACGGGCCTCCAACTGGGGAACTGTGGCTGACGTCGACCCGCCGTGGAGCCACCTCGTAGAGAATCACCTGGACGTTTGCGGACCCTGGGGCCCGAGCGGAGGCGGGGCGGTCCTGCGGTACAACGGATACCTCAGAAACAACCCTGACGCGTCCCAACAAAACAACGTTGACAACCTGCCAGAGTACTCTTACGACCCCAACGACCCTCTACAGAAGTATATTTTTGACGGCGCCTTCTTCTACGTGTACCCTGATCTCACGGCGTTCAGCGGCCTCGTGAGAACGCTCTACCCGAGGAACTGGAAAATACCCGACTACAAAGATCGAGGCACAGAGTTGACGAACCAGTGGATCGGAGCCTAGGCCGGGCATGCCCCGCCGTTGCACGGGTTAAAGGTTATTAGATCCAATGCGTGCTCCAGCCCCGGTACTCGGGTTTAACCCGTACATGCGTCCAGTCGCATAAGCCCCTCCGCCTCTACCTCCTGCAGTTTATCAACGTCGTCAACGCTCCACATGATAAATAAGTAGGCACCTGAACCCGTGGAGCCGCAGTTTTTCAACCAGAAAGCGATTGGTTTTAAAGAGAGGGGTTTGAGTAATCTTAGGGTCGTTCAGGGATGTCAGACGAACAGGAAACTAATGTCGAGAACATGAACAGGGAAGGCCCTGTGTACGAGTGCGTCAGCTGCGGCAGGAGGGTGCCCCACGACGACCTTCAGCGATACATAAGCTTCAGGTGCCCCTACTGCGGGTACAGGATATTCCGCAAGGTGAGGGCCCCCATAGTTAAACGGGTTAAGGCGAGATAGATGGCTGAGATGGAGAAGGCTAAGACGCTGGAGGAGAAGAGGGCTGCCCTCATCATAAAGTATCGTAAGTTCAAAGTGGACGCCGTTGAGAAGGCTGAGAACAAACTGGTGTACCACCTGAGCCGGGGCGACGAAAAGTACATCATGCACGTGCTCATGGCACAGAGCACTATAGGCATCAGCTACATCAGGGACCTGAAGGACCAGGTGGACGCGGAGCAGGTGCAGGGTGGCATCATCGTGGGCGACGGCAAGTACACGTACTCGGCCCGCAGCACGGCCCCCGAGATGAGGATCGAGCTCATTCCGCCGAGCCTCCCCGCCTTCGACATATTCGAGCACAAGCTTGTGCCGCTCCACGAGATCGTAGCAGACGAGGACAAGAGGGCCCTAGCAGTCAGGTACCACGCGGAGCCCTACCAGTTTCCGTGGGTCAAGGCCACGGACCCCATAGCCATAATACTCGGAGCTAAGCCCGGGGACGTCGTCAAGATCACGCAGAAGAGTGAGACGGCGGGCAAATACGAAACCTACAGGTACGTCGTCTAGTCGGCCCCGCCGTCCCTGAGCTCAGCCAATATCACCAAGGCTTCGCCGAGTGGCATTTCAAGCCTGTGGGCCAGGTCTTCGGCCGACACCTCGGGCTCCTCGGGCAGTACGCTATCCCTGACGTAGGCCTTATGGTGCTTATACATGGGGAGGCTCCTTGCGGTCTCCACAAGGATAAGCCAAAGGGCGTTCCTCCTCAAGTCCTCCATGGGCGTCAGCCCTGCCTGAGCTTGTCGTACATCTTGTCGAGGCTCCACCTGAGGCTGCTATTGATCTCCCTCAGCCTCCGCTCGCCGCCGTAGTTCCTGACAGTGATCTCGAGGAGCCTCCCGCCGTCCTCCTTTGCCTCGAAGCTCAGGGCCTCGTCTTCGGCTATCTCACCGTTGGCGGCCCTCTCCTGGTCAGTAGCACTCATGTTGGCCAGGACCCTGTCTATGAGGAAGCTCTGGAAGGGTGGGGTGTCCACCGTGAAGCCGTACTCCGGCTGGGGCTTGAAGACCAGGTCCCTGCCCTCCACCCTCAGCTTCCCCAGGACCGTGCCGTCCTTGCTGGTTATTGAGGTGGTCTCGCCGTCGCCCGGGACCGGCTCCTCCTGGGGCCTGGGCTCTTGCCTGGCGGCGGGTGGCTCCTTGTCGGGTTGAGCGGTCGGGGTCCTGAAACCCTCGGATATTATGAGCCTGTCTATTGTAGCCACGGCTCTCCTCAGGTCAATGATCTCCTGCTCCAGCTCGGCCAGCCTGGCCTCCATGGTCTCCCTGTACTCAAGTAGCTTCTTAGTGTCCAATTCCGTGCTCAAGCGGGGGCCCCCGGGTGCTCACCGAGGTGAATATGAGTGAGGACATTTAAAGGGATAACGTGTCTATAAGTCCAGATATGTTAGGGAAAGGCTTCGTTGACAGGTATCTGGAGATCAGCAGGACCAAGAGCAGCTTCCTGTGCGTCGGCGTGGACCCCGTGACTGAGCACGTGCGGAAGAAGGGCGTCGTGCCGCCGCAACTGGTCAGGGAGAAGGGGGTGAAGGACGCCGTCAAGGAGTTCTGCTTAAACATCATAGAGGCTGCGGCGCCCTACGCCCCGGTCATAAAGCCCAACGCCCAGTTCCTCGTCTACCTCATGGGCTTCCAGGACTTGAAGGACATCGTGGACAGGATACATGAGGGGGGGTCCCTGGCTCTCCTGGACGCTAAGCTAAGCGACATCGGGACCACCATGGACGCGGGGCTCTACTGGATCGATCAGCTTGGTTTCGACGCTGTCACTTTCAGCCCCTTCCCTGGGTACGAGAACGGCGTCGATGCGGTGTACAGGTGGGCCGGCGAGCGGGACAAGGGCATCTTCGCCCTGTGCAGGATGAGCAACCCGGGGACCCACGACTACCAGTCCCGGCTCATGGACGGCGAGAGGTTCTACCTTAGGCTTGCATATGACGCCCACAGCCACGGGTCGAACGGCTATGTGGTGGGGTGCACGGCCTCTGAGGAGCTTGGGGACGTAAGAGCCGTCATAGGCGAGGAGGGCCTCATACTGGCGCCGGGCCTGGGGGCCCAGGGGGGCGACCCCGCCACCGCGATAAAGCTTGGCTCCAATAGCAGCGGCGAGGGCCTAATAGTTTCCTCGTCCAGGGAGATCATATTCGCCTACGAGGAGATGGGCCTGGACTGGGGCAGGTACCCCGAGGCCGCGGCGTCCATGGCTGAGCGGAAGCGTGACGAGCTCAACGAGCTACGTAGACGGCTGGGGAGATGACCACCGCACGGTTTAATATATTCCTCCCCAAATATCAAGGAGGTTTAAGCGGTTGACCAGTAAGATTTACGAGGTCAGGTTCCACGGCCGGGGCGGCCAGGGAGCCTGGACGGCCTCGCTCCTTCTGGCCCAGGCAGGGCTGAAGGAGAAGAAGAACATTCAGAGCTTTCCCGCCTTCGGACCTGAGCGTGCGGGCGCGCCCATAACAGCGTACACACGCATCAGCGACGAAAAGATCCAGCTACACAGCAGCATATACGAGCCGGACGCGGTCGTCGTCCTGGACCCCACCCTACTGGGGCCGGCCGTCGCCGAGGGCATCCACAAGGGCACCAAGCTGATCGTTAACACGGGTGAGTCCGCCAAAGCCATCAGGGAGAGGCTTGGCTTGAAGGACGTGGAGACATGGACGGTGGACGCCACGGAGCTGGCTATAGAGTTGCTCGGCAGGCCCATCACAAACACGGCCATGCTGGGCACAGTCGTCAGAGCCACAGGCGTCGTCAAGCTGGACAGCCTCATGGCGGTGGTCAAGGAGAGGTTCGAAGGGAAAATCAGTGAACTCAACGTAGAGCTGGTGAAGAAGGCTTACGAGGAGGCGAGGAAGGGTTGAGCAAGGCGCGTACGTGGAAGGAACTGCCCAAGGGCGCCGTCAGCTACAGGTCCTCCAGGGACTACAAGACTGGGGACTGGGGCGTGGACGCGCCCAGGATCGACCAGGCGAAGTGCGTCAAGTGCAACCTGTGCCACATGCTCTGCCCGGAGGGCTGCATCGCGGTGAGGGAGGACGGCAGCCCCGAGCCCGACCTGGACTACTGCAAGGGGTGCGGCATATGCGCCAAGGAGTGCCCCGTGAAGGCGATAGAGATGGTGAGGAAGTAATGGCCAAGCAGGAACTATTGGGACTCAACGGGAACGAGGCGTCCGCCTACGCCACCAAGCAGGTCAACCCCGACGTGGTGGCCGCATACCCCATCACCCCCCAGACTATCATAGTGGAGAGGTTCAGCGAGTACGTGGCCGACGGGCTGGTGGACACCGAGTTCGTGGCCGTGGAGAGCGAGCACAGCGCCATGAGCTGCAGCGTGGGCGCCTCGGCCGCCGGGGCCAGGGCCTTCACCGCCACGGCAGCCAACGGGCTGGCCCTCATGTGGGAGATACTCTACATAGCCTCCAGTCTGCGGCTGCCCATAGTGATGGCCGTGGCCAACAGAGCGCTTAGCGGCCCCATCAACATCCACAACGACCACAGCGACGCCATGGGTGCCAGGGACAGCGGCTGGATACAGATCTTCTGCGAGAACGCCCAGGAGGTCTACGACGCTAGCATCACGGCGTGGAGGATAGCGGAGCACCCCCGGGTTCAGCTCCCCGTCATGGTATGCATGGACGGGTTCACCATCAGCCACACCATGGAGAACGTCATGACCCTGCCCGACGACGCCGTAAAGAAGTTCGTCGGCGAACGCGAGTTCATAAGGGTGGAAGGCCACATGGGCGAGGCCGAGCTACGCCTCGACCCCGAGGCGCCCCTGACCATGGGGCCTCTGGACCTCCAGGACTTTTACTT
Organism: Candidatus Bathyarchaeota archaeon RBG_13_60_20; assembly: GCA_001775965.1. Lineage (GTDB taxonomy): Archaea > Thermoproteota > Bathyarchaeia > TCS64 > TCS64 > RBG-16-57-9. The sequence goes on along the minus strand of MEZG01000026.1, from coordinate 7,641 downwards.
CGAGCACAAGATACACCAGGTGGATGCCATGGACGACGCGCTTGAGGCCATCAAGGACGTGGACGAGGAGTGGGCCAAGGTGAGCGGGCGCGGCTACGGGTACGCGGAGCCCTACCTGATGGGCGACGCCGAGGTGGCCGTCATCGGCATGGGCTCGGCCATGGGCACCGTCCGCCACGTGGTGGACGAGCTCAGACAGGAGGGGGTCAACGCTGGCATGGTTAAACTCCGGCTCTTCAGGCCCTTCCCAGCCGCGGAGCTGAAGAAGGCCGTGGGCAGGGTCCCCATGCTGGGCGTCATGGAGAAGTGCATAAGCTTCGGCGCCCCGGCCAGCCCCCTCATGGAGGAGATCATGACCGCCTACTACCACGACAAGGAGAAGCCCATGATGGCGAACTACGTGGTCGGCCTCGGAGGCAGGGACGTGAGCCCCGCCATGATCCGGGAGATATATGGCAGCCTCCTGAAGAACAGGAAGGCGGGCAAGGTGTCCAAGCCGATGAGCTACATCGGGGTGAGAGGTGATTAGGATGAGCGAAAGACTCACCATGAAGGAAGCGGCCAGGATACCCGACGCCCTGGCCCCCGGCCACAGGATGTGCGCGGGTTGCGCCCACCCCATTGTCGCCCGGATGATAATGAAGGCCGCCGCAGGTAGGCCCACGGTGGTCACCAACGCGACGGGATGCCTGGAGGTGGCAACCACCATCTTCCCCTTCACCAGCTGGGACGTGCCCTGGCTGCACGTAGCCTTCGAGAACGTGGCCGCCAACGCCAGCGGCATCGAGGCAGCCTGGAAGGCCCAGAGGAGGAAGGGCAAGGGACCCCTAGCTAAGTACGAGAGGCTGAACGTAATAGCCTACGCCGGTGACGGCGGCACCTACGACATAGGGTTCCAGGCCCTGAGCGGCGCCCTGGAGCGCGGCCACGACTTCACATACGTGCTCATGGACAACGAGGCGTACATGAACACGGGCATCCAGCGGAGCGGAGGCACGCCCATCGGGGCGAGCACCACCACGAGCCCGGCGGGCAAGGTCATCCCAGGGAAGACCGAGTGGAAGAAGCCCATCATGGAGATCGTGGTGGCCCACGAGATCCCCTACGCAGCCACGATTAACCCGGCCTGGCCCCAGGACGTGCTGGACAAGTGCAGGAAGGCCTTCGACACGGTGGGCCCCAAGTTCCTCCACGCAGTCATCCCCTGCACGAGGGGCTGGAGGTACGAGACCAGCGACACCGTTAGCATCGCCCGCCTGGCCACCCAGACCTGCATCTTCCCGCTGTACGAGGTGGAGCGGGTCAAGGGACGGCCCGTGTGGAGGCTGAGTGGCCCAAGCGCTTCCATAGCGAAGCGGCCTGAGTCCAAGAAGCCGGTCTCCGAGTACCTTGAGCCGCAGGGGAGGTTCCGCCACCTGTTCAGGCCCAAGCGGAACGAGGAGCTGCTGAAGTTCATTCAGGAGGGCGTGGACCTCAGGTGGCAGATGCTCCAAGAGAGGTGCGCGTAGCCGCGCCTCCATCCCCCCATGCTCGTTTTTCTAAGTTGCCAATCGTGCAGCGTGAGACTTTCTTAGGAAAGTCAATTGGTTTGTGACCAGCGGCGAACGATAAGGCGACTCAGCGTAGTACACATGAACGGTGTGAGGCTACAGGAAACGTCTGCGCAGGGCTTCACGCTCCTGCTCTATGATGCGCTCGAAGAACTCGTCGCCCTCGTCATGCGTCTCGGCCAGTATGTCCCACGCCTCAGTGAAGTCCACGTTCCTGGCAGAGGCCACGATGGCCGCCCTGCGCCCGTACATGGAGACCAGCTTTGAGGCGTCGCTGCCCCGTGTCCACCAGTGGGGAGGCTCCCTGCCGCCCCGCTTGGTGGTCTGCTGAAGCTCGGCGACCTCCTCGAAGCTCCTGTCGTAGACGCCGATCTCCGTGGAGCCGCAGGCGGGGCACACGATCCTGTCGGGGTAGTCCTTCACCTGCCGCTCCTCCAGCCAGTCCCTCTTGCCGAGGCACGCCAGCACACGGGTCTCGTTGTATATCCTGGCCTTGGCCGAATCCAGTATGATGCGGGTCAGCTTCTCCGGCGGCACGATGTCGGTTTTCATGCTGATACTGTCCACGCCCAGCCTGCCCAGGGGGCTCACCTCGCCGCCCGTTTCCAGGATCGCCACCTCGATCTCTCCGCCGGCCATCTTCCGCAGCAGTTGGGAGGTGGCCTCCACGTCCAGGTCCTGCCTGAGCGTGTCCTTCATGGCCTCCTCGAATATTATGGTGCCCTCGAAGCTCTTCATGAGGCGGCCCAGGGTGACGTTGCTGAAGTCAGCGAACTTGCTCAGGGCTCCCGCCTTCCTGGCGACGTTGATGAGCCTCTTCTTGAAGAGCCCGGTCTTGGTGACGGCGTCCCCGATGACCTGCTCCATGTTGCTGTTGGCTAGGCTCTTGAGCAGCCTGGCCACGTACTGGCTGTCCACGCCGCCCACGGTCTGGGCTATGACCATGTAGGTGTCCTGCTGGACCCCCACCGGGTACCCCGTGTCCTCGCTGATCACGTGGCCCACGACGCGGGCCAGCGTCCGGTTGGCCAGGCTCCCGAAGTTGGCGTGGATTATCACGTTGTCCTCCCAGTCCTCCAGCACCACCCGCTTATCCGTGGGCACCGGGTAACCCGCGTGGACGTGGTCAGCCACCTCGGCTATAGCCCGCTTGATGGTCTGGACGTTGGCCGGGTACCTGTACTGGAGCTCGCCTGCTATCTGGTCCACCGTCGAGCCTTTCTTTAAGCCCTCCTCGACGGCGCCCTTGATCTCGCCCACCTCCAGCGCCACCTCCATGGGCACGGGTATCTGCTCGCCTACCCAGCTGGGTATGGCGCCCGTGGGGTCATCCTCGGCCCGCACGTATATCTTGTCGTTGTGGATGTTCAGTATCTTCCAGGGGCTGCCCCGCAGCGTGAACTTGACGCCCGGCTTCGCGTACTCAGCGACGAAGGCCTCCTGGAGGATGCCCACGGGGGCGTCCTCGTCCACGTCCATTATGAGGTAGTCCTTCTCGTCGGGTATCATGCTCAGGTTGTTGAAGAAGTACCTGTACATGGTCTTCCGGCTGCCCCTGGGCTTGATGATGACCTCGTCCTCCTCGCTGAGCCACGCCAGCCTGGGGAACCTGTCATGCATGTACCGGCCAGCCTTGAGCACGTCCTCCTCCGTCAGGTCCCTGTAAGGGTAGGCGTGGTCGAAGAGGTTCTTGGCCTGCAGGAAGTAAAGCCGGTTCCTCTGCATGAGCTCGGCCACGAGCTGGTTCACCAGCACGTCGTAGGGCTTCTCGGGCACCTGCAGGGGCTCCATCATCTCCTTGAGGGCGCGCCGACAGATGACCATGCTCTCCAGGGCGTCGTCGCTGTTCATGGCGACGATGACGCCCCTGCTGGTCTCGTCCACGCTGTGGCCGCTGCGGCCCACGCGCTGCAGGAGCCTAGTCACCTGCCTGGGGCTGTTGTACTGGATCACTAGGTCTATGCGTCCTATATCGATGCCCAGCTCCAGGCTGCTCGTGCATATGACGGTCCGCAGGTCGCCGGACCTTAGGCCCTTCTCGGTGGCTATCCTGCTGGTCTTGGCCAGGCTCCCGTGGTGGATACTGAGGGCCAGATCAGTGTCCCACACGTTGAACCTGCTGGTCAGGGCCTCGCTGGTGCTCCTCGTGTTGGTGAAGATGAGGGTGGTGTCGTGCTGCTCGATGAGGTCCTTCATCACCTTGAGCCTGACGGCAACCTCCGGATGTGTGAAGAGCTTGCGGGCCAGCTCGTAGTCCTCTGCGTCCGGCTTGGGGTACACGATGTCGAACTGGGTGTCCCTGAGGGCCGAGACCTGGACGATCTCCACGGGCCTCCCCGCGCCCACGAGGAACTGGGCCACCCGCTCGGGGCTCCCGATGGTGGCGCTGAGGCCGATGAACTGGATGGGGTTGTCAGCGACGCCCCTTATCCGCTCCAGGGCGAGGCTGAGCTGGCTCCCCCTCTTGTTGTCGGCCAACTCGTGTATCTCATCTATTACTACCCAGCGCACCGTCTTCAGGTGCTGCTTGATGGTGCGGCCCTGCAGTATGGCCTGGAGCGTCTCGGGGGTCGTGATGAGCATGTCCGGGGGGCTCCGCCGCAGGTAGCCGCGCTCCCGCTGGCTGGTGTCCCCGTGGCGGACCCCCAGCCTCACGTCGAGCCTGTTGCACCAGTAGGTCATCCTGTCAAGGATGTCCCTGTTGAGGGCCCTCAGCGGGGTGATGTATATGATGCTGATGCCCGGCTGGTGACCGCCCTTGAGCAGGAACTGGTGGAGGACCGGCAGCACCGCAGCCTCGGTCTTGCCTGTTGCCGTCGCCGATATGAGGAGAACGTCCTTACCCTCTAGTACGAGGGGGATGAGCCGCCTCTGGGGCTCCGTGGGCTCCACGAATCCGCGCTCCACCACGAGCCTCCTCACAGGGCGGCAGAGCTGAGAGAACACGTTCTCCTGCGTCAAGGCTTGCGGCAACCTTCTACGTAGCCTAAAATAATAAGATTGCTGGGAAGGTTCATAACGCGCGTTTACCCGTGAGCCTCCTGTATGAGCGTCGACGACGAGATTGAAAAGATAAAGAAGGACATGATGAAGCGCATGATGGCGCCTCAGCCGGAGGGCGCATCCCTCCTCAAACCGGGGGTCGTCAACGTGCTGACGGATTCTAGCTTCGCGAAGGCCCTGTCCGAGACGGGACTCCCTGTCCTCGTGGACTTCTGGGCCGAGTGGTGTGCCCCCTGCAGGATGATGGCTCCCGCGGTCGACCAATTAGCCTCCGAGCTCTCCGGGAGGGCCTACGTGGCCAAGCTGAACGTGGACCAGAACCCGGCTACAGCGGTCCGGTTCGGCGTCATGAGCATACCAAACTTCATCGTTTTCAGGGGCGGGAGGCCGGCGGGCCAGGCGGTGGGAGCTGTGGGTAAGCACAGCCTGCTGCAGTTGGTTGGCGGGGCCTCGCCCTAGTCTTAAATCCCGATCCCCGTAACCCTAGACCTATGGCCGAGTACGTCACGAGGTAGCAACTTGTAGCATACCTTGGCGGCTTCCTTATCGGCAAGGTGCTGGGTGTCTTGGTGAGCCTGCTGCCCATCTGGGGCCTTGTTGTTGAGGACCCGGGCTTGAGTGACTCGTTCTGGAGGAGTTCGCGGCCCAGCTGTTGTCCTTCAACTTGTACCACTACGCCCTGGCGTAATCGGCGGCTCATACTAGCCATACTAGTGGAGGCGCGGCGCCTGGAAGAGGCCTAAGTCACAGGACTGGGAGCAGGAGAGCCGAGGCACATCTCCCCCCGTGGTGCACCGTGTTGCTGGCTATGGTCGTCTCGGTGTCTATGGCCACGGGGTTCCCCGTGTTGCTGTTGCGGGCGTACCTTGGGAACTCGCTGCTAGTGACCGCAAGCCTGACCCTGTGCCCCGGGTGTAGGCTCACGCAGGTGCTGTCCATCTCGACCCTGACCCTGTAGGTCTGGCCCGGCTGAAGTAGTTCCTGCCTATCCAGGCCGTTCCTGTACCTTGCCCTTAGCTTCCCCCCCGATACGAGCAGGCTCCTGCCGTCCGGGTGCGCGTCCATGAGGTAGACGAAGATGTCTGTGTCCCTGCAGTCGCTTGAGAAGTACAGGTCGACCTCGGGGCGGCCAGTCGCCATCATCGGCTGGGTCAGGGGGTCGCTTGTGTACACGAGGATGTCGCCTCTGCGGAGAAGGTAGCGTATGTCCAGCGGGGGCTCGTCCCGCTCCCCGTAGAAGTCGAACCCGGTGCCGGGGACCACGGGGTTACCCGGGTTATATATCAGGGTGTCTGACCCCGGTGCCGGGTTCACCTCCCTCAGGGAGCCGTCCCCCATAGCAGTGTTCGCGCTTCCCCCGCTGTCCAGGTAAAGGGTCCTCGTTGCCTTCACGGGGGCCCAGTGCCCCTCCGCGGAGTCCCATCTATTGTCGCCCATGACGAAGTACCTGGTCAGGGGCCACGAGTCCACATCGTAGCGGGCCTCCTTCATCCACCTGTCGAACCACGCGAGGTGGACCTCCGCCATGTTCAGCACGGCCCCGTCTGTGAAGTCCACGCCGCCCAGGCTCCTCTGGGGGAACCTTGTCCCGGCGTGGTCCCAGGGTCCGATGAGCATGTACTGCCTGTCCTTCGCGGGGCTGTGCCTCACCATCCCGTCGTAGTAGTGGAGGGCGCCAGGCTGGTCGCCATCGTAGTAGCCTGTGATGTGGAGCACGGGCATGTCTATGCCCCTGAAGTCCTGCGGGGTGAAGGAGATGCTCTTCCAGTAGTCGTCCATGTCCGGGTGGCTCATCCACTCCTTCCAGACGGGCATCTCCCGCCCCAGAGCCTCAGGTATGTCTGCTATAGGGAGGGTCCTATACACGCGCTCCCAGTCAACTGTGGTGGCGGCCACGTTCTGGTTGGTCCTGGCGCCCACGTAGTTGAGCCAGCCCAGCATCCAGAGGCACGGTATCCCGTTGAAGTATGGGAACTCCTGCATGAACTTGCCTCCGGTGGCCGTGGGCACCATGGTTGTGAGGTGGGGCGGCCTGAGCCTGGCGGCGGCCCACTGGACCCAGCCCCTGTAGCTACCGCCCATCATGCCCACGTGGCCATCGCTCCAGGGCTGGTCGGCTATCCACTCAACCACGTCGTAGCCGTCCCGCCCCTCCTGGAAGAAGGGAAACCACTCGCCCCCGCTGTCGTACCTTCCCCTCAGGTCCCACAGGGCGACGGCGTATCCGTGGGCCACGAAGAACCGGGCCGTGTCCACGTGAGCCTTCATCGTGTTGTCGTATGGTGTGCCGATGAGCACGGTAGGGTACCTGCCCCCGGCGCCCGGCATGTAGACGTCCACGCTCAGGGTGACGCCGTCCCGGGCCGAGACTTGGGCGTCCCACACATGGCGCATAGAAACCATGGATATAGGAGACGGGCCCCGCGTTTAAGACGTTTCGCGGTCCACGAGGCTACAGTAGCCCCCTCTTGGCGGCCCTGGCCAGGACGCTGTCCGCCCTCATGTAGTCGTCCGCGGCCTGGTCCGCTATCTCCACGGCCGCCTCCTGAGCCTCCTCCATCACCTTCTCCTCATCCATGGTGAGGACGCGCCTGTCCCTGACGACGAAGCGGCCGTTCACCATCACGTCCGTGACCTCGTCCCCCCTGGCGCTGTAGACTATGTTGGGGGCCACGTTCCTCACGGGCCTCATGAGCACGGGGGTCATGTGGGGGGCCTTCAGGTTCAGCAGGATCAGGTCAGCCCTCTTACCGGGCTCCAGGCTCCCGATCCTGTCGCCCAGGCCCAGGGCGGTGGCTCCCTCCACGGTGGCGAGCCTCAGCATCTTCCAGGCGGGCAGCACAGTGGGGTCCCTGTGCCTGGTCTTGTTCAGCAGGGCGGCCACCTTCATCTCCACCAACATGTTATGGCAGTTGTTGCCGCTGGCCTGGTCGCTGCCTATGGTCGCCCACCTCCCGCCGCTCTGGATGAACAGGGCCAGGGGCGGCGTTATCCCGTCTATGAGGCCGATGCTGGACGGGCACGAGGCGTACCTGACGCCCCGCCGGGCCAGCAGGGCCACCTCCTCGTCTACGGTCTGGTGGCAGTG
>MEZG01000025.1:17669-18332 GCA_001775965.1 Candidatus Bathyarchaeota archaeon RBG_13_60_20 | reverse complement strand
TCGAGGTCGAGGCTGTCCACTTCACCACCCCCTTCTGCCAGTGCGACAAGTGCAGCGTCGACTCCACCGCTGAGTCGCTCAACCTCAAGGTCCACCACGTCTTCCTTGGGGAGGAGTTTCTTAGTGTCGTAGCCGATCCGCCTCATGGCTACGGCAGCCATATGAACGTCTGCATCGACTGCCGGATACTCATGCTCAGGAAGGCCAAGAGGCTCGCTGAAGAGATAGGCGCCAGCTTCTTCGTCACTGGCGAGGTCCTCGGTCAGCGCCCCATGAGCCAGCACTCCTCGGTGATGCGCCTCATAGAGCGTGAGGCCGGCGTCGAGGAGCTTGTCCTTAGGCCTCTCTCAGGGAGGGTGATGGAGAAGACGCGGATGGAGAAGGAGGGCATAGTCGACCGCGGCAAGCTCCAGGGCATAAGCGGGAGGAGGAGGCGACCCCAGATGGATCTCGCCGAGAAGCTCGGCGTCTACGACTACCCGTGCCCGTCAGGCGGCTGCCTACTCACCGACCCCGAGTTTGCTGCCAGACTCCGTGACTACCTTGACAACGAGGGCATACCCTCCATGGAGACCCTTCACCTCCTCAAGCTGGGGAGACACTTCAGAGTCGGCTCTACCCGAGTCGTCGTGGGGAGGAACGAGATGGAGAACAACTTCCTCG
>MEZG01000025.1:16262-17544 GCA_001775965.1 Candidatus Bathyarchaeota archaeon RBG_13_60_20 | reverse complement strand
TTGTAACTCCTAAGATAAAGAATCCCCTGTGCACCAGCCGACATTTCACTCAACCTCGAAGAGATCAGTGCTCAAGTACTTGAACCCCGAGTCGGGAAGAACCGCGACTATCGTCTTACCTTTTCCCAGCTCCACTGCCTTCCTCAGCGCGACGTGAAGAACAGCAGCGGAGCTGATGCCGATCAGCACACCCTCCTCCCTAGCTGCCCTCCTCGCTACCTCATAGTAGCCCGGCTTATCCTCACCCGTGACCTCAACGATCTCGTCGAAGCTCTCCCGGCGATATAGCTCTGTAGGGTAAGCCTCCTTAGGGTTCCTGAGACCCTGAATAGAAACCCCGAGCTTGGGGATCACGCCGATGACCTTGATCTCTGGGTTATACTGCTTGAGTCTAAGCGAAACACCCACCCCTGTCCCGGAGGTGCCAATGCCCACAACCACTGCATCCAACTCCCCGCCCGTCTGATCAATTATCTCACGACCGGTCGTCTGGTAGTGTGCCAGGATGTTAGCCGGGTCACTAAACTGGTTAATATCAATATACTTCTCGGGTGTCTCCCTCAGAAGCATCTGTTTATGCTCAATGGCTCCAGCGGTTCCTTTCTCCCTGGGAGTCAGGATGAGTTCCGCACCATAGGCCTTGATGAGCTTCCTGCGCTCAACGCTCACGGACTCAGGCATCGTAATGGTAATCCTGTAGCCCTTTGATGCTGCTATCATCGCCAATGCGATGCCCGTGTTCCCGGAGGTAGCCTCCAGGATAGTCTTATTCCTATTGAGAGCTCCCGCGGCTTCAGCATACTCTATAAGGGACTTGGCCATCCTGTCTTTCACCGAGCCCCCTATGTTGTTTCCCTCAAGCTTCGCGAGGACCCTAGCATGGTTTGGCTCTGTGAGTTTTCTGAGCCGGATGATCGGGGTGTTGCCGATTAGCTCAGTTATTTCGTTTGCTATCGTCGTCTCGATACCCTCCCTCCACGATTTATTTAACGGCGTTAACTCCTTTAACGGCGTTAAAGATTTAAGCCTTGTTACGCATATATTGTGAGCCACTCATGAAGCCCCCCTGCGTGATCGTGGTACAATACATCCTTCCGGCCTTACGGGTGGCTATAACCAGGGAACTTGTCGAGACATATGGGTTCAAGAAATCCAAGGTAGCTGACCTCATGGGGCTAACCCCTGCAGCGATAACTCAGTACATCAACCTGACGAGAGGAGACAACTTGAATGTAATTGAGAACTCTGGTCGGGTCAAGGAGCTGGTCTCGGATCTGGCGCG
>MEZG01000025.1:0-16198 GCA_001775965.1 Candidatus Bathyarchaeota archaeon RBG_13_60_20 | reverse complement strand
GTGGCTCGAAGTGAGGGGCTCGTATGCGATCTTCATATGGAGGCGATGCCTCAGCTTAGAGATGTCAGGTCGTGTGCCTGCGGATTAGGGCTTGTTCAATCCTCAAAGTAAACCAGGGCGCCTGTGAAGTATAATCTGATGAACGATTAATTATCAATTGAAAAAAATAGAACAGGTTTCCAAAAAAAAGGTATAATATAGGGCAGGCAATCCAAGCCACCTCGGCTAGGAACGCATATATGCGGGTTGTACAGAGTATAACTCGGAGTTATACATGGACCAAGCGAAGATGACGGTGGGCCCCAAGGGGCAGATCGTCATACCCAACGAGATGAGGCGGGCCCTCAAGATAGCCCCAGGCTCCAAAGTGCTCGTCACCTACCGGGACGGCAAGGTAATCATTGAGAAGACCGGAGGCAGCTCCGTCGCCGTCCTAGCCCGGATAGCGAAAGAAGGCCCCCCGCTCACCGAGTTTGACCCCCACCTAGCCGAGAAGGAGATAGAGGAGCGGACGCGGCGCTGATCTACCTCGACTCGAACGTGTTCATCCACGCGGCGCTGAACCCCACGGAGCTGGGACAGAAGGCCCAGAGGCTTCTAGCCAGAGTCGAGAACGAGGAGATAGAGGCGTCCACGTCGGCGCTGACGGTCGACGAGGTGGTATGGGTGGTGAAGAGGATGCGCAGCATGGACCAGGCCCTGGAGGTGGGTGAGGCCTTGCTGAACATGAGAGGACTGGAGCTAATCCCGGTCAACGAGAACGTCTTAAGGGACTCCCTTGGACTCATGAGGCTCCACGGCTTCGACCCGCGGGACGCTATCCACGCCGCGTCAGCCCTCAGACGAGGAGCCGACACAATCGTGTCATCCGATAGCCACTTCGATGCACTAGGAAAACCGGCTAGGAAGACACTTGAGGAAGAGGTATAATTAGGCGTGGAGGGCAGTGAACGAGCGCCGCAATGCTTGTCATGGTCGAGTTTTCCAGCACCAAGTGAAGCAACAAAGTGTCATAATACATAGCGGCACGGGTACCTTTGAAGCGTATCGTGTTCTAAAACCTAGTATTATATTCATTTCCGGCTGATACATATCAGGAGGATGGAGGAGGATTGAGGAAGGATCAAGCTATCATCCTGACAATGGCAGCAATAATCATAGCATCAGGACTCGTCATGTTATCACAGAGAAACCAGCTCATCGACCTTGAGAACAAATACAGCCTGCTGGAGACGCAGCATGACTCACTTATGCTGGAACAGATGAAGGCTCAACAGCGCCTTGAGTCAGAGATGGTGTACGAGACGCTTAAAACCGCATTAATCGAAGACAGGATACCCAACTTCCCGGCACTGATGCATAACACCAGCACCGTGGTGCTATCAACGGAGCTGATAGGAGACGTGGATGTGCCCAGACAGGTCGGAGGCTACACGGTGCTTATCTTGGACCCCGATGAGATCGAAGCGAGGGCCGCGACGGAGGGAGCCTTCCTGTATCTTCGCTTCACCAGGTTCGAGCCGAACCCGGATATCCTGCTGGTATCCATTCAGACTTCGGGTGTCTTCGACTCGGTAGGGGGCATGTCCATCCAGTTTAAGCTAACCGGAAAAACATACGGGGCGTGGATTAGCTAACCTACATGATGTGTCTCATGCAACAAGGCATTGATCATGCGTACACCCGCACCATTGAACACTGTTGTCTAGCGGAGCGTGGAACTCGAACACTGATGCCTGTGAAAGGCGTCTCACGCACACCGATAACACCGAACTCGAAGCAGACTTTACACCGTAAAAATCGAACTGCATAACTTATGTAATTAGATTGTATATACTCTCGTCCCATGCGATGGTGTTACTGGTGGAGTTGTAGAAGCCATAATCGTGGAATGCATAGACACCTGGGCTTATCTCAGAGTACCCCTTTAGGACGAAGTCAACTATGTCTCTGTCACCGTTTTGGTCCAGTACACAGAGACCTGTGACTCCCTTGTACCCCGAGGCTACTCCCGGCAGCACCGCGCCGACGTCGGCGGCAGACGCGCTATCAGCCTCTAAGACTGAGAGGGCGTAGACCCAGCAGCAGTCGTACAGGGCCGCGTCTTGGAAGCTTGGGTCATCCACGCCCTCGACGACCCATCTCGGCTTCGCCAAGATGGCTCCTATGAGCCCGACCCTGGAGGCCTGCCCCCCAGCATAGTCGACGACCCTTTCCACATCCGAGGAGCCGTCTGTCCCGAGCCACAACGTCTCATTCAAGGCCGGGTACGCCTGCGCCTGCTGTAACACCAGGTAGGCCTCGCTGAGGCCGATGAACTGCAGGGCGACGCCGTCTCTTCCATACACTTCGACGCCCCCGGATATGCTCATATTTGCTCTTTCGAGATACGAGGAGAACTCGTATTCCTCAGGATCGTATCTTATCCGATCTATTATCTCTAAGCCCTTATCGGAGCACTCCTTCTCCAGGGCGCTGTATATCGCGTCTGCCCAGGCGTCCCCCCTCTGTAGGACCACCACAGCATCGCATCCTAGGCTTGCCAGCATCTCGGAGCATATCCTAGCTTGAACCGTGTCAGTGGGGGTCAGTCTGTAGAGGTTGTCCCCAGTCAGGGATAGGGTGGAGGAGGAGGCGGACGGGCTCAGGAGTAGCACACCGTTCTCGTTCGCGTACGGTAGCGAGGCCTCACACATGGATGACCAGGCGTGACCGACGACGAGGCTTATCCCAGACTCCTTGAAGTCTTGTGTGATGGAGGTAGCCTGTGATACCTTTGCGTTGCAGTACTTCACGGCGAACTGGAACCGGAAACGATTGTCCAGGCTCTCGCAATACTCATTAATGTCCCTCTCCGCGGCAAGGACGATCTCCCCATAGTTGTCCTCTTCTCTTGTGGGGCTGACCACCCCAATGGTTACCGTTACTGGACTAGTTGGTCTAAGGTACGTGGAGGCATACCAGAGGTACCCACCTGTCACTAGTATTAATAGCGCGGAAAAGGGTATTAAAACTCTTTTTTTAAACATATTAGAACGTTAATTGCAACTAAAATAGATTATTTAACGATTTATTTCTATTTCTCTTACAATATTTATTAATATTTACATTAATTTTGACTGTTTAACCATAATATTAAACCATTAAAATTCCAGTCAATTACATTATGTTAGTTTAAATATATGGTTTAATTTACGATTGAAACTAATCTCAATATATAGTATTAAATGAAAGTAGATTTTTTAAAAATTATCTAGGTTCAAAATCATTTGTTGATAATAATTTAAACTTTAATTGAATATTAATAGACGGGGATTCCATTTAACTATTTTGTATAAAAAAGTATAAATCACGTCAATATAATTTGTGTGATTAACTACACCCCAAACGCCTATAATACAGAACTCGGAGCAGACATTACATTGCCGTCTTGGTAGCCGCCCCGTGGTGGGTGAGCCTGGGCCTCACATTCACTATCATGACCCTGTCCGGTCCCAGGTTGCTCTTGTCGGCCCTGATGATGGCCTCGCCGGTGTTCAACAAGTGTGGCGGCGTCGGGGTTCCCTCCACCACCTGTCTCAGTAGGTTGGAGCTTATGATGTCCGACTTGTGGAATATCTTGATGTCGCTGCCCTTGATGACCTTGGGGTCCACGTCCTCGGGGAAGTGGGTGTCCAGCATCAGCCAGGTCCCGGCGTGCCTCTTTTTCCTGATCAGGTAGTTGATGTAGTCGGTAAAGTCCTTGTCCAGGCCCTTCCGCAAGTAGTCGTGGGCTTCGTTGATGACGAAGACGAACTGCTCCCGGGCGGTGCGCTCGTTGTTTATCAGGCTGCTGATCACCAGCATCATGACGCTGAAGACATCGTCGGGCTCCATCATGATCTTGCGGAGATCGAAGACGTTGACGCCCCCCAGCAGGAGGTCGCCCACGAAGTCGCCTCCCTCCAGGTAATCCTCCAGGGTCTCCAGCCTCATCATGGCGAAGCCCTTCTGGTTTGGGTTCAGGTCGCTGGCCTCCACCTCGCGGCGGATGGTGCGGAGCCCGAAGCCCTCCTCGTACTGGGTCTTCTTGATGATCTGGAACACCTTCTTCACGTACATGCTGCCGCTCTTCTTTCCCAGGCTCAGGACGTGGGGCCAGTCCTCGGCCGTGAGCCGGTTCGGCTTGATGCCTATGGGGTACGCCGTGGTCCCGTACTCCTCCTCGAACTTGCCGCGCTCGTTCATGTACACGTAGGGGTCCACGAATATCCTGAAGCTGCGCTCCGTGATGACGCGCCTCGGCGCGACGCCGTACTGCTCCTTGAGGGCCTCCACCTCGGCGGGGTTGGTGTTCTCGTCCACGATGCTCCAGAACTCGCTGCGTACGTCCTCCCTGGGCTTGTGGAACACTATGAGAGTGGCTGGCTTCCCCACCTGGCTGACGCCCTGGATGGTCTTGGAGAGCAGCATCTCGCACACAACGCCTATGGTGTACCCCTTGCCGCTGCCCTGCTTGCCGCAGACGAAGACGATGTGGGGCTCGTTGAGGTCTACAGCCACGAGACTGCCATCCATACGGCCCACGATGCCCCACTGCCTTGGCGCCTTCTCGGCGCCCAGGAATATTTCGGGCTCCACCTGGCTCTCCTCGACCTGTTCCTGCTCCTCCATTACGGGTGGAGCCAGCTCAGTCTCATCCTCGGCGGGTAGGTATGGCTCCGCCTCTACGACCTTCTCCGGCTCTCCCTGGGCTAATTCGGCTGGCTTGGCCTCCACCTGAGTGAGTGGGACCAGCTCAGCTTTATCAATCGGCTCGGGCGTAAGCGGAGGAGAGGGCATTGACCTTGGCGCCGCGGAGTCGAGGGTCCCAGTCCTTGGGAGGTATATGGCGTACCAGGGCTCCTCGTTGGGCCTCGGTGCACGGCGCTTCCTTTCCTCAACTTTGGTCGATTCGTCGTCGGATGTGGCGCCCATGGACCTTGCTTTACTCCCCCTCCCCATCTTGGTTACGCGGAGAAGATAAACGATTATCGCCAGTGGGACTGAGACCAGGCAAACGTTGAACAAGGTCGCAGCATCGGCAATGCCCAGAAATGGGTTGAACCGGGCCGGGTACAGTAGGGTCAGGTCGCTGTAAATGAACGCGTCCAGGGTGACGTGGGTCCACGCCCCCACGATGGCGGACCTGGCGTAGTTCCTTATTTCGTCGCCCTGGCTCAGCCTCGCCCTCACGAGGATGGGGGCGGTGCGCCGCCTCAGCGCGTACATCCCTAGGGCAACCGTTAGGGCTGGAAGCGTCCCCATGGTGAGGCTGTGGAACTGGCCGTGGAGGGGCTGCTGCAGGCCCAGCAGGATGATGATGAGCGGCTCTAGGTCCAGCACTGCGCTAGCTACCAGCAGCGTGGGCACGTCTAGCAGTGGGTACGCCACGAGGGCTATAAATAGGGCGGGCCCCAGGTGCAGGAGCGTGAAGGGCATCAGGTGCAGAGTAGTGGTCTGCTGCGAATATAAGGTGAGGGGACGCTCTCAGGTGGTGAGAGCGAAGAGCTACTTCGCCTTGTTGAGGTACCCGTGTATGCTGGCAGCGGCGGTTTTCCCGGCGCCCATGGCGCTGATGACGGTGGCCGCGCCGGTTGCCACGTCCCCACCCGCGTAGACGCCCTCCAGCTGGGTGGCCGCAGTGGTTTCGTCGGTGATTATGGTGCCGTGGCGTGTCACCTCCAAGCCTTCCGTGGTCTGCTGGATTATGGGGTTGGGGCTCTGCCCGATGGCCACCACCACCGTGTCTACGGGTAGCCTCCACTCGCTGCCCGGTACGGCTTCAGGCCTCCTCCTCCCCGAGGCGTCCGGCTCGCCCAGCTCCATGCGGACAAGTTCAACGGCCCTCACGTTCCCCTTGCCGTCGCCGATGAACCTGGTCGGGTTGTTGAGTAGGGTGAATATGACGCCCTCCTCCTCTGCGTTCTCGACCTCCTCGTGGCGGGCCGGCAGCTCGTTCATGCCGCGCCTGTAGATGATGTACACCTTCTCGGCGCCCAGCCTGAGGGCGCACCTGGCAGAGTCCATGGCCACGTTGCCGCCGCCTATGACGGCGACGCTCTTGCCTATGTTGATCGGGGTGTCGTACTCGGGGAACCTGTACGCCTTCATGAGGTTGGTCCTGATGAGGAACTCGTTGGCGCTGTATACGCCGCTCATGTTCTCCCCGGGCAGGTGCAGGAAGTTGGGGAGCCCGGCGCCGCTGCCTATGAAGACGGCTTCGAAGCCGCCGTCGAAGAGCTCCCTGACCGTGTGCAGCTTCCCTACCATGCTGTCCAGGTGTATCTGGACGCCTAGCTTCTCTATGTACTGAACCTCGGCCTGGACGATGGCCTTGGGAAGCCTGAACTCGGGGATGCCGTACATGAGGACGCCCCCTGAGACGTGGAGGGCCTCGAACACCTCGACGCCGTGGCCCTTCTTCCTGAGCTCGGCGGCCACGGTGAGGCCCGCGGGACCCGCGCCGACTACGGCCACCCTGCGCCCGGTGTCCGTAGGGAGCTCGGGGACCTCGATGCCGTGGTCCCTCTCGTAGTCGGCCGCGAACCGCTCCAGGCGCCCGATGGATATACCGTCGCCCCTGATGCCCAGGACGCAGAACTTCTGGCACTGGTTCTCCTGGGGGCAGACGCGGCCGCAGATGGCCGGGAGCGCGTTGGTCTCCTTGATCTTCCAGGCGGCCTCCACGTACCTGCCCTCTTTGATGAGCTTGATGAAGGCGGGGATGTCTATGCCCACCGGGCACCCCTTCCTGCACTGGGGGTTCTTGCACTGGAGGCACCTCTCGGCCTCCTCCACCGCCATCTCGACCGTGTACCCCTTGGCGACCTCGAAGAAGTTGCTGACGCGCTCCTCGGGGGTCTGCTTGGGCATGTCCACGGCGGGCTTCTTGAAGGCGTCCGCGGCCACCTATCCCACCTCCCTGTTGTAGACCACCATGGCGATCTTCTCCTGCGGGTTGTAGACCCTCATGCGCATGATGAGCTCGTCGAAGTCCACCTTGTGGCCGTCGAACTCGGGGCCGTCCACGCAGCTGAACCTGGTGTCCCCGCCCACGGTGACGCGGCAGGCGCCGCACATCCCCATCCCGTCCACCATGATGGGAAACAGGTTGACGCGTGTGGGGACGCCGTGGGGGAGGGTCATCTCGCAGAGCTCCTTCTGCAGGCTCGTGGGGCCTATGGCGAAGGCGATGTCGAACCTCTGGTTCTCCAGTAGCTCGTCGACGACGCCCATCCCCGCCTGGCCGTAGCTGCCGTCGTCCGTGCACACGTAGGCCTCGTCTGAGACGGCCCTGAGCTCGTCCTCAAGCATCACGTGGTCCTTGTTCCTGTACCCGAAGACGGCCACGACGTGGTTGCCCGCCTCCTTCAGGGCCCTCATCTGGTAGAGCATAGCGCCCACGAAGACGCCTCCCCCGACGCAGAGCACCCTCCCGTAGTCCTTGATCTCAGTAGCGTTACCCAGGGGGCCGGCGAAGTTGAGGAAATCCTCACCCTTCTTCAGCTTCCCCAGCTCCGTGGAGCTCTTCCCCACCTCTGCGATGTATACGGCGACCGTGCCCGCCTCGGGGTCAGTGCCCGCGATGGTGATGGGCACCCTCTCGCCCGTCTCACTGGCCCTGACTATGACGAATTGGCCCGGCCTAGCCTTGTGGGCCACGGCCGGGGCGTGCACCTGGAACATCTTGACGTTGGGCGTGACCTCCTGCCTCTCCACGATCGTGTACATGAATCTACCCCGGTGAACGAATCTCCTAAATGAGGTATAGGTGCTTAATAAAATTGAGGTTTTTAGGGACTCAAGTCGTACAGAGTTGCGAGTAGAGCTCCTCGGATGTCCCCATGACATACAAAAAGGGTCGAGTGTTCTAGCGTGGCCCTACGTCCATAGGCCGGGGACGTCGCCCCATATGGCGTCCCACCAGTCCCCCTCGGTGACGGCCTCGCCGCTGACCAGTATCTCCAGGAGCCTCCTCAGGAGCTTGTGGTGGCGGTGCTCGTCTGCCAGGATGGCCTTGAGGAGCAGGCCCATCTTCTCGTTCTCGACCCGCGGTAGCCTCTTATCCAGCTCCTTGATGACGACTGCCTCCATCCTGATGTGCTTCTCCACGGTCTCCCTCTGGAGGTCCAGCTGGCCCTCGTTGAGGGGGAGGGCCGTGCTGGTGAGGAGGGACACCGCGGACCTGTACATCTCCGCGTGCTTGCTGCTGTCCAGGCTTATGCCCCGGAGGGCCGTGGAGACGGCCTCGTTCTCGATCCTCTCAAGGGCGTCCGAGACGCTGCGCACGATCCTGTTCTCCAGCTCGATCTGGTTCTCGAGGAACTTTATCATCTCATCCGACAAGGCTCAACACTGTGAAGAACGGGGAATGGGCGCGTAATAAAGCTAAGGCTTCTTGCCCACGACGCCCACGTAGACGGCGAACTGGTCCACGCCGTCCACGCCCAGGGCCTTGTTCAGGAGGTCGTCGTCGAAGGCGGCCACGGCGCAGGCGCCGCAGCCCACCGCCTCGGCCAAGAGGTACAGGTTCTGGCAGGCGTGACCGGCGTCCAGGTGCATGTACCTGTATCCCCTCTCACCGTACCTCCACATCATCCTGTAGGCCACGGCCGTCCAGATGAATGTGGCCGCGGAGGCCAGTATGAAGCGCTGGTCCAGGCACGCCTTGGTCACCCTCTCAGCCACGTCCGGGCCGAGGTCCACCTCCTGGAGCTTGTGGTCCACGGCTAGGAACCTGTAGAGGCCCGGGTGGAGGCCGTCAACCCTGTTGGCCAGCACGTAGGTTTCGAAGCAGTGCCTTGCCCCGGCGCTTGGCACGGTCCTCAGGGTGGCGGGCCTGCCGGAGACCTGCTTCACCCCCTGGGTGCACCAGAGCAGGAGGCTCAGCTCGCCTAGGCTCAGGGCCTCCCCGCTGTACGCCCTCACGCTCGCCCTCCTCTCGATGGCCTCGCGGACATCCAGGGGGTCAGCCTTCACTGTTCTGGGGTCCGGCAGCTCGATGACCCTCCTGCCCTTCGCGGCTGGGAGCTCCAGGGGCGGCTGGGGGAGCCCGCCGTTCTGGTCGGACTGCTCCAGGTACCTGTACCTGGTCTTCTCCATGAACTCTCGTCCCTGTCCCTTCAACTACATCTCCTCATTGGTTAGGTACTAGGAGCCTAAGCCTTGATTTAACAGTGCTGGGGCCGATTACATTCACTTGTAACCTTTATTATGGGCGCCTCCCAACAAGGAACTTGATGCACATGGCATCGAAGGAGCTTTTAGAGAAACTGAACACCGCCATAGCCATGGAGATGCAGGTGTCCATCCAGTACATGTGGCAGCACGTCCAGTGGAGCGGCGTGAAGGGCTTCGCGGTCAAAGACGAGGTGAAGAGCTTCGCCATAGCGGAGATGAAGCACGCCGAGATGATTGCGGAGCGCCTCTTCTACCTGGGGGAGAAGCCGACGACCAAGCCCACACCCATATTCGTTGGCGATAACCTGAGGGAGATGCTGGCCCAGGACAAGAAGGACGAGGAGGGCGCCATAAAGCTGTACAGGGAGATACTGGACCTGGCCTGGAAGGAGGGCGACCACACAACCCACAAGATGGTCAGGGGCATCCTCAGCGACGAGGAGGAACACCACGACACCTTCATAAGCCTCCTGGAGGAGGTTTAGCTACAACCATTTTTTATTTCTGAAGTAGAGAAGCATCACGACGCTCACGAGTATCATTATAGCCCAGACGAGGGGGTACCCCAGCCTCCAGTCGAGCTCGGGCATGTACTCGAAGTTCATCCCGTAGACGCTTGAGATGAAGGTGAGAGGTATGAATATTGTGCCTACTATGGTGAGCACCTTCATGATCTCGGTCATCTTGTTGTTAACGTTGTTCACGTAGATGTCCAGCATGCTCGTCAGCAGGTCCCGGTACGTATCAACAGATTCCATGGCCTGTATGGTGTGGTCATACAGGTCGCGGAGGTAAATCCTCGTCGTGTCCTCTATGAACCCGGTTCCCCCCCGCTCAAGCTTGCTGATGACCTCTCGCAGCGGCCAGATGCTCTTACGGAGCGTGATCATCTGCCTCTTCTTCTTGTGGAGCGTCTCGACTGTGTCGCGCTGAGGGTTCTCAAGGAGCTCGTCCTCCAGGTCCTCTATGTCGTCGCCTATCTTCTCCAGTATGACGAAGTAGTAGTCCACTATGGCGTCTATGAGGCTGTACGCCAGGTAGTCGGCCCCATGCTTCCTGAGGATCCCCTTGTTGCTGCGCAGCCTCTCCCTCAGAGGGTCGAACACATCCCCCTCCACCTCCTGGAAGCTAATGACGCAGTCCTCGTTTAATATGAGACTCACCTGCTCGGTCTCTATCTCCTCCTTCTCCTCGTCGTATGTGAGCATCTTGAGTATGAAGAACGCGTAACCTTCGTACTCGTCCATCTTGGGCCTCTGCTCGGTATTCAGAATGTCCTCAAGAAGGAGTGGGTGGAACCCGAACTGCTCGCCGATCCCCGCTATGATCTCCTCGTTGAGGCCGCATATGTTGATCCACGTGACGCTGGGCTTCCCAATGTAGCATTTGCACTCTTTGACGTCCTGGACCCTGCGCTCGGTATAATTCTCATCGTCGTAGTCTATGACGTCGATGACTGGCGTCTCCGCCTCACGGTCGCCGATGTACACGAGTGAGCCCGGGGCGTGGCCAAGGGCAACCGAACTGACGTTGGGGGACCCGCTCATATTTGAAAGGTGAATAGTCGGCAGTTATAGGGGCTTTGGTGAATCTAGCCGCATTTACCGGTATTGACGCCTAAAAATAGTGAAAATAGGTGTTGGGGCTTAGGCAAGGTAGCCCTGGGCCACCATGGCGTTGGCGACCTTGAGGAAGCCCGCGATGTTGGCGCCCAGGACATAGTTCCCTGGCTGACCGAAGAGCTTGGCCGTCTCGTAGGCGTTCTGGTGGATGTTCACCATGATACCGTGGAGCTTCTGGTCGACCTCCTCGGCGCTCCAGAAGAGCCTCTGGCTGTTCTGGGCCATCTCGAGGCCGCTCGTGGCCACGCCGCCCGCGTTGGACGCCTTGCCGGGTGCAAACAGCACGCCCGCCTTCTGGAAGGCCGTGACGCCCTCGGGGGTAGTGGGCATGTTGGCGCCCTCGCTTACGGCCTTGACGCCTCCGTCGATGAGCTTCTGGGCGTCCTTGCCGTCTAGCTCGTTCTGGGTGGCGCAGGGCATGGCGATGTCGACCTTGTACTCCCAGGGCTTTCCGCCCTTCGCGAACTCCAGCTTGAACTTCGCGGCGAGATCGCTTATCCTGCCCCTCTTGACGTTCTTCAGGTCCATCATGTAGTCCCACTGGGCCTTCGTCATGCCGTCGGGCATGTACACGGTGCCGTCGCTATCGCTGACGGTCACGGCCTTTGCTCCCAGCTGCATGCACTTCTCGACGGCGTACTGGGCCACATTGCCGCTCCCGCTTATGGCGACCTTCTTGCCCTTGAAGGCGTCCTTCTTGGTCTTCAGCATCTCCTCGGCGAAGTAGGTGGCTCCGTAGCCAGTAGCCTGAGGCCGAATCAGTGAGCCGCCCCAGCCCCAACCCTTACCCGTGAGCACACAGGAGCCGTGCTCGTTGGTTATCTTCCTGTAAGCTGCGTACATGTAGCCGATCTCTCGGCCACCCACACCTATGTCTCCGGCGGGTACGTCGGTGAACTGGCCGATGTGCCTGTACATCTCCATGATAAAGCTGTGGCAGAAGTTCTCGACCTCGCTGTCGTTCTTCCCCTTGGGGTCGAAGTCGCTCCCGCCCTTGGCTCCTCCCATGGGGAGGGTGGTCAGGCTGTTCTTTAAGGTCTGCTCGAATCCGAGGAACTTCATGACGCCCAGGTCTACGGTGGGGTGGAGCCTGAAGCCGCCCTTGTAGGGTCCGATGGCGCTGTTATACTGGATCCTGTAGCCCCTGTTGATCTGGATCTCGCCGTTTCTATCCTTCCAGGGTACGCGGAACTGGACGATCCGCTCGGGCTCCACGATGCGCTCCAGGATCTTATGCTCCTTGTACTGGGGGAACTTTTTGATGGCTGGCTCCAGGGTCTCCAGGACCTCCAGAGCTGCCTGGTGGAAGGTCTTCTGCAAGGGGTCCTTCTGAACCAGGCTCTCATAAACGCTCTCGATGTATTTATCCAAAGGACTTCACCTAGTAAGTCGGGTTAACGAGGCTCGTATATAGTATATATAGGTTTGGAGAATAATTGTATGAATGTAAATACTATAAGTAGGGCTGTACATGAAGCCCGTTAATACTATACAGAGTGGGTAAAATAGTGTTGAATAAATGTTTTATATGTTAATAGAAGCATGTTTCGCTTCAGCGGACCTGCTATTGATCCTGGAAGCGAAGCCTTGGGCCAGGGCGACGAGCCTGTCCGGCTCGCAGCTGTTCACGTTGTAGATCACCAGCCTGTCCCCGCCTATGCCGAGCACGTCCAGGCTCTTCTTCATGTAGGCTACGCGGCTCTCGGCCTTCCTGCTGCCGTCAATGTACTGACACTGGCCCTCGGGGCACGCGAAGACCATGACGCCATCCGCGCCGCTGTCGAAGGCCCTGAGGAGGTGCAGGGCGTCCAGCCTGCCCGAGCAGGGCACCTTGAGGACCCTGACGTTGTGAGGCATCTTCATGCCCATCTGACCGGCCAACTCCGACGCGTACCCTGCCGCACCCTCGCAGGCGAAGGCCACTATGACGGGCTCGTCCCGCTCCTCCAGCCACTTGGTGGGCCTCAGCAGGCCATCTAAGGCGGGGAGCACCTGCTCGTCCCTGAAGAGGCGCAGCTGCATGGCCGCCACGGGGCAGGTCGCCGAGCATATGCCGCAGCCTGTGCAGGCCTCCACGTTGACGACGGGCTGGCCGAAGCTGCTCCAGGTGATGGCGTCGAAGGGGCACGCCGAGGCGCAGGCTCCGCAGCCGACGCACTTATCCTCGTCCACGATGGCCTTGGTGAGCTCCACCTCGATCTCCCTCTTGCCGAGGAGGGTGGCGGCCTTGCCCGTGGCGTACAGCGCCTGGTTGAGGGCGTGCTGTATGTCCGTGGGGCCCTGGCAGGCGCCGGCTATATAGACGCCCGCGATGTTAGTCTCCACGGGGCTCAGCTTGGGGTTAACCTCGTTGATGAAGCCGTCCGGGTTCACGTCCAGGCCTATGGCCTTGGCCAGGGCCTGGTTACTGGGGCCGGCCTCCATGCCGTTGCTGAGGACCACCATGTCGGCCTCCAGTTTGGCGTCCCCGCCGTCCTCGTCATTGTAGGCGAAGGCGAAGCCTTTCCCCACGCTGGTTAGGCTGCCCGCCTCTCCGCGGACCAGCCTGACGCCCAGCTCCCCGGCCTCGTAGTACATCCGCTCATAGTCCTTGCCGTTGAGCCTGATGTCCTTGTGGAGGATGGTGACCTCGGTGTCGGGCCAGCGCTTCTTGATGTCCAGGGCGTGCTTGACGGCGATGCCGCAGCATATCCTGCTGCAGTACTCGTGGGTGCGGGGGTCCCTGCTGCCCACGCACTGGACCATGAGCACCCTGCCGGGCCGCTCACCGTCGCTGAGCCGGGTGAGGCTGCCCCCGGTGGGGCCGCTCATGTCCAGGAGCCTGGCCAAGTGAAGCTGGGTTAAGACGTCAGGGTGCTCCCCGTACCCGTACATGCCCTTGGGGTCGAACATCTCGAATCCGGTGGCGACTATTACGGTCCCCACTTTAAGGGTCTCCTCCCGGGGCCGCATGCCGAGGTCTATGGCGCCCACGGGGCACGCCTCTACCAGCTCCTCGGGGTTCCCGCAGTGCTCCAGGTCCAGGTAGGGGACCCTGGGCAGGCTCATGTTGCTGGGTATGTAGACGGCCTTGCGCTTGCTGAGGCCCAGGTCGAACTCATTGGGGGCCTCCCCCTGGCAGAACTCCGTGCAGACGCCGCAGCCGATGCACTTGTCCTGGTCGATGTACCGGGGCATGGTCTCTATGGTTGCACGGAAGTTGCCGATGACTCCCACGAGCTTCTTGAGGCTGCTCAGCGTGTGGAGCTCCACGTTGGGGCTCACAGCGACGGGGCTCCTGTACATGCAGCGCCTGTGGAGCTCGCCCCCGAGGGGCGCTATGCAGTTGCCGCAGTCCATGGAGGGGAAGCAGGTGCCCAGCTGGGGCGTCTTTCCACCCAGAAAGGGGCCCTGCTCCACTAGGTGCACCCTGTAGCCCTGGTCCGCGAGCCTCGTGGCCGCCTCCATCCCTACGAGCCCGCCGCCTATGACGAGGGCGGCCTGCTCCACGGGTATCCTCTGGGCCTTCACCTCCTCGAGGCTGCCGACCCTGTTCACGGCGGCCCTCAGCAGTATCTTGGCCTTCTCGGCGGCGGCCTTGTCCTTGGCGTCAGCCGCGCAGAGCTGGCTGATGTCTATGGCCTCGACGAGGTACTTGTTGACTCCCTCGTCCGCGGCCGCCCGCATGTATGCCTCCTTGAAGAGGCGCGGCCTGCACGAGGCAAGGACGATGCGGTCCACCTTGTTCCCCTTGACCCACTCCCTGAACCTATTGAGGTCCTCCTCACCAGGCCCGTAGTGGCCGCTCTCAACCGCGGCCACGTCGGGCAGGGTCTCGGCGTAGGCGGCTAAGCCGCCCACCTTGGCCGTGGCGTCGGGGCCGGTGCCCCATGGGCTGACCACTACACCGATCCTCATCTCCGGGCCTCCTCAAGCCGCTCGGCCATGCTAGCCAGCGCCTCCGTGAACTGCGCCACCATGGTGCCGCTGGACTCCAAGATGACTATGGGGGTCTCGATTCCCACGGCCCTGAAGTACTCGCCTATGATGTCCATCTGGCCTCTGCTCCTCTGGGTGCCCTTCAGGAAGTGGCACCTGTCCTTCACGCATCCAACGAGCATGACCCCGTCGGCCCCCCTCCTCACGGCGTTGAGCACGTTCCTCAGGCTCAGGTTACTCATGCAGTTGACGTACACGGGGACGAAGCCGGCCGTGTAGGTCGCCCCGGTGAAGCCCGCGGTGTCCAGGAGGTTGTACCCGCAGTCGTCGCACAGGAAGCCGACGATGAGGGGTCCCTCCTTGTCGGCTGTGACGGCCTCCACCTGGGCGTCTATGAGGTCGTAACCGTAGTTGGGGGTCTCCAGGGCCTTGGTGGGGCAGCTGCTGACGCAGAGGCCGCAGCTCTGGCACAGCTCCGCGTCGAACTGGGGGTACTCGTCCTCCGGGATGGTTATGGCGTCGTAGGGGCATACGCTTCGGCAGATGCCGCACCTGCCGCAGTTATCCTCATCCACCACGGGGTGGTCGCTCAGCTTCTTCAGGTGGGTCCCCAGGTGGGAGCCCGCCATGTAGGCGGCGGCGCCTGCCTGGGCGATGCTGTCCGGGATGTTCTTGGGGCCCGTGCAGGCGCCCGCGATGAATACGCCCGGCGCTCTAGTGGTCATGTTGGCCACCTTCTCGTCCACCTCCTTCATGAACCCTGAGATTGTGAGCTCCACGTTGAACAGCTCAGCCACCCCGCCGCTGCCCTCCGCGGGCGTCATCCCCGTGGACAGGACCAGCATGTCCGCGTCCAGGCGCCCCGGCTCGCTCATACCGCTTACGTAGTCTACGCCGAGCCCGTCGCCGCTGGTCTCCACGCCAAGAATGTCCCCGTGGACGAACTTCACGCCCAGGGCCTTCGCCTCGTTGTACAGGCTCTCGAAGCCGTAGCCGCTGGCCCTGATGTCTCTGAAGAGGACCGTGACCTCGGCCTCGGGGTCCTTGAACCTCTTGATGATGGTGCTGTGCTTGATAGCCGCCATGCAGCAGTACTTGCTGCAGTCGGCGTAGTACTCGGGGTCCCTGCTGCCCACGCACTGGACCATCACTATGCTGTGGGGCTGCTTCAGGTCGCTGGGCCGGGCGATGACGCCGCCCGTGGGGCCCAGGGGGTCCATGAGCCGGGCCAGCTGGAACTGGGTTATGACGTTGGGCAGCCCGTAGCCCCACTTGGGTACGCCCTTGGCGTCGAAGTCCTGGAACCCGGTGGCGATCACCACGGCGCCCACCTCAAGGGTCTGCTCGCCGGGCTCCTCGTCAGGGCCCATGAGGGCCGCGGGGAATAGGCTGGTGCAGCTGCCGCACCTGGACTCGGCCACGGCCTTGACGGCGGCCTTGCTGGGCTCGCCCCTGTA
>MEZG01000024.1:8165-9692 GCA_001775965.1 Candidatus Bathyarchaeota archaeon RBG_13_60_20 | reverse complement strand
GACGAGTTCGTGGAGATCGCGGAGAAGAGGCTGTGGAGCATGTTCAGGCCGATCACGGAGGAGGGGCTGAGGAGGGGGGTCGCCGAGCTCAGGAGGCAGGGGGCTGAGAGCGGCGGCAAGCCGGTCCGGAACGACGAGCTCATAACCCTGGTTGTGAGCCGCAGGTAGCCGATCACCCCCCACCCTTATTAGGCGGCGGTTCCCCACCCACATTGATCGTCATGATACCGGACAGGATGCTCAAGGAGCTCAACCAGCAGATAAACGAGGAGCTCTACAGCATGTACATCTACGAGGCCATGGCCGCCGACCTGGAGTACGAGGGATACAGGGGCATGGCCACCTGGCTCAGGGTGCAAGCCAGGGAGGAGAAGATCCACGCGGACATCTTCTACAACTTCATCACGGAGAGGCAGACCCATCTGGAGCTCGACGCGATAGCGAAGCCGCCCAAGGAATGGGAGAGCCCCCTGGAGGTCTTCAGGGCCGCCTACGCCCACGAGCAGCACATAACAGGCCGCATCAACCACATGGTGAAGGTGGCCCAGGAGACAGGCGACAACGCGTCCTGGAAGATGCTGCAGTGGTTCGTTGAAGAGCAGGTTGAGGAGGAGGCCAACACCAGCGAGGCCGTGCAGCAGCTGGAGATCGCCGGCGACCAGGCCCAGGCCGTCCTCATGCTGGACAGAGAGATGGGCACACGGGTCTTCGCTGTGCCCCCGACGGCCCCCTACTACCCCAAGCCGGGTCAGCCCACCGGACCCTAAGCGCGGCCCCTTCCTTAATCTTCATTTTATAAAGACTGACAAGGACCTTCCACACTGTTGAGATAGGACGCCAAGGCGGTCTACCCGCCCGCGTTGACGAAGCTGAATGGTACGCCCGCCCACTTCCGCTCCGTTCGCCTCAGAAGGGGCATAGATGCCAGGAGCAGGAGCGCCGACAAGGCGACGATGACGGGTGTGGCCAACCAGGGTCTCACTGGCAACATGAGGGCCGCTATCTCGGCCACGACCATAGGGGGCACCACGTAGGCGCAGAACCTGATTATGACCCGGGCGTCGAAGAACATTGTGTTGGTCCAGAGGCCGGTGAGGTAGCATGTGACGCCCGCCACGTAGGCGCTAGTGGCCCCGGCCAGCAGCAGCCCCAGGGGTACCATGGAGAGCTGGCCCTTCAGGACGCCGATACTCACCACGTAGGCCACGGAGACCCCCGCGGTCAAAAGGAAATACAGAACCAGCTTGGCCTTCACAACCATGTCCACGGAGACGGGCTGCACGTTCAGGTACTCGTTGTGCTCCAGGTTGGTGAGGAAGCTGTAAGTCATGACGCCCATGAATCCCACGAAGCCGCTGTAGAACACCACGTTGAAGCCGAGGCTGACGCCGACACCGGCCTCGAAGACCCAGCTCATCCCGTAGACGGCGAGGAGGTGGCCCGCGAAGCTCATCACAACCGGCGCCAAGGCCCCAGCGCGCCTGACCTCGGCCCACTCCTTGGCCACCAAGGTTCTGAGGTCGCCTG
>MEZG01000024.1:0-8119 GCA_001775965.1 Candidatus Bathyarchaeota archaeon RBG_13_60_20 | reverse complement strand
GCGTTGAGCAGCAGCCACAGGTGGCGGCTGCGGATGGACACGGCTGAGAGGGTGAAGCTGAGGCCCATTCCCACCATGAAGCTGAGAAACGCGGTGAGGCCGAGCATAGCCACACCGCCGAGGCTGACTCCGGCCCCGGGGGCTGCCACGGCAAGGCCCAGCGTCAGGGGCACGTAGCTGTAGAGGAGGTAGAACACCGAATCCTTGGCGTAGAAGACGGCCATCATCCTTCGGAAGCTCACCGGATACGTCTGAGGCATCTGCATGATCATGCTCACCTGGCCCAGGCGCCTGGTCATCACATGCTCACCGATGCTGCCGAAGCCCCCCACAAAGAGGCCGTAGAGGACACTGGCCACGTGCAGCATCAGCAGAATCGTGGCTGTGGGCATGTGGCTCAGCACCCGGGGCGCGGCGAGAGCCAGGAACGCGGTGAACACGAAGATAGTGGCCGGGAATAGGGAGGAGCCCATAGGGCCCACGAGGCTCTGGTGGAGCCTCCACTCCTCCTTCATCATGGCGTGGAGGAGCCGGAGGCTAAGCAACCTGGCTGGCCTCCACGGCGCGGAGGAACACGTCCTCCAGGTGGCCGCCCATCTCGGCGAGGTGCCCCTGCTCTACGATGCGGCCGCGGTTTATGATCGCGACGCTGTCGCAGAGGCGCTCCGCTATCTCCAGAATGTGGCTGCACATGAACACGGTGCGACCCTCGGCGACCACGCTGGCGAGGTACTCCCTGAGGCGGCGCTGGTAGATAGGGTCTAGGTTGATGAAGGGCTCGTCCAGGAGCAGCAGCTTCGGCTCGTGGATGAAGGCGGCGGCCAGCATCACCTTCTGCCTCTGCCCCTTGGACAGGTCCCTGCAGAGAACGTCCCGCTTCTCGCCCAGGTCGAAGAACCCTATCCATCGCTCGACCCTGCCGCTCATGTCGTCGAGGCCGCGGAGCCTACACGTCAGCTCCAAGGTCTCCTGGGCCGTGAGGAACGTGGGCGGTGTCTCCGCCTCGGGCACGATGCCCACCCGCTGCTTCAGCCGTATCGGGTCCGTGTGGGGGACCCCCGCCGTTGTCGCCGAGCCCTCGTCGGGAGCCAGCTGCCCGGTGAGCACCCTTAGGAGCGTCGTCTTCCCAGCCCCGTTGGGGCCGAAGAGCCCATAAAACTCGCCAGGTGCCACGGAGAGGCTGACGTCGTCTAGGACCTTGACGGAGCCGTAGCTCTTAGAGATGTTCACTGCTTCAATGGTCTGCATCTCGTTCACCTGGGAAGGGATGCGTGAACCTCGCAGAGGGCTAAAAAAAGTTTGATGAAACAGTGTCCGGTACTAGTGGTCCACCTACTCCTCAACCTGGAACTTGGGCTCCGGGGACCACTCCCACGGGAAGGGGGTGGGCCTGTTCTGGGGGTACAGCTGGATGATTTTCTCTCGCAGCTCCGCATCACGCCTGGTGAAGGGCTTTGCCTCCTTCTGGGTGAGGACGGCCCTGAACCCGCTGAGGTGGGCTACAAGGGTGTCCGAGGCAGCCGTAAGCTCCCGCTTGTCGTCCTTGTAGAGGTCGAAGCCCCCCGTGGGGAGCTGCTTGACGCTGGGCTTGAAGGCGCCCAGCTCCTCCCTGGCCTTGTCCAGGTCTACCTGGTTCCACCACCGGAACCGCACGTGCTGGTACTTCTCCATGTGTTGGGCTGGGAGACCGGGCGTAATAAGGGTTTAGCCGCCGCTGAAGGGAGGGCCGCCCCATATAGGCCATCTCCGCCCCTCTTATATACGGCCGCCCCCAATGGTGACCCGGTGATAGGTTGGTAAGCGACGTAAAGATCACAGTGGCGGCCATGCTGAAGCCTGGCCCCATCTTCAAGGAGCTTGCAGCGGGCACGGTGACGCCCGAGTGCGGCCGGTTCAAGGTGGGCACCGAGTACACCAGCAAGGCACTCAACATTCCCGATGGGTTCTGCGCCTGGGCCTGGGCAGACATCCAGCGCGACGTGGCCCACCTCGCCATGGGCGGCGACTTCCCCTGGATCAGCAAGAAGGGCAGCATGGTGAGCTGCTGCACCGACGGCCTGCGGCCCGTGGTCTTCAAGCTGGAAAGGATCGAGTGAAGAGCCCGTTAAAACCAATTATTTACTATGGACTTGGCCAGTCTTGTCATCGATAGACTCTTGACCTGTGGTCAACCGTGTAAAGTATCACAGTTCTAGTCGTCTCATTCACACGATAGATGACACGGTAGTCACCTACTCTTAGACTCCTTTCATCTTGGAGAACTCCACGTAGAGGCTTTCCAAGATAGGGGTTCTCTGAAAGATACATGATCGCATCATCAATCCTATCAGCGACCTGGGGGTCTAGCCGTTTTAACGCCTTGTCGAATGTCCTAGTTGTCTTTAACGCGTATTTTACCAGTTTTCCTCAGCTCCTCTCTGAGTTCAGAGTAGTCGCGAACCCTCCCCTCTCTGGCGTCCTGTCGAGCTTCCTCGATCTCCCGCATGATCTCCGGGTTCTGAGCTATCTCAATGGTCTCCATGACCTCTTCGAGGAGGTCGCTGACGCGCCTAAGGAGCTGCCTGTCCTCCTCCGATATGAGCTGAGCTGCGTTATCCATCAAGGTTCTCTGAGGTTCAGGGGGCTTTATCTCTATCTGTTTAAGCGGTACAGTATATCCCCGGAGGTATAACGATCTACGTCCTGTAGACTATCTTGCTGTCAATGTGTGTTCGGGTACGAGGCTCCCTAGTGGGCACCGTGTACAGGTCCTCAAGGAAACATGAGGTTGTCCTTGAGACCCTTTTCTCCTATGAACTTTCCCAGTTCCCTGTCTAGGGTCATAAAACCTAGGCCGTGGCTGAGCGAGGACGCGTACAGAATGTTATCGATCATATCCCTGTGACCCAACCTGTAGAGCCTCAGGCCCTCACCGTAGGAGTAGGTATCCTCCTCTAGCGCCCTGTACCTGCCGCCGTCGACCACGCTCCTGAGCCCTAGGCTGAACCTGTCTCCATCGAACGTCCCCTCCCTCAGCAGCCGAGCCATTACCCACAATATTTCAAGCACGCTGAACCGTGAGTAGAATATCTCGGCGTCAGCCTCGGCCAGCCCCCTGAGCCCCTTGGCTACCTCCCGGCCGACGTCTACGCCTAGCGAAGGTAGCAAGAAGGAGGTGTCAAGCAGCACCTTTAGGCTGTGTTCCCTGCTCCTCAACGCTGATCGCCTCGATCTGCTCTGGATCTATCACTGCGTACTTGTTGCTGGATAACGCCAGTTCAAGTGGGTCCATCAGGGGCTCCACAACCACAGTCTTATCCGTCACTCGTAACATTATCTTATCGCCTTCTTTCAGGCCGGTGGCCTCGACCACAGCCTTGGGCAGGTAGATGGCGTTTTTCTTACCGACGCGGGACTCCACACTCAGACCCACTCTGTTTCACCAGAATATTATTGTTTTTTCGGATAAATAAACCTATTTCAGATTCTCAACTAAAAATCAGACGATAGAGAGTGCCGAGAAAAAGTGGAAACCATGTTTCCTCTACACCTCATAGACTATCCTGCCCTCGACCATGGTCATCTCTGCCCGGATGCTGCGAAGCTCACCAGTGGGCACCGTGTACAGGTCCCTGTCCCAGACCACCATGTCCGCGTACTTACCCACCTCTAGTGAGCCCAGCCGGTCCTCCATGAAGACGTGCCTCGCGGCCCAGATGGTGTAGGTCCGCAGCGCCTCCTGCACGGTTAGCCTCTGCTCTGGGCAGACCACGGCTCCGCTGAAGGTCTCCCTGGCCACCGCAGCCCACAGACCTATGCTGGCCGGTATCGGCCCCGAGGGGTAGTCCTGGCTGTTGCCGACGGGTATCCCCTTCTCAACGAAGGTCCTCAGGGGCTTAACGCACCCGCCCCTGGCCTCGCCCAGGTTCCTGACGTAGGTGTCCCCCTCGAAGTGGATGAACGTGGTCTGGACGTTGGCCATGACTCCCAGCCGCCTGACCCTGTCGATGGCCTCCGCGGTGGGGTAGTAGATGTGGATTATCTGGTGCCTGGGGTCCGGGCGGGGGCTCTTCTTCATGGCGTTCTCGTAGCAGTCCAGGACCCAGTCGATAGCCCTGTCCCCGATGGTGTGGGTGCAGCACTGCCACCCGGCACTGTGCAGTATCTCCACGGCCTCCATGAGGTCCTCCTTGGTCCACTTGGTGCGCCCGTAGTTGCCTGGTTCACCCACGTAGGGCTCGTAGAAGAACCCTGTCCTGGGCACGACGCCGCCGTCGAGGCTCAGCTTGACGCCCCCCAGCTTGAACCAGTCGTCCCCGTAGGTGGCGAACCGTTGAACAGTCTCTTTTGCCTCCTCCACTGTGCGCACAAACCCGTAGAGCGCGTACACCCTCATGGTGAGTTCGTCTCGCATCCGGACGTTCTGGTAGGCCACTAGGTCGTTGGGCTCAGCTTTGCCTACCGTGGCGTCGATGACCATGGTCATGCCCTCGCTGTTGTAGTCGTGGCAGGCTTTGACGATGGCTCTCTCCTTTAGCTCGGTGGTGGCCACGGGGAACGCCTGCCTGAAGGGGTCCGCGCTGGGCAGGATGGTAAGGAAGACGCCGGTGGGCTCGTTCCTCTCGTCGCGGAATATCTTGCCGTACTCGGGCTCTGGGCTGTCCCTTGTGACCCCTCCTATTTTGAGGGCCAGGCTGTTGGCCGCTACCATCTGGTAGACGCGGCCCAGGTATACGGGGTTGTCCGGGGAGACGGGGTCCAGGTCGTGCCTGTTGGGGGCCCTCTTCTCGGCGAGGAGGTTCTCGTCCCACCCCCAGCCGAAGACCCACTCCCCCTTGGGGGTCTCGGCTACCTTGGCCTCCACGGCCTCCACGATGTCCGCTATGGTCTTGACGCGGGGGTACCAGAGGTCGATGCCCGAGACGGCGTTGTAGCCGTACCTGAGGAAGTGCTCGTGGGTTGTGATGAGGCCGGGAGTCACGCAGCGTCCCGCCAGGTCGATGACGCGGGTTCCCTCCCGTACAAGCTTCTTGATGTCTCTGCTGGTCCCGACGCGGGCGATCCTGCCGTACTTGACGGCCACCGCCTCGGCCACAGAGTCGCCCTCGTCCACCGTAAGCACCTTGCCGTTGATGAGCGCCGTGTCGGCGCCCAGTTGCTCAGCTATCTCGGGCAGGTCCCTCTTCCAGTCCACGATCATGCCTCCTGAGTCACCAAAGAAGGGGGTTGAGGATATCTATGATTTACGGTGGCCCCGACTCGGAAAATTCCTTGCCCAGATCGGGGTCAGATCTTGGCCGTGTTGATCGTCTCGGGGGCGAATATGTCCTCGACGCCGAAGGGGGACTCGGCGAGCCCCTGCTCCACCGAGTAGCCGATGAACGCCTCGATGGTCCGCCGGTTGGCCTCGACGCCGTACGGCCAGTAGTCCTCACCCATGATCCTCGTCGTCTCCTCCAGCTCCGGGATCATCCAGGGCAGCATGTACCTCAGGGCGCTCTGCTTGGGCATCTCCTCAGCGCAGAGCCTCTTGCTCTCCTCGAACGCCTTTAGGAGGCTGTAGGCCAGCCAGGGGTTCTCCTCGTAGGTCTCCCTCTTCAGGACCACCAGGTGCATTATGGGGAAGATGCCTGTTCGCCTATAGTAGTCCACCTCCACGAGCCTGTAGTCGGTGAAGAGCCGGGCTACGTTGGGCGAACCAGCCCTGAAGCTGTCCGGCTCCCTGGCGCCGATGAGGGCGTCAATCTCGCCGCGGTCCAGCATGTCACTGAGTACCCAGGCGTCCGAGTGGGTCACCCTGAGCCCCGGTATGGGCTTGGTGGCCACCCGCTGCCTGCGGCCCGGCTCGTTGAGGCCCCCGGTGAACCACTGCATGTCGGTAGGCTTGACTCCGTACTCGTGCTCCAAGAGGCCCCGTATCCATGTGTTGGCGGTCATGGTGTAGTCGGGCACGCCCACCCTCCTGCCCTTGAGGTCCTCGGGCTTCTTGATCCCGGAGTGGGCGTTGACGAAGATGGATGAGTGGCGGAAGAACCGGGACGGGAACACAGGGATGCCCACGAAGCGGCGGTCCCCCCGCCCAAGCAGGATGGACATGGCCCCGAGGCTGAACTCGGAGGCGTCGAACTCGCCGTGGACCGCCATGCGCCAGAAAAGCTCCTCGGGGGGCAGGGTGACATAGTTGAGGTCCACGCCCTCGGGCTGGACCTGGCCGCTGGCCAGGGCCCAGGTGCGGTCGTAGGGGCCGCACGCCAGGGTGACTTTGAGCTTACCCATTGTAGTGTCTGCCCCTTTATTGTGGCTGTGGGTAAATGAACTTGATCGGCGGCTGCCCTGGTCAGTTCAGCTTCGCTCGGCGTCGAACCTGAGAAATCCCGTGTACGGTGAGTCGGGGGTCTTCTCCAGGTGGCACCTGCGGCAGAGTACCCGGAGGTTGCCGGGGCTGTTGTCCGTGGAGTCCCCGTTGACGTGGTCCACTATGAGCCTGCTCTCGTCGGTCTCGCCGCAGGATACGCAGACGCGGGGTAACTGCTTTAGGGTGGATCGGCTTATGTGGATGGACTCGCCGTGGGGGTAGTTCCTCACGTGCCTCCGGTTCTCTACCCAGGGGTCCCTCAAGGTGTGGGCGTCCCTCCAACGCTGTGCTATCCTGGCTGGCTTAAGGGTTTGGAGGGGCTCCCAGGGCATTTTTCAGGAATAACAGGCTACTTGTTATTCCACGTTTCCCCCGTGGCCCTTCTACCTTGGCGTGGTCTGCCTATGGCCCCTCCATGATCGGATGCCTCTTAATCGCGTTGTCGGTTAATACTATCCATGGAACCAAGCCCAGTGCAGAAGAGGATCATGGGCAGGGTGGAGGCGGACAGGGACGAGATCGTCGGCTTCCTTAGGGGCTTCCTGAGGGCGAGGAGCCCGAACCCGCCGGGGGACACCCGGGACGCGTGCAGGTACGTCACCGACTACCTTGATTCCAGGGGCGTAGGGTACGATGTGGTTGGGCCCGACGCCGAGAAGCCCAACATCGTCTCCGGCTTCAAGGCGGCGAGGCCCGGCAGGAGGCTGATACTGAACGGCCACATGGACGTGTTCCCCGTTGGCTCCGGGGAGGGCTGGAGCCGCGACCCGTGGGGCGGCGAGCTGGTGGACGGCAGGGTCTACGGGCGCGGCGCCTGCGACATGAAGGCGGGGACGACGGCCTCCATCTACACGTATCTGGCCCTGCGCGAGCTGCGGGACGAGCTGAGGGGCGCCGCCACCCTCACCGTGGTCAGCGACGAGGAGTCAGGGGGCAGGCTCGGCGCGGGCTGGCTCGTGGAGAACGTACCGGAGGTGCTGGGCGACTGCTGCATCAACGGTGAGCCCAGCAGCCCCTACACGATAAGGTTCGGGGAGAAGGGGATACTGTGGCTCAGGGTCAGGGTCAAGTCCCAAGGCGGCCACGGCGCCTACACCCACACCAGCCTGAACCCGATCAAGGTCGCGGCCAGGCTGATAACAGACCTAGAGGAGCTCGTGGACACCCCCGTGGACTACCCCGAGAACCTGCGCAGAGCCATCGACGAGGGCAGGGACGCCGCGGAGAGGGCCCTGGGGCCGGGCGGCGCCGACGTGATGCGGAGGCTCAGCGTCAACATCGGCACAGTCGAGGGCGGGGTCAAGGTCAATGTGATCCCCCGGGAGTGCAGCTTTGAGGTGGACCTGCGGCTGCCGCCTGGGCTCGCTAAGGATGACGTGATGTCCAGGGTCAGGGAAATCGTGGGCCGACACCCAAGAGCATCCGTCGAGGAGACCCGTTACGATGGGCCCCTCTGGAGCCCGCCCGACGGCGAGATGGCGGAGACCATGAGGGCGAGCTCCCGGCTGCTGGGCATCGACCCCAGGCCCATCGTGAGCCTGGGCGGGTCCGACCTCAAGTTCTGGCGGGGCCTGGGGGTGCCCTCCTACTACTATGGGCCGACGAACCACGGGATGGGGACCGTGGACGAGTACGTGGAAGTGGAGGAGCTGATGCACGTGGTGAAGGTCCACCTGCTCTCAGCCTACGAGTACATGACCCGGTGATCCACTGAAGCCCGTGGGATTGGGTGCGGGAGGAGGAACCGGCCCCAGTCCGGATTCACTTTTTTTAGCGGGCACAGCG
>MEZG01000023.1:1307-10268 GCA_001775965.1 Candidatus Bathyarchaeota archaeon RBG_13_60_20 | reverse complement strand
GAGATCGGCCGCCTCGCGGTTCAGACGGGCGCCTTCCCTGTGGTGGAGATCGACCACGGCCAGTTCAAGATAAGCGTGAAGCCCAAGGAGCTGAAGCCCGTCAAGGAGTACCTTGAGCCCCAGCGCAGGTTCAGGCACGTAGACGACGCGATGCTGGAGATCATCCAGGGCCAAATCAACGAGGACTGGGCCGCTCTCCTGAAGCAAGAGAAAGAGGGCAAGCTGGACTGGTACTAGCCCCCAACCCCCTTTTTCAGACAACCATTTTGCCTATAGCGAACACGTTGTGCCCCGTCCTCTCTGAGGACACCTGTCTGCCGCTGGCGACCTCCAGCACCTCGTCGAGGAGCCGCCTCCCGCAGTCCTGGACCGACTCGTCCCCCAGCAGCACCGGGCTCGCGTCGAAGTCGATAATATCCGCCAGGGATTCAGCGGTCCCCTTCGTGGCGGTGACCTTGACGACCGGCCCGAGGGGGCTCCCCACGGGGTTCCCCATGCCCGTCGTGTAGACCATAACCTGGGCGCCGGACGCGAGCATGTCAGCGGTTGCGCAGGCCCCCAACCCCATGCTCGTGTTCATCACCCACAGGCCCTTTCCCCTGATCCTCTCACCCGCCTCGAGGACGCCCCGTATGGGCGTGGTGCCCCCCTTCCTCACGCCCCCCAGAGACTTCTCCACCAGGGTCGTCAGGCCCCCCGCTATGTTGCCCGGCGTCGGGTTCGCCTCCCTCAGGCTATTGCCCATGCGCATGTAGTAGCCTTCGAGCACGTCCGTCATCTCTATGATCCTGTCGCCGATCTCCTTGGCCGCGACCCGCCTCGCCATGAGGCCCGCCGCCCCGTAGAGGCTCCCCGTCTCACCCAGGATGACGGCGCCGCCTTGCTCCGCGAGGAGGTCGGCCATTGCCCCGGTGGCCGGGTTCGAGGCCAGGCCAGAGCCCGTGTCAGAGCTGCCGCACTGGGTCGCCACGGTCAACTCCTCGGCGGCGATGGGCACCCTCCGAGCCTTCGCGGCCTCTCGTCTGAGCTGCTTGACGATCTCGGTGCCCCTCTTCACGGTACTGGTGTTGCCGCCCAGCTCATGGATGCTTATGCTTCTCGCGGGCTTGCCCCCGGCGGCCTCCACGAGCTTTCCGGCGTCAATCTGTTCGCAGCCGAGGCCCACCGCCAGGAGTGCCCCCACGTTAGGGTGCGCGGCCACACCCTCGAGCACCCGGAGTGTGTGATCCCTGTCGGGACCAAGTTGCCCGCACCCCCCGTCGTGGGTGAACACGTTGGCCCTGGTGGCCTCGGCGATGCCTCGGGCTACGGAGCAGCTGCACAGGACCGTGGGCACCACGGCTACGTAGTTCCTGACTCCGGCGCCCCCGTCGTGCCTCCTGTACCCCATGAAGGTGGCTTTCCCGGTCACCTCTTCCTCACCTCGTCCACGATGTCCTCCACGTTGTGGACGTGCACGTGGTCTCCCCTAGTTATGCTCGCTGTGGCCCTGCCTATCTGCTCCCCGTACTTGACGATGTAGCCGCCCAGGGGTATGTCCTCCAGCGCGAACTTGTGGCCGTACCGGATCTCTCCTAGGAGCACGATGCGCCCCCTCAGGGTCTCCACATGTTCTCCCATGCTGAGGTCAACGATGGCTGTCGCGACGTTGTCCCGTTCGTCAACTACGATGTATCTTCGCCTCATACGCCTCCCTCCAACGTATGTTACAACTGTCTCATAAATGGCTGGTCGATGTTATAACCCTCCTAGGCACCTCAATATCGATAACCATGCCGAGAACGATGACGAGGGAAGACGTGGATGCCCTCGCCGTGGGTGGGACCATCCTGGGCGGCGGAGGCGGGGGCTGGTACGAAACGGGCAGGAGCACGGGGGTCCTGGCCCTGGAGATAGGTAAGGTGGAGCTCTGGGGGCCTGACGAGGCCGACCCAGATTGGAGGGTGATAACCAGCGCGGCGCTGGGTGCGCCCACGGAGCGCGGTAACACCAAGCCAATGCACTTCATCAGGGCCGCGCTGCTCCTCAAGGAGGCCGGCGTCAAGTACGATGGGCTCATCGCCGCCGAGAACGGCGGCCACAACAGCTTCGGGGGCTGGGTCATAGCGGCGGCCCTGGGGCTCCCCGTGGTGGACACCCCGGCCGACGGCAGGGCCCACCCCACAGCCATGATGGGCAGCATGGGGCTCCACAGGCTCGACTATAAGAGCGTGAAGGCCGGGGTCACCGAGGGGAGCGAGGTCCTAGCGTGGGGCAGCCTCCAGTCCACCAGCAACGTGGTCAGGGGCCAGGCTAGAGACATGAAGGCCTTGGTGGCCCTGGCCAGGGACCCCGTCCCTGTGAGCTACACCAGGGAGCACGGCGCCCCAGGAGCCATCTCCCAAGCCATCGAGCTGGGCCGCGCCCACATGAAGGCCGAGGGGGCAGAGCCGAAGGTTAAGGCGGCCACCGATTTCCTGGGCGGAGAGCTAGTCTGCAAGGCAAAGATAGCCAAGAAGACGCTGGAGGCCCGGGGTGGCTTCGACGTGGGCTTCATTACTCTGGTCCAGGGGAAGGACGAGTGGGAGCTGGGCTACGTCAACGAGTACATGACCCTGGAGAAGGGGGGCAAGAGGCTCGCCACCTTCCCCGACCTCATGACCGTCTTCGACGAGAAGGGCGAGCCCACCACAAGCGCGACACTCAAGGAGGGCCAGACAGTGTACCTGGTGAACGTGCCCAAGGAGAAGATACTCGTGGGGGACGGCAACAGGTACCCGGAGATATACAAGCCTATAGAGGAGGCTCTGGGGAGGCCCATGGTGAAGCACCTGGCCGGATACCTCAGGCCCTAGCCTCCTTCTTACGGTATCCTTTTACCCTTCGATGACATTAATGTATACGGTTTTCTGACGATGACAACCGAGCATCAGTTGACGCTAGCGGAGCGTAGAGTTTACGATCTAGTGAGCCAGGGCGACGTCATGTGTAAGCAGATATCCCACTTGGATAGCGGCGCCATCCCCAGCCTCATAAGAAAGGGTTTGGTGGAGGTCTACAGCAAGCAGGTCTCCTCGACCAGGGACAAGCGGCTCAAGTTCCTGAGGAAGGTCTAGGCTCCCTCTTTTTCGGCTACATCGAAGGGCGTCTCGTGGCTGATCATCCAGGGGGCTGGCGACGGCCTGTTCCTGGGGTAGACCTCCATGAGCCTTGCCCGTAGCTCCAGATCCCTACCCGTGAAGGGGGCGGGCTCCCTCTGGAACATGGTGGCCCTGAACCTGCTTATGTAAGCCTTCAAGGTGTCGGCTTTGACTAGTATCTCCTGCCTTGTGTTCTGGTAGATGGATATCTCGTACCGTGTGACGCCCGGGGTGTCCAGCCGCCTCAGCGTGAACCTCTCCTCCAGCTCACGCGCCAAGGCCTCTATGTCCACGTCCTCCCACCAGGCGTACCTGACGTAGCTATACTTCTCGGACACACCAGAAACCCGGTGGATACTTTCGAGTGGAAGCATATTTAGGTTCCCCGCCGCTGGAAGGGTTAAGGAAGCATGACTGGGAGGCGGCGAGAGTGGTCTACGATTTAGCTATCTTGAATGGGCGCGTCATCGACGGCACGGGGAACCCGTGGTACAGGGGCGATCTGTGGGTCAGCGGCGACACCATCGCCGCCATCGGGGGCGTCAAAGCCAAAGCGGATAAGGTCATAGACGCCCGCGGGATGGTGGTCGCCCCGGGCTTCATTGACATCCACAGCCACAGCGACTACACTATCCTCAGGGAGCCCAGGGCAGAGAGCAAGGTGCGGCAGGGGGTCACCACCGAGGTCATCGGAAACTGCGGCAACAGCGCGGCCCCCATGAATAAGGGGCTGCAGGAGTACCGGCGCAGGTACATGGCGGCCATGATGGGCGACGACCAAGTCTACACGTGGGAGACCATGGCCGACTACATGGGACTCGTCGAGCGCATCGGGGCGGCCTTCAACGTGGCTACGCTGGTGGGCCACGGCACCCTCAGGCAGAACACGGTGGGGAACGAGGACCGGCCGCCCACAGAGGGGGAGACGGCCGAGATGGCGAGACTCCTGAGGGAGTCCATGGAGGCGGGGGCCTGGGGATTGAGCACCGGCCTGATATACACGCCCAGCGTGTTCGCGGGCACAGATGAGCTGGTCGACCTGGCCCGGGTAGCCTCCGAGTACGGCGGCCTGTACAGCACCCACATACGTGGCGAGGGGGACACCCTACTGGAAGCCGTCCGGGAGGCCATAGAGATCGGGCGGAGGGCCGGGGCAAGGGTCCAGGTGTCCCACTTCAAGGCGTGTGGCTCCAGGAACTGGGGGAAGACCGCCGACACTCTCAGGATAGTGGAGGAGGCGCGTGGCCTAGGCGTGGACGTCACCTTCGACCAGTACCCCTATGCGGCCTCAAGCACAGGGCTTGCCTCCATACTGCCCATGTGGGTCCAGGAGGGGGGAGCCAGCAGGCTCCTGGAGCGGCTGAGGAACCCGCAGGTGAGGGAGAGGATCAGGACCGAGCCCACCGAGGAGATGGAGGACTGGGGCCGCTTGGTGGTGGTCCAGGCCGCTAACAGCCCCGGGTACGAGGGCCTCAGCCTCGGGGACATAGCCGCCCGGGAGGGCGTGGACCCCCTGGACTCCATGTGTGACCTGCTGGTCAGGGAGGGCACCCAGGTCATGATCGTCCTCCACGAGATGGTGGAGGAGGACGTGGTCCGCGTCATGAGGAGCCCCCTGGGCATCGTGGGGAGCGACGGCAGGGCCGTGTCGCCCGGCGGCGTGTTCGGGCGCAGCATGGTCCACCCCAGGTTCTACGGGACGTTCCCGCGTGTCCTGGGGAAGTACGTCAGGGAGGGCGTGCTGAGCCTCCCAGAGGCGGTCCGGAAGATGAGCGGCGCCACCGCCCAGCGGCTGGGGCTCCACGACAGGGGCTTGATCAGGGAGGGGTTTAAGGCCGACCTGGTGGTCTTCGACCCGGAAACCGTGAGCGACAAGGCAACCTACACTGAGCCCCACAGGTACCCGTCTGGAATATCCCACGTCCTTGTGAACGGAGTCCCCGTGGTGGAGGACGGCGAGCACACTGGGGCTCTCCCAGGCAGGGTCCTCAGGAGGACCGGGTCTTAAACCCTAAATCCTCTGCGTCCACATACATCCGAGGAGAAAGGTTTGAGTCTAGACATCATAATCAAGAACGGCCGCGTCATTGACGGCTCGGGCAACCCGTGGTTCCGCGCCGACGTCGGCGTCGAGGGAGGCGTCATCTCGGCCGTGGGCAACCTGAAGGGGCTGGCAGCCGAGACGGCCATCGACGCGAAGGGCATGGTCGTCGCGCCGGGCTTCATAGACATCCACAGCCACAGCGACGTGCCCATCCTCGTGGACAGGAGGGGCCTGAGCAAGGTCCGCCAGGGAGTCACCACGGAGGTGGTAGGCCAGTGCGGCAGCAGCGCGGCGCCCGTGAACGAGAAGGTACGCGAGTACAGGGAGAGGTACGGTAGGAGCAGCGTCCCGGACGACTTCCACATCACGTGGGGCACCATGGCAGAGTACATGGACGAGATGGACGGGGGCGCGTCCCTGAACATCGCGCCCCTGGTGGGCCACGGCACGGTGAGGCAGGATGTGATGGAATACGAGAACAGGGAGCCCACGGATGCCGAGCTGAATAAGATGAAGAAGCTCGTGGCGGAGGCCATGGCGGACGGTGCCTGGGGCCTTAGCACCGGCCTCATCTACCCGCCCAGCGTCTACGGGAAAGCTCCCGAGATAACCGAGCTGGCCAAGGCGGCGGCCCGGCGCGGTGGAATCTACTTCTCCCACATCAGAGGCGAGGGCGAGACCCTGCTCGACGCTGTCAAGGAAGCCTGCGAGATAGGGCTCAACGCCGGTGCCCCCGTGCAGATATCCCACTTCAAGGCCAGCGGGAGGCCCAGCTGGGGCAAGACCGTGCAGAGCCTGGCCATGGTTGAGGAGTACCGGGGTAAGGGCGTGGACGTCACCTTCGACCAGTATCCCTACGTCGCGTCCAGCACCGGCCTGACGGCCCTCCTGCCCCACTGGGCACACGAGGGCGGAGCCGAGAAGATGCTGGAGCGGCTCCGGGACCCGGAGACCAGGCGTAGGCTCAGGGAGGAGAGCAGGATCGTATACAACTGGGACGAGGTCATGGTCACCAAGGCCAAGAACCACCCCCAGTACAACGGCATGAACCTCAAGCAGGTCTCAGAGGCCGTGGGCAAGGACCCCTACGACGCCATGTTCGACCTCCTCATAGCTGAAAACACCCAGGTCCAGAGCGTCATGTTCGGCCTCAACGAGGAGGACGTTGTCCGTGTCATGAGGAGCCCCTACATGATGGTGGGCAGCGACGCCTCGGCCATCTGCCCGGAGGGCGTCTGGGCCGACAGCAGGCCCCACCCTAGAGCCTACGGCACCTTCCCAAGGGTCCTGGGCAAGTACGTCCGCGAGGGCGTCCTGAGCCTACAGGAAGCCGTACGCAAGATGACTGGGGCCCCCGCCCACCGCATGGGCTTCAAGGACAGGGGCCTGCTGAGGGTGGGCTACAGGGCGGACATAACCGTCTTCGACCCGGCCAAGGTAAGGGACGAGGCCACCTTCACTGACCCCCAGAGGTACGCCTCCGGCATCCCCCACGTCATCGTGAACGGCGTCCCCGTCGTCAAGAAGGACAAATACACAGGCGCCCTGCCGGGCAGGGCCCTCAGGAAGCCCATCTGACCCCCCCACGGGGTCAGAGGTTGCTTATCATCCTGAAGTCCTCCTTCATGGTGTTCAGGACCACGTGGGTGTTGGTGCGCTCCACGAAGGGCATGCTCAGCAGGTCCTTGGGGAACTCGCTGAGTTCACGCCTGTTCCTGAACTTTGCTATCACGATGGAGTCTATCTCGCCTGTGATGTCGTAGACGGCGCATACGTAGGGCAGCTTGGCTATCTCACGCTGGGTCTCCAGGAGCTTGCCTTTGCTCACCGTCATCTCGGTGACTACCGTGAGCTCGAAGCCCAGCCTCTCGAAGTCTAGCATCACCGTGTACTCCTTGATGACGCCGGCCGACTCCAGCCTCTGTATGTGGCTGATGACGGTGGCCGCCGAGACGCCTATGGCCTTGGCCAGGTCCCTGAAGCTCCTCTTGGAGTCCTTGAGCAGCTCCGCCAGGAGCTTCTTGTCTATCTCGTCCAGTGCAAACATGGGATCACCTTAACACATGTGAACTGATTTAACTTTAAAGGTTACACCTGTATATTAAATTTGCCGATAGGTATATATGTGTTCAGGGCACCCGTGGTCTCATGCCTGGCGACGTTTCAACGCGGACGGGCGTCGCGGCCGCCGTGGCCGTCTCACTCATCTGGGGCCTGAGCTTCGTGGCCGCCTCTGTGGTCCTAACGACGCTTTCTCCCGTGACCCTGGCCACCCTGAGGTTTCTCATCGCGTCGCTACCTTTCGCACCCATCGTCGCATCGAACTTGTTGAAGGGCACAAGCCCTGGGCCCAGCGACCTCAGGGAGATGGCCCTACTAGGGTTCCTCAGCATCAGCCTCTACTTCTGGCTCCAGTACACGGGCGTCAAGTACGCCGGGGCCGGCGTCTCGGCCCTCCTCGTGGTGGGCTTCATACCGATTCTCACCGGGGTAGCCTCCTCAATCATCCTCAAGGAGGCCCTGAGCCCCTGGAGGGCTCTAGGTGCGGCCACGGGCTTCATGGGGGTAGCCCTGATCACGCTTCCCAAACTCAGGGCTGTCAGCCTCGACACCGGGTTCGCCCTCGGCGTCGCGTGCCTGCTGGGGAACGCCGTGTGCTGGTCCCTCTACTCGACGCTGAGCAGGCGCCTTATGCAGAGGACCGGCAGGCCGGCGTACGTTACCGGCCACGTCACCCTTTTTGGGGCCCTCTTCCTGATCCCCATGTCCCTGACCTCCGACTGGGGCGCGCTGGGCTCCCTCAGCCAGGGTCAGTGGATCAGCGTCCTCTACCTCGCAGTGGTGTGCAGCGGCGGGGGCTACCTGCTGTGGAACTACGCCCTGAGCCGCCTGGAGACGGTGAAGGCAGCGATCTGGCTCTACCTCGAGCCCGTGGCCGCCTTCATGGGCGAGGCGGTGATCCTGGGCCTGATACCCGACTCGGTTACTGTGGCGGGGGGCGGCCTCGTACTTTTAGGCGCCCTTGTGACCTCGCTTTCAAAGAGGTGAACTTGCCTTAAACGCGTCAAGGCCCGTTTACACTGGTTTGGATAATTAGCGAAAAACTATACATGTGTATACTTTCGCATCAGAAAGCTATATATATGTGTGGCCTGTGGTGTGTTTTATGCTCGACAAACTGACCAACGGCGACGCCGTGGAGCCCATAATGGAGCTCGTGGCGCGCCACGACATAAAGTACGTCCGGCTCATCGTCATCGACGCCCTGGGCGGACCAAGGGCCATGCTGGTGCCCGAGTACAACATCAGGGACGCCCTAACCCACGGGATAGCCTTCGACGGATCCAGCGTCCCAGGCTACTCTGAGGTGAACCGCAGCGACCTCAACCTCCACCCGGACCCCGTCACCTTCCTGGTGCCCATGTGGGAGACCCCCGGGATAGCCCTCATGTTCTGCTACGTGAGCAACCCGGACGGCACCCCCT
Organism: Candidatus Bathyarchaeota archaeon RBG_13_60_20; assembly: GCA_001775965.1. Lineage (GTDB taxonomy): Archaea > Thermoproteota > Bathyarchaeia > TCS64 > TCS64 > RBG-16-57-9. The sequence goes on along the minus strand of MEZG01000023.1, from coordinate 1,620 downwards.
TCGCGGGGGACCCCAGGGGCCGTCTGAAGATGGCGGTGGACGAACTGGAGAAGGATGGCTATGGCTTCAACACGGGCCCCGAGCTGGAGTACTTCTACGTCACCAACAAGGACGGCGCCGTGGCGCCCTTCGGTAAGGGCGGGTACTTCGACCTGCCGCCCCTGGACCCCACTGAGGAGGTTAAGCTGGAGACCCTCATGGTACTGGAGGCCGCCGGCTTCATGCTGGATCGGGTCCACCACGAGGCCGCCAGCGGTCAGCAGGAGATCAACTTCAGGTACAGCGAAGCCCTGAAGACGGCGGACAATGTCGT
>MEZG01000023.1:0-1301 GCA_001775965.1 Candidatus Bathyarchaeota archaeon RBG_13_60_20 | reverse complement strand
CAAACTGGCGGTCAAGACCGTGGCCGAGAAGCACGAGGCCATGGCCACCTTCATGCCCAAACCCTTCTGGGGCATCAACGGCAGCGGCTGCCACATGCACCAGAGCATAGTGGAGAACGAGACGGGCCGCAACATCTTCTCAGACCCCGACGCCGAGCACGGCCTCTCAGACGAGGCCAGGCACTACGTGGGCGGCATACTCGGGCACGCCCAGGCCATGAGCGCCGTGGTGGCGCCCCTAGTGAACAGCTACAAGAGGCTGGTGCCCCACTACGAGGCGCCGGTATACGTGAGCTGGGGCTTCGCCAACAGGTCGGCCCTGGTCCGGGTGCCCCTGGCCCCTGGCGAGAGGAACAGGGTGACGCGCATCGAGTACAGGCACCCCGACCCGTCCTGCAACCCGTACCTGGCGGCCACCGTCCTGCTGAAGGCCGGGATGGAGGGCGTCACGAAGAAGGCGGAGCCGCCGGAGCCCATGGCCGAGAACATATACCACCTGACGCCCAAGGACATCAAGAAGAGGGGCGTCGAGGTCCTCCCCGAGCACCTGGGCGAGGCAGTGGACCACTTCGAGGACGACCCCCTCATGAAGGAGGCCCTGGGCGAGTACCTGCACGGGAATCTGGTTAAGCTTAAGCGGAGGGAGTTCGATGACTACCTGGCCTTCACCGGCGTCGAGTGGGCGGCCAGCAGGCCCAAGATCACCACGTGGGAGTACGACAGGTACCTCACCAGGTGCTAGGCCCGGCACCCCATCTCCTTTATCTTCACAGGGAGATCGTCCAGCTCCACCATCATCCTCCTGTACCACCTGTCAAGTGTGTCCCTTATGGACTCCCTGAGGCGCTCCGGGGGCACGGCCCTGTAGATGTACTTGTAGCCACCCAGGCCGATGAGCTCCTCCTCCCTGGTGGCTAGGCCCTTCTCCACAAGGTTCTGGAATAGCCTCTGGGCCGTGGACCTGCTCTTACTGAGGTGCCCCGTGGCGTCCTGGATGGTTACTGGGCCCAGGTTCACGAGGACGCAGTAGGCGCGTATCTCGGTGGTCTTGATGCCGAGGGCGCACTTGATGAGCTCCTCGGGCCCTATCTCGGGGGCGTTGAGGATGCTCTGTATCTCTCTCAGGCTCATGGCTATGTTCAATGGTGGTGAGCACCTTAAAATACCTTTATATTTTGTGGCCTGCAAACATCTACTGAAGTTACATGCCTAAAACGGTTGAAGTTACAGATCAGAGCTTCGACGAATTCGTTAAGAATCATCCCAAGGTTGTTATAGACTGCTGGGCCGCCTGGTGTGGC
>MEZG01000022.1:25938-30653 GCA_001775965.1 Candidatus Bathyarchaeota archaeon RBG_13_60_20 | reverse complement strand
AGCGGCGCCCCCACCCTGGACTTCGCCATGGACATTGTGGAGGTGGACGGAGAGCCCCGCGCCAAGAGGGGGAAGCTGGGCGGCAGGAAGCAGGTGTGGCGCTGCCAGGAGTGCCTCATGGACGAGGTCAGGCCCGCCGCTCTCCCCGCCCCACTGTGCAGGGTGTGCGGCGGAGAAACGGAGCCCATGCTCAAGCCCCTGCTCAGGAACGGCGAGATCGTGGGCGAGCTGCCCAGACCCACGGAGATCAGGGCGCTGGTCCTTGACCAGCTCAAGCGTCTGGTGCGAGCCCCCTAGCCACCCACGGGGGTGGGCAGCCTCCGCTGTCCTCAACCCTTAAAAACCGAGCCACGGATACGAGATACTTGGCGAGCCGAGTTGGACACAGATTCCCGCTTTAACCTAGTCACCCGGAACCTCCAGGAGATCATCACCGCGGACGAGCTCCGAAGCCTACTAGAGACGAACGACCACCCGCGAGGCTACGTGGGCTTCGAGCCCAGCGGCATCATGCACGCGGGCACAGGCCTCTTAGTGGGCAAGAAGATGAGCGACTTCGTTGACGCGGGTTTCCACTTCATCATCTACCTCGCCGAGTGGCACGGCTGGATCAACAACAAGATGGGGGGAGTCGCCGAGAACCTGGCGATAGCGGCCGAGTACTTCAAGGACTGCTTCACGGCCCTGGGCCTCCCCGAGGGCAGGGTCGAGTACCTGTGGGCCAGCGACATCGTTGACACCAAGGACTACTGGGAGAAGGTGGTCCGCGTCATGAAGTCCACGACCCTCAGGCGCACCCTCCGAGCCATGCCCATCATGGGCCGCAGCGCCGACACGGCCGACGTGGAGACCGCGTGGGCACTCTACCCGGCCATGCAGGCCAGCGACATATTCCAGATGGACCTGGACTGCGCCTGCGCCGGCATGGACCAGAGGAAGGTACACATGCTGGCCCGCGAGGTGGCCCCCAGGCTCGGGTTTAAGGTGCCCGTCTGCCTCCACAACCCTCTGCTCCCGGGGCTCCAGCAGGTCGGCCTGGAGGGCAGCTTCGACGAGGACCAGGGCATCAACGAGAGCATCAGGCACAAGATGAGCAAGAGCGTCTCCAGGGGCGCCATATGGGTCAACGACGCCCCGGAGGAGATCAGGGGCAAGTACCACGACGCCTTCTGCCCCGAGAAGGTGGTCAAGGACAACCCCGTCCTCGACCACGCCAGAATGGCTGTGTTCCCCAACCTAGGTAAACTGGAGATCGAGCGCCCCGAGAAGTACGGCGGAGACGTCACCTACAACAGCTTCGAGGAGCTCGCCGACGCCTACGGCAGGGGCGGCCTCCACCCCCTGGACCTAAAGAGGGGCGTGGCGGAGTCCATGATTAAGCTGCTTGAGCCCGTCGCCAGGTACTTCGATAGGAAGCCCGAGAACCTCGATCGGATGAGGCAGCTGACGGTCACACGCTGAACACGTACCACTAAAAAATGAATGGGCGCGGCTACAGCATCATCTCGGCGACGTCGATGAGGCGGCTGCAGTAGCCCCACTCGTTGTCGTACCAGGCCAGCACCTTCGCCGTCTTGCCCATGCACCTGGTCTCCAGGCTGTCGAACACAGCGGAGTAGGGGCTGTGCACGTAGTCCACGGAGACCAGGGGCTCGTCGCTGTACCCGAGTATACCCTTGAGCTTTCCCTCGGACGCCTTCCTGAAGGCGGCGTTGATCTCCTCGACCGTGGCCTGCCGCTCAAGGTTGGCGACGAAGTCCACGACGCTACCCACGGGGGTGGGCAGCCTCCGCTGTCCTCAACCCTTAAAAACCGAGCCACGGATACGAGATACTTGGCGAGCCGAGTTGGACACAGATTCCCGCTTTAACCTAGTCACCCGGAACCTCCAGGAGATCATCACCGCGGACGAGCTCCGAAGCCTACTAGAGACGAACGACCACCCGCGAGGCTACGTGGGCTTCGAGCCCAGCGGCATCATGCACGCGGGCACAGGCCTCTTAGTGGGCAAGAAGATGAGCGACTTCGTTGACGCGGGTTTCCACTTCATCATCTACCTCGCCGAGTGGCACGGCTGGATCAACAACAAGATGGGGGGAGTCGCCGAGAACCTGGCGATAGCGGCCGAGTACTTCAAGGACTGCTTCACGGCCCTGGGCCTCCCCGAGGGCAGGGTCGAGTACCTGTGGGCCAGCGACATCGTTGACACCAAGGACTACTGGGAGAAGGTGGTCCGCGTCATGAAGTCCACGACCCTCAGGCGCACCCTCCGAGCCATGCCCATCATGGGCCGCAGCGCCGACACGGCCGACGTGGAGACCGCGTGGGCACTCTACCCGGCCATGCAGGCCAGCGACATATTCCAGATGGACCTGGACTGCGCCTGCGCCGGCATGGACCAGAGGAAGGTACACATGCTGGCCCGCGAGGTGGCCCCCAGGCTCGGGTTTAAGGTGCCCGTCTGCCTCCACAACCCTCTGCTCCCGGGGCTCCAGCAGGTCGGCCTGGAGGGCAGCTTCGACGAGGACCAGGGCATCAACGAGAGCATCAGGCACAAGATGAGCAAGAGCGTCTCCAGGGGCGCCATATGGGTCAACGACGCCCCGGAGGAGATCAGGGGCAAGTACCACGACGCCTTCTGCCCCGAGAAGGTGGTCAAGGACAACCCCGTCCTCGACCACGCCAGAATGGCTGTGTTCCCCAACCTAGGTAAACTGGAGATCGAGCGCCCCGAGAAGTACGGCGGAGACGTCACCTACAACAGCTTCGAGGAGCTCGCCGACGCCTACGGCAGGGGCGGCCTCCACCCCCTGGACCTAAAGAGGGGCGTGGCGGAGTCCATGATTAAGCTGCTTGAGCCCGTCGCCAGGTACTTCGATAGGAAGCCCGAGAACCTCGAGCGGATGAGGCAGCTGACGGTCACACGCTGAACACGTACCACTAAAAAATGAATGGGCGCGGCTACAGCATCATCTCGGCGACGTCGATGAGGCGGCTGCAGTAGCCCCACTCGTTGTCGTACCAGGCCAGCACCTTCGCCGTCTTGCCCATGCACCGGGTCTCCAGGCTGTCGAACACAGCGGAGTAGGGGCTGTGCACGTAGTCCACGGAGACCAGGGGCTCGTCGCTGTACCCGAGTATACCCTTGAGCTTTCCCTCGGACGCCTTCCTGAAGGCGGCGTTGATCTCCTCGACCGTGGCCTGCCGCTCAAGGTTGGCGACGAAGTCCACGACGCTCACATCGGGGGTGGGCACCCTGAACGCAATGCCGTCAAGCTTGCCGTCCAGCTCTGGGAGCACCTCCCCTATGGCCTTGGTCACACCCGTCGTGGTGGGTATGATGCTCAGGGCGGCCGCCCTGGCTCTCCTCAGGTCCTTGCTGCTCCTGTCCAGCACCACCTGGGTGTTGGTGTAGGCGTGGATGGTGGACATGTAGCCGTTGACGATCCCGAAGCTGTCGTTGAGCACCTTGGCCACGGGCGCCAGGCAGTTGGTGGTGCAAGACGCGTTGCTGACTATGTGGTGCTTCTTCTTGTCGTAGAGGTGGTCGTTAACCCCCTTGACCACGGTGAGGTCGGGCTTCTTCGCAGGCGTTGATATGAGCACCTTCCTGGCCCCGGCCTTCAGGTGCTTGCTGGCCCCCTCCCGGTCCTTGTACAGGTCGCTGCACTCCAGCACCAAGTCAACCCCCAGCTCCTTCCAGGGCAGCTTCTCCGCGTCGCTCTCGTAGAGCACCTTGACGGGTTTACCATCCACGATCATGCTGTCGCCCTTCGCCTCCACCGTGAACGGCGCCCTGCCATGGACGCTATCGTACTTCAAGAGGTGGCTGAGGGTCCCAGCTTCGCCCCTGTTGACTGCGACGAACTCGAGCTTTGACCCCCTCTCGAACGCGGCTCTCAGGGCGAGGCGCCCAGTCCTGCCGAAGCCGTTGATCGCAACCTTCACCCCCAACCTTACAGCCTCGGCATAAGAGCACGCTCACAGCTTCTTAAGATTAACCAGTTCGGGAACCTTTTTATTCAGAGACTGTTAAGAGATAACGAGCGTCAACAAAAGAGGCGCTCACATCAAGCGATCACTCTCACACGCAGGGGCCCTCAACCAACGGCACTCCTGCAAGGTATAGTAAAGGAAGGGTTTGATTCTATCACACCCGGGCAGGCCCAGAAGGATCGGGGGCCTCTGCGGTAAGGGTGACAGATACAGATAACAGAGAGGATACTGAGTGAAAGACACGGAAAAATTCACTGGAGCAAAGTACGTCATCAAGGCTAGCTTCAAGGTGGACGGCGTCGTCGAGAAGCACGACGTGATAGGGGCCATATTCGGGCAGACCGAGGGTCTCTTCCCCAAGGAGTTCGAGCTACGCGAGCTACAAAAGTCGGGCAAGATCGGGCGGATAGACATAGAGCTCTCCTCAGCCAACGACAAGACCGCGGGGTCCATAATGGTCCCCAGCAGCCTGGACAGGGCCGAGACAGCCATAATCGCGGCGGCCATGGAGACTGTGGACAGGGTCGGGCCCTGCGAGTCCAACGTCAAGATAGACCAGATCACGGACATTAGGGTCGAGAAACGGTCCCAGATAGTCCAGAGGGCCAAGGAGCTCATGAGGAGCTGGGTCGTCAAGGAGGGCCAGGAGATCGAGAGGCTCCTAGACGAGGTCCAGAGGGAGGACAAGAAGGTCAAGACCGTCCAATACGGGAGGGAGA